>JAHCLD010000038.1 GCA_026125585.1 Burkholderiales bacterium
CCCCCCAAGGGGACTTCCTTCGGGGCGCGCTGGAATGACGACTTAGGCACAGGAGCCCCGCTCATGATCGACCGCATCGACCACTTCGTGCTGACCACCGCGCAGCCCGACGCAATCATCCGCTTCTACACCGAAGTGCTCGGCATGACCCTCGAAACCTTCCGCAACGGCCAGCGCCTCGCGCTGAAGTTCGGCCGTTCGAAGATCAACATCCACGTGAAGGGCAGGGAATACGAACCCAAGGCGCATGCGCCGGGCGTCGGCACGCTGGATTTCTGTTTCATCGCGGCGGTGCCGCTGGAACAGGTGATCGCCAGCCTGGAAAAACACCAGGTCGTGATCATCGAGGGACCCTGCATCAAGACCGGGGCGATGGGGGAGATCCGGTCGGTTTATTTCAGGGATCCGGATTTGAATCTGGTGGAAGTTTCGGAGTATGAGAAATTTTAGGCAAATAAAATTACTATCACGTCGATTCAGACAGCATTCGTGTGCCAATAAATTTTTCATAACTACTCATGGCAGCCAGACATCGAGCCGTCTCCTCCAACTCATCGTATACGGGGATACCAAGCGATATTGCACGTTCTCTGAACTCTCGCTTACGCTGATCGATCTCAGGATTCCCATCGGAACGCAAAACCAAAAGGAAATGTCCACATTTCGGATAGCGTTTCTTAGATCGCAGCGCAGCTGAAATTAAATTCTCAAGCACTTCAGCTTTAGTTCTGCCGGAAAACGCTGGCATACTTAAGTGCATCACCAATGCTTGTGGATCGGCGTTCGAAAATACTGCATCCAGTATCTGCTCTGCGACTTGGCCATCATTTTGCTGCATGGTGCCAACTGGAGCATCAATTGGATTGGCTATGCTCGTTCCCGGCGATAACTGAATTGTTCCCAGTACTTCAAGCGTTTTGCGGTCGAAGCGCGGTACGCGCAAACCCATTCGTGAAAACGCATCTGTTCCTAAAACACTTGCTCCACCCCCATTTCCAAACATGACGACATGTTGGGTGGGTTTTTCTGGTCTTGGGGTCAGATAGCTGAATGTCAGCAATTGATTAATAAAATCACTAAGCGTTTCAACAAGCACTGAGCCAGTCTGTTTGGCAAGTGCATTCCAAGATCGATCATCACCGGCCAGTGACCCAGTGTGTGAAGACGCTGCAATGGCACCGTCAATCGATCTACCACCTTTTAGAATAATGACTGGTTTTTTGGCGCGAGCGGTACGGAGCACATTAAACAATTCACGACCATTTTTGGAAGATTCCAGGTAGAGGCCAATAACTTTTGTTTGCCTGTCCGCCAGATAAAATCTCAGCAAATCTACAGCGCTTATATCCACGCTATTACCAATCGATACCAGTCCAGAAAACTTAACGCCACGAACAAATCCTCTTCTAATAATGTCTGTACCCAATCCACCGCTCTGCGAAACAATCCCCACGCCGCCTATTTCTGATGACGCGACTTCGGTATAGGTAATTTTTCCTCTCGGCGTGTAAATTCCCATGCAATTTGGGCCGAGCACTCGGACGCCACCAGTGCGCGCTGCACTAACTAATGCCTGTTCTAACTCTTGCCCATCCTCGCTCTCGCCAAATCCACTGGAAATGACTTGTGCATACCGCACATGTCCATTTGCTTGCGCTAGGAGTTGGGGCACTTGAGCCGCTGCAATTGCTATGTAGGCATAGTCGATGACTTCGGGTGTGTCACACAGATTTGGAAAGGCTGGCAGTCCCTCTATGGTTTCTGCGGTTGGATGGATTGGATATATCGGACCGGAATATCCATAACTCCGGATACGCCTGATAAAAATATTGGCCAGCGCTGCCCCCTTAGTGGAGGCGCCAACAACTGCCACGGTGCGGGGTGCAAATAATGGGCCAAATTGATTCAGCAGGTCGACCCGTTCCTGCTCAGCATTAATCATGGTCAATTCAACATTCTGAATACCGATTGTTATTTTTGGGAATCCACGAATGCTGACTAGTTACGGGCGCACACCGTACTTGGCTTTAGGTCCCAGTTGGGTTGCCATTCTTGGTTTTGACGCTTCAATAAACTTGCAAAGATAGGGGCGGGTTTCTCGAGGGTCGATCAAGTCTTCAACGGCGAAAGCCTCGGCAGTTCGGAATGGCGAAGCCAATTGCCGCAACTCTTCCTCGATTTCCTTTTCTCGCTTTGCTGGATCAGATGCTTTTTCGATTTCGCCCCTGTATGCAGCCCGAACACCACCCTCAATAGGCAAAGATCCCCATTCTGAGGACGGCCAGGCGATCTTAAAATTCAATCCTCGGCGATCAATTACGCCACCACCTGCCATTCCGTAACATTTTCGAACGATAACTGTGAACACTGGCACCGTTACTTGCAATCCAATGTAACGAGCACGTACGCCATCACGAAGAATCGCATTTTCTTCGGATTCTTTTCCGATCATAAATCCCGGAATATCAGCAAAAAATATTAAGGGAATGTTAAACATGTCGCAAAGCTCAACAAAGTGAGCCTGCTTACGGGCGGATTTGTGATCCATAATACCGCCAGCCATTGGGTTGTTGGCAATAATACCCACAACATTACCGTTCATGCGTGCCAGTGAAGTAATTACAGCTCGCCCGAATGTCGACTGAATTTCAAACATCGAATCTTGGTCAACAATCAAACCAATCAGATTCTTCATGTTGTAGGCTTGACGGTTTGAGCGTGGAACGATACTCGCTAACGCATCCTCGCACCGGTCGATCGGGTCTTCACATTTCGCCACTGGCGGCAGTTCCCACACGTTCAATGGCATGTATGATAGGAATCGACGGATCTGGTCGAAGCAATCCTGCTCATTCTCTGCCACGTTATCGATAGTGCCCGCCGTATCGACGGCAACCTTTGCCCCGCCCAGATCATTTTTATGTAGCTTGTGTCCAAAAGCGCGTTCGACCACAGGGGGGCCAGCTGCGAATATTTGGCCCGTTCCTTTGACCATGATCGACCAGTGGGAGAGGATTGCACGCATGGATGGTGCGCCCGCGGTTGTTCCCATAACGGCTGACACCACAGGGACAATTCCCATGAGATCAACAGAACGTTCAGCACCATCCTGGCCGTAACCCGGCACTACGGTATAGCCTTTTCGCTTTGCCGTATTAACTGTCCCCCCCGTACCATCGATCAGGTTAATCATCGGGATACGGTACTCCCAGGCAAGATCTTCGATGAATCCACCTTGCCCACCTTTACGGCGATCAGAGCCAAAACCCGTTCCGGCACGAATTGTGTAATCCTCTCCACCAATAGCGACTGGACGACCTCCGATTCGACCTATTCCCATTACATAGGGTGCTGGCTCAAAGTCGATAAGCTTCCCTTGCGTATCATAGCTAGCGCGACCAGCAAGTTTTCCGACTTCTTGAAAGGAATTTTTGTCGAGGAGAGACGAGATGCGCTCGCGCACTGTCAACTTGCCAGCAGCATGATGCTTCTTTACGGCTACCGTCCCACCACAATTCTCCGCTAACCTACGGCGCTCGTGTATTTGCTCGATTTCCGCTTTCCAGCTCATCTTATTTTAAAATTTAATCAGAATTAGTCATGTAATTTAGCGCTAAGGAATTCCGCAAATCTTCGTAAAAGAATAACCTATTCTTTAGGTATGTTTTTTGCGATTTTGCTCCACTTAGCAGTTTCAGATTTAATGAAATTCGAGAATTGCTCTGGAGTATCTCCAATAATAGTTGCATTAATTGCTTCCATTCTTTGTTTAACATCAGCTTGCGCAAGAATGCTTACGATTTCTTTATTTAATAACGTGATAATTGGAATTGGAGTGCCCGCCGGAGCCACCATCCCAAACCAGATTCCACTTTCATAACCAGGTAATCCGGATTCCGCTACTGTCGGGACGGCGGGCATTGCAGGAAATCGCGCCGGACTTCCAACAGCTATTGCACGTAGCTTCCCCGCATTGACGTGCGGCAACACAATGAGCGGGCCCGCGAAGACCATATCTACTTGCCCACTAAGCAATCCAACAAGCGATTGACCCAAGCCCTTATAGGGGACATGAACAATTTTGATACCGGCCATTGAGTTTAAAAGTTCACCAGACAAATGACTGGGGCTGCCATTCCCTCCTGACCCAAAGGTGAGTTGTGCGGGCCGTGCTTTGGCAAGCGCAATTAACTCTTTGATGGATTTTGCCGGGACTGATGGATGTGCAACCAACAAGAACGGGATATTGGCTAAATTCGTTATTGGCGCTAAATCTTTAATCCCGTCGTAGGGCAAATCCCGGACAAGTCCAGGGTTAATTGCCAAAGAGGTGCTTGTTACCGCCAATGTATACCCATCCGGTGCAGCCTTGGCTGCCAATGTCATTCCAATAATGGTATTTGCGCCACCGCGGTTATCTACAATGACGGACTGTCCCCATTTCTCGGAAAGTTTCTGGCCAATCATACGCCCCAGCAGATCGGTCTGACCGCCAGGTGTATTCGGAACAATGATGCGTATCGGTTTATTCGGATAATTCTGAGTCTGAGCAATTGCAAAAGTTGTGCTTAATATAAGCATCGCTGCAATACTAATTCGTATTGATTTTTTATTCTTCATGATTTCCTCCTGAAATAGAAAGCCATCATATTTTATCTAAAGTCAGTATTCATTGGATCTGGGAATTTAATTATGCAATCGATGTTTGAGAGCATCTTTCCGGGAGCTGACGATGGCGTCAGGGTCTATTTTTACGTGGATCACTACAGGTTTTTCAGCTTTCAACCCTTTCGCAACTGCATCTGCGAGTTCTCCAGGTTCGGTGACAAAATATCCTTCGGCGCCACAAGATTTGGCCACAACATCGTAGCGAGGGCTAATTATCTTGTCAGCAATATAGCGCTCGTTATAAAAGTCTCTCTGGTATGCCTTTTCTGCCCCCCAGCATTCATTATCTAAAACGATACCGACCGTATTGATTCCTGATTGAACTGATGTACAAATCTCCATTACGGACATTCCAAAACCTCCATCACCAGCCAGTGAAATAACCGGACGCTCTGGAGCCGCCACTTTTGCCCCAATTCCTGCCGCGTATCCAAAGCCAACAAGCGCAAAATCAAGAGGTGTCAGTAATGCTGGAGACTTATAGTAACGAAGCAAATCCGCCGCTTGTCTGCAGAGCGTCCCGGAATCTAGTGCAACAATCGTGTCTTTTGGCATAACACTTCGCAATTCGCTGAAAGCCCGCTCAGGGCTTAAAGGTTTTCTCGTCTGAGTGTGCGTTATTTCTCGTTCTCTCCATAATTCATTCCAAAGAGCCTGAAATCGAATATTCCGATCCGTCCAATTACATTTGGTGGGTTTATTACGGTCTGCACTTTCTGATAAGCAAGCAGAGAATTGCTTGGCATCACCTACGATTCCTAGTTGTACTGGGTAGTAATTCCCAATGGCTCCTGGATCAAGCTCTACTTGAATAATTTTTGTATCCTTAGCTATAACCTCATTCCCATACATCGTGGTGCTAAAACCCAGACGAGTACCTAAAGCAAGTATTACGTCAGCGTTTTGAATTAATGCTCTCGCAACAGGATTGCCGTAGGGCTCTGGGCCTGCATAGCCAAAATACAATGGGTGATCGTTCGGAATTACATCTCCATGGCCAGACGAAGCTACCATTGGTAGCTGAAGGGCTTCGGCCAGCTTTAAAACTTCCTCATGGCCTCGCGACCATTTAACACCGCCGCCTACAATGATGGCTGGTGATTTTGCGTTTTCAAGCAACTTGCGCACTTCTTTGATTACGCTTTCTGGGACTTGTCCTGCATAGTGCGTCTCGTTGACGCGCTTTGGCCCCTCATAATCAATCTGCGCAGAAAATAAATCCCGAGCAATGTTGAGCAAGACAGGGCCTTTCCTCCCGGTACTCGCAATTCGCATTGCATCAAATATGAACTCGGGAATACGTTTTGCCACTGGAACCGTGAAGGATCGCTTGGTGACTGGCAAGAAAAGCGTATGTTGATCAATTTCTTGGAAAGAGTCTTTTCCCACATGCTGAGTCATTGGCAAACCGGTGATGGCAAGCACGGGTGAATATGCAAGCTTGGCTTGTGCGAGCCCGGTCACTAGATTGGTGGAACCAGGGCCGGATTGCCCGGCAATAATTACTCCTGGTTTTCCAGAGATGCGACCATATGCATCGGCCATATGTGCCCCAGCCCTCTCATCCCTTACCCCGATATGTTTTATATCTTTTGCATCGTACAGCGCATCGTACATATCAAGAGTTGAAGATCCCATAAGACCAAATAGAGTGTCGACACCAACAGCTCTCAATGCCTCCACTGCCGCCTTTCCGCCTGACATTTTCATTTTCTCGGCTCCATTGCATTCTTCAGATAACAGTAGTTTTAATAGAAGTCATTTCATAAATAGTTTTTGTGCTTTCCGGAAGGCCCATCTCTGGGTGCTGCGCACCGAGGTGTGCTGGGTCGATTCGCCGGAGTGCTTTTTCTTCGGCTCGATCTGCTTCGTCGCTTCAACCGCTGAGTGCGCCAAAGGTATTACGTGTGATCGTAGAAGCCTTAGCGCGAGGCATGGAGGATTGAGGCCCGATCAATCTCTTGGATGCTTTATCGACTTCCGAATTTTGATGCAGAGCAAAAAATCTCGGATTTCTTGGTAATTTTATGCCACACCTTTCGCAATACCTGTCCTTCGATCCCACTGGTTGCCCGCAATCTTGGCAGCGCCGTAGTTTGCAGATGACGTAACGCATCGCCCTTTAGCCCATCTCTGAATTCGTTGTGCCAATCGTGCTTGACGCTGACCCAACGGGCGGCACCCGGCAGGCCGGGGAGCACGCGAAAAACCTGCATTCCGGTGTCGCGGTCATGCGTTGTCCTCCGTTTGCGGGATGGGCGGCGTCATCTTGTGAACTGTGTCCGGGCGCCGCAAATCCACGATAAAGACGCCCCCCGGTGCTGTCAATCGCCGAGGAGCCTTCTGCTAAAATCGCCGCTTTCCAGAACAACCGATCGGTGGGGAGAATCATGGCCGCGAAAGCCCGGAAGTCCAAAAGCCGCAAGTACAGCGACATCATCTACGAGGTGAAGGACCAGGTGGCCTGGATCACCATCAACCGCGAGAAGGTGCTGAATGCTTTCCGCGAGCAGTCGCTCGACGAGATGATCGACGCGCTGAAATCGACCCGCGAAGACCCGTCCATCGTCTGCGCCGTCATCACCGGCAAGGGCAACCGCTCCTTCTCCGCCGGCGGCGACTTCTACGCGATGAAGCGCCTGAACTTCACCAACGCCTACATGTGGAACGACCGCATGCTCGGGCTGGCGATGACGATCCGCGGCCTGCCGATCCCGGTGATCGCGATGGTCAACGGCTGGTGCATGGGCGGCGGCCACGAACTCGCGCTGTGGTGCGATCTGGTGATCGCTTCCGAGAACGCGGTGCTCGGCCAGACCGGCGCGAAAGTGGGCGCCTGCCCGACCGTCGGCGCGACCCAGTACCTGCCGCGCATCATCGGCGAGCGCTTGGCGCGCGAGATGATTTTCTGCGCCCGCCGCTTCCCGGCGAAGGAGGCCGCGGAAATCGGCCTGATCAACAAATGCGTGCCGCAGAAGGACCTGCTGAAGGAAACGCTCAAGTGGTGCGAGACCATGAAGGGCCACAGCGCACTGACCCTCCGGATGACCAAGAAGTCGCTGAATTTCGAATCCGACAACCTGTACTCGTCCTGGCAGCACGGCATGGAACTGCTGGCGCACGTCTGGGGCTCGCCCGAGGCGAACGAAGGCATGGATGCCTTCCTCGCCGGCCGCAAGCCGAACTTCCAGAAATTCCGCATGCAGGCGAAGCGCGAGCTGGAAAAGTACGTCGACGGCTACGAGCGCGATCTCAACGCGCCGCCGTCGATGCGGCGGAAAAAGCGGTAAATGGCAGGCGGCGGGCAGTAAGCGGCAAGTGGATCGGCGGGGCAGCGCAAGAGGGGTTGCCCGCCTCCAACCGCTCACCGGCCTGCTGCTCACGCTTTCCCTGACCGAATCGATTCCGCGCCAGTCAAAATGTCTTCCGCAGAACCCCGGGGCGCCCTCACGGGCGTCCGCGTCCTCGACCTGACGCGCATCCTCGCCGGTCCGCTGTGCACGATGATGCTCGGCGACATGGGCGCCGACGTGATCAAGGTCGAGCCGCCGGGCGCCGGTGACGACACCCGCAGCTGGGGGCCGCCCTTCGCCGAGGGCGAATCGGCCTACTACCTCGGCATCAACCGCAACAAGCGTTCGATCACGCTGAACATGGCGATGAAGTCCGGGCAGGACGTGCTGGCCGGGCTGATCCGCAAGTCCGACGTGCTGGTCGAGAACTTCAAGGTCGGCACGCTGGAGAAATGGGGCTTCGGCAACGACTGGCTGCAGGCGAATGCGCCGCAGCTCGTGCGCTGCTCGATCACCGGTTACGGCTCGACCGGCCCCAAGGCCGGGCTGCCCGGCTACGATTTCATCCTGCAGGCGGAATCGGGCCTGATGAGCATCACCGGCGAGCCGGACGGCACGCCGATGAAATACGGCGTCGCCATCGTCGACATCTGCACCGGCATGCTGGCCTGCAACTCGGTGCTCGCGGCGCTCAACGCGCGGCATGCGACCGGCCGCGGCCAGCATGTCGAGGTGTCGCTGTTCGACAGCGGGCTGGCGATGCTCGCCAACGTCGCTTCGAACCATCTGGTCTCGGGCAGAAACGCCGGGCGTTTCGGCAACGGGCACCCGAACATCGTGCCTTACACCGCCTATCCGACGCGCGACGACATGATCGCGGTGGCGGTGGGCAACGACGGCCAGTTCGCCAAGTTCGCCGGGGTGCTCGGACATGCCGAATGGGCGGCCGATCCGCGCTTCGCGAAGAACCCGGACCGCGTCGGCCACCGCGAGGCGCTCGATGCGCTGATCGGTGCCGAACTGAAACGCGAAGGCGCGGAACGGTGGATCGAAAAACTGACGGCGGCGGGCATTCCCTGCGGCCGCATCAACAGCGTCGCGCAGGCGCTGGCCGCGCCGCATGCGATCGCGCGCGGTATGGTGACCGAGGTCGAACACCCGACCGCGGGCGCGGTGAAAATGCTCGGCATTCCCTTTCGTTTCAGCGACACGCCGCCCAGCATCCGCCGCGCCCCGCCGTTGCTGGGCCAGCACACCGAAGCGGTGCTGCGTGAGGAGCTCGGTTTCAGCGATGCCCGCATCAGCGAATTGAGAAAAGAAAAAGTCATTTAAAATCAAATACTTATAAAATACATGATCACCGGCCTCAGCCATGTCTCGATCGTCGTGCCCGACCTTGCGGCGGCGCTGCGCAAGCTGGAGGCGACCTACGGGTTGACCGCCGGCGTGATCAAGGTCAACGAAGAACAGGGCGTGCGCATGACCTACGTCGATCTCGGCAACGCGAAGATCGAACTGATGGAACCTTCGCGGCCGGATTCGCCGGTGGCAAAGTTTCTCGAACGCAATCCGAAGGGCGGCATCCATCATTTCTGCATCGGCGTCGACGACGTCGGGCAGACCACGAAAGAACTGGCCGCCGCCGGCGTGCAGGTGCTCGGCGCCGGCAAGACGCAGTTGAACGTGCATGGCGGGCGCATCGCCTTCGTGCACCCGAAGGATTTTCTCGGCGCGCTGGTCGAACTCGAAGAAAACAATCCGGACAACAATCATGGCTGATCAAAAGCAGCAGCAACGGGTGTCGGGCGACAATTTGCGCGCCTTCATCGCCGCCGCCTTCGAGGCGGTCGCGGTGCCGCGCGAAGACGCGAAAACCATCGCGCAACTGATGGCCCAGGCCGACATCAACGGTTCCGAAGGCCACGGCGTGTTCCGCCTGCCGCAGTACATCCGCCGCATCCAGGGCGGCGCGGTCAACGTCCGGCCCGACATCCGCATCGAGCGCGAACTGGCGGGCATGGCGCTGGTGAACGGCGACAACGGCATGGGCCACCTGGTCATGAAGTTCGCCGCCGCGAAGGCGATCGAGAAGGCGAGGACCGCGGGCGTGGCCTGGGTCGGCGCGCGCCGGAGCAACCATGCCGGCCCGGCGTCGCTGTACGCGACGATGCCGCTGGCGCACGACATGATCGGCCTCTACATGGCCGTCGGCAGCGCCAACCACCTGCCACCCTGGGGCGGGCTCGACATGCTGCTGTCGACCAATCCGATCGCGGTCGCGGTGCCGGCGGGTGAGGAGCCGGCGGTGATTCTCGACATGGCGACGACCGTCGCCGCCTACGGCAAGGTCAAGACCAAGGCGCAGCGCGGCGAGACGATGCCCGAGGGCTGGATGATGGACCGCAACGGCCATCCGCTGACCGACCCGAAGCGCGCGAACGAGGGCTTCCTGCTGCCGATCGGCGGCTACAAGGGCTACGGCCTCGCGCTGGTCCTCGGCATGCTCGCCGGCAACCTCAACGGCGCGGCGATGGGCAGGGACGTCGTCGACTTCAACAATGACGACACCAGCGTGACCAACACCGGCCACGCCATCGTCGCGATCCACATCGAAGCGTTCCAGGAACTGAAGGCGTTCAAGGCGGGCATGGACACGCTGATCCGCGACATCCGCGATTCGCAGCGCCTGCCCGGCGTCGACCGCATCCGCCTGCCGGGCGAAGGCACGCACACCACGCGCGCCGACCGCGAGAAAAACGGCGTGCCGATGCCGGAGGCGCTGCTCGCCGCGCTCGACCAGCTCGCGGGCGGACTGAAGATCGGAAAACTCCCGCGCTGAACCTGTTTTCTCCCCCTCCGGGAGGGAGAGTTCACGTCTCAGGCCGGCGGCGGCTCGTCGACCACGCCGTTGGTCAGGATGCCGATGCCCTCGATCTCCGATTCGACGACGTCGCCGGCGTTCAGGTACCAGTCGGGATTGGCCAGCGCGCCGCCGCCGGGCGAGCCGGTGGCGATGATGTCGCCCGGCATCAGCGTGATCTGCGAGAAATGCGAGACCAGCTGCGGGATGCTGAACAGCATGTCGCGGGTGTTGCCGTCCTGGCGCGTCTCGCCGTTGACCCGGGTCTGGATGCGCAGGTGCATCGGGTCGGGAATCGCGTCGCGGGTGATCATCCACGGCCCCAGCGGCGCGAAGCGGTCGAAGGTCTTGGCGAGGAACATGTGCCCGCCCTGTTTCTCCAGCGCGCCGAGGTCGCGCGCGGTGACGTCGTTGAGAATGGTGTAGCCGGCGATCACGTCCCAGGCTTTTTCCTCGGGCACGTCCTTGCAGCGCTTGCCGATGACCACCGCCAGTTCGGTTTCGCAGTCGAGCGCCTGCGTGATGCGCGGCTTGATGATGTCGCGCCCCGGGCCGGTGATCGCCGACGCGGTCTTGATGAAGCCGGTCGGAATCTTGCCCGGCGCCTTGCCCGGGAACTGCGTGTAGCCCGGGTAGTTGCGGCCGACGGCGATCAGCTTCGACGGCCGCAGCGGCGCGTAGACGCGGCAGTCGGTGAGCGGCAGGAACAGCGGCTCGCCGTGCAGTCCCGCGGCATCGGGCGCGCCGGGGGCGAGGTCGGCCAGAAAGGTGTAGGCGTCGGCGAGCGCGATCCATCCCTGTTCGCCGAGGTGCAGGAACTCGGTGATGTACGACGGCATCCAGATCGCCGCCAGTTCACGGCCCTTGGCGTTGCCGGCGCGCCGCGTCAGGTGCAGCGCGTAACCGGCGCGCAGGTCGGCGACGCGGTCGGGCGCGATCAGCACGCCGAGGCGGGCCAGCGCGCGCGGTTCGTGTTTGAGGCTGTAGCGCAGCAGTTTCACGGCGGGTCTTCCTGTGCATGGATCGGCCGCCGATCATAACAAAGGGCGGCACTGTCTCCGTCCGGCGACGGTTGCGACGGTTGCGGCGCGGCATCCGCGGCCAGGCGGCTGTTTCGGCGGCGATTTGTGATTTTTCTCCGGATTTCACGGGATTTGTGCCGGGGAAGGCGGAACATTCACGCCATGACGCGGCCTAACGCGGGTATCTTCACATCACAACAGAACAGGGATGACAACAACATGAAAAACGCCATTGCCGCGGTACTTGCCCTGGTGTTCCTGCTGCCGCTGACGGCGGCGCGCGCGCAGACCGCGCCCGACGCGCTGGTCAAGAACACGGTCGAGGAAGTCCTGGCCGTGCTGAAGCAGAACAGCGACCGCCGGGTGCTGGAGGATCTCGCCGAGAAGAAGGTGCTGCCCCATTTCGATTTCCGCGCGATGACCCAGCTCGCGATGGGCCGGTCCTGGCGCGACGCGACGCCGACACAGCGCACCGCCCTGGAAAACGCCTTCCGCTCGCTGCTGGTGCGCACCTACACCGCCGCGCTGGCCGAGGTGTCCGGCGTCGACCGCAGGATCGAGATCCGGCCGCTGCAGATGAAGCCCGGCGACGACTACACCACGGTGCGCACGCTGGTGCGGGAACCGGGGCGGCCGCCGATATCCATCGATTACCGGATGACACTGACCGACAAGCAGTGGAAGGTCACCGACATCGTCGCCGAGAACGCGAGCCTGGTGATCAGCTACCGCGGGCAGTTCAATACGGAGATCGGGCGCTCCGGCATCGACGGCCTGATCAAGGTGCTTGAAGACAAGAACCGGCAGGGCACGTAAGACCGGGGGCGGTTTGGACCGGGCCGCGCGCTGGCATGCGTTTCCTGCAACCCAATTCATTTCCCCGGCTGCTGGTCGTCGGCTTCGCGATGGTCGCGCTGCCGCTGATCCTCGCGCTGATCAACAACGCGGTGTCGATCAACCAGTTCGCCAACCGCAGCCAGCGCGCGGTGCAGCAGGCCGTGCAGTCGACGCAGGCGAGCCGGCGGCTGGCCGAGCTGCTGGGCACGCTGGAGCGCAACGCCCGGCAGATGGTGATCCTCGGTGACCGCTCGCTGCTCGACGCCTACGAAAGCAACCGCGAGGCCTTCCTGAAGGTCGCCGGCGAATTCGCCGAGCTGCCCTTCGACGCCGAGCAGCGCATGGCGCTCGACGAGATCGTCCGCGTGGAAGCCCTGATCCATGCCGTGCTGCGCGGCCCCGCCGGCGGCGCCGGGCTGCGCAGCGCCGCCGAGTCCTTCGCGCAGCTCGACGCGCACGCGCGCGGCATCATCGAGCGCGGCGACCGCCTGATCGACCGCGAGATCGAGGCGATGCGCGAGACCGCGGCGCGGGCGCAGGTCATCACCTTCTGGCAGATGCTCGCGCTGGTGCCGGTGGCGCTGCTGCTGGCGGCGGGTTTCACGGTGCTGATCGCGCGGCCGATCCGCCAGATCGACGCGGCGATCCGGCGCATGGGCACCGGCGACTTCATGGTGCCGGTCGCCGTCAGCGGCCCGCGCGACCTGCAGATGGTGGGGCGCCGCATCGAGTGGCTGCGCCACCGGCTGAACGAGCTGGAGCAGCAGAAAAACCGCTTCCTGCGCCAGGTGTCGCACGAGCTGAAGACGCCGCTGACCGCGCTGCGCGAGGGCTCGGAGCTGCTGTCGGAGGAGGCGCTCGGGAAACTCACGCCGGAGCAGCAGGAAGTGGCGGAGATCCTGCGTGCCAACAGTATAGAATTGCAGCGCCTCATCGAGGATCTGCTGTCCTACGGCGCCGCGGAGTACCAGCGCAGCGCGATGCGCTTCGCGCAGATCGAGGTCCGCCGCGTGGTTGCCCGCGTGCTCGACGACCAGAATCTCGCGCTGCGCGCCCGCGCGCTGCGCGTGGCGCCGCACATCGAGGACATCACGCTCGAGGCCGATCAGGAGAAACTGCGCATCATGCTCGACAACCTGCTGTCCAATGCCGTGAAGTTTTCGCCCGAAGGCGGCGTCATCGAGCTCGATGTGCGCGGCGACGGCGCGCACGTGCTGCTCGATGTCTCGGACGCGGGGCCCGGCATACCGCCGGCGGAGCGGGAGCGCGTGTTCGATCCGTTTTTCCGCGGGCGCAGCGCCGCCGGCGGCCCCCTGCGCGGCTCGGGCATCGGGCTGTCGGTGGTGCGCGACTATGCGCAGGCCCATGGCGGCACCGTCGAGGTGGTCGATGAGCCGCGGCAGTCCGGCGCGCGGTTGCGCCTGAGGCTGCCGCTGCGGCAGGCGGCGCCGGCATGAGGCGCGCGGGCATCGGGCCCCGCATCGGGCCTTTCCTGCTGTTGTTGCCGGCGCTGCTGCTTGCCGGGTGCGTGGCGCAGCGCGGCGGCGATGTCGTGCAGGAAATTCCGCCGCCGGTGGAGGACGCGCGCGACGATGGCGCGGAGCTTGCGCGCATGCTGGCGTTTTACGCGCGCGCGCGCCAGCTGACGGGACCCGAACTGGCGCGCGAGCAGGAAAACGTGCGCCGCGCGCTGGCCCGCTCGCGCACGGACCTGAACCGGCTGCGTTACGCGCTGCTGGCGACGCTGCCCGGCGCGGCGCCC
This sequence comes from Burkholderiales bacterium, assembly GCA_026125585.1. Lineage (GTDB taxonomy): Bacteria > Pseudomonadota > Gammaproteobacteria > Burkholderiales > SG8-41. The sequence continues at coordinate 14,443 of JAHCLD010000038.1, forward strand.
GGCGACGAGGCGCGTGCGCTGGAGGTGCTGGAGCCGGTGACGCGCAGCGCGGACGGCGGACTGCGCGGCCTGGCGCTGCTGATGACGGCGTTCCTGCAGGAGCAGCGCCGGCTCGAGGCCGGCACCCAGGGGCTGCAGCAGAAACTCGATGCGCTGATGACGCTGGAGCGCAACATGACGGGCCGCGAAGGCGGCGCGCCGCGGAAGAAATAGCCGCGGCATTCAGGAATCAATGCGGGAGACAGACATGGACATGAACATGAAGGTGATGAGTGCGGCGCGGATCCTGGTGGTGGACGACGATCCGGGACTGTTGCGGCTGATGCAGCTGCGGCTGGAGGCGGCGGGTTACGGCGTGACCGTGGCCGACAGCGGCGAGCGCGCGCTGGCGCAGCTCGCGGTGTCGCGGCCGCGGGTGGTCGTCACCGACCTGCAGATGGGCGGCATGGACGGCATCACGCTGTTCGAGGCGATCCGCGCCGAGAATCCTGCGCTGCCGGTGATCATCCTCACCGCGCACGGCACGATTCCCGACGCGGTCGCGGCCGTGAAGGGCGGCGTCTTCGGTTACCTGACCAAGCCCTTCGACGCGCGGGCGCTGCTGGTCGAGATCGAGCGCGCGCTGGCGGTATCCGGTGTGCCCAATGCCGCCGGCGCCGACGACGGCGCGTGGCGCAAATCCATCATCACCCGCAACCCGGCGATGGAGGAGGTGCTGGCGAAGGCGCGGCTGGTCGCGGCAGGCGATGCCGCGGTGCTGATCCAGGGCGAATCCGGCACCGGCAAGGAACTGCTGGCGCGCGCGGTGCATGCCGCGAGCCCGCGCCGCGACCGTCCTTTTGTCGCGATCAACTGCGGCGCGATTCCGGAACCGCTGCTCGAGTCGGAGCTCTTCGGCCACGTCAAGGGCGCCTTCACCGGCGCGGTGCGCGACAACCGCGGCCTGTTTCTCGCCGCCGACGGCGGCACGCTGCTGCTCGACGAGATCGGCGACATGCCGCAGGCGCTGCAGGTCAAGCTGCTGCGCGTGCTGCAGGAGAAGCAGGTGCGCCCGGTCGGCGGGCTGCAGAACACGCCCATCGACGTGCGCGTGATTTCGGCGACCCACCGCAACCTCGAGGGCGAGATGGCGGCGGGCAATTTCCGCGAAGACCTTTTCTACCGGCTGAAGGTGGTGTCGCTGGCGCTGCCGTCGCTGGCCGAGCGGCGCGAGGACATTCCATTGCTCGCCGGGCATTTCCTCGGCGAGCTGGCGGAGCGTTACCAGAAAAACGTCAGCGGCCTGTCGCCGGAGGCCGTCGAGCAGCTGGTGTCGGCCTCGTGGCCGGGCAATGTGCGCCAGCTCTACAACGTCATCGAACAGTCGGTCGCGCTGTCGACGACGCCGCTGATCCCGGCGAACTTGGTGCAGCAGGCGATCCAGCGCGAGCAGACCGAGCTTGCGTCCTTCGAGCAGGCGCGGCGCAAGTTCGAGCGCGACTATCTCGCGCAGCTGCTGAAGATCACCGACGGCAACGTGACCCAGGCCTCGCGGCTGGCCAAGCGCAACCGCACCGAGTTCTACAAGCTGCTGCAGCGCCACCAGCTCGATCCCCGCCTGTTCAAGCCGGTGCGGGCCTGAAAAGCCGCGGCGTCTCCACCCGCAGACCGGCAAATTCCGGGCATCAACGGTCACTGGTGTGAGGTTTCGGCAGGATTGTCGCCGCCCGGCGACGCCAGGCTGGAAAGCATGTCTATAAGTACTTGTTTTTAAACAACTTTTTTCTGGCATCCCTCTTGCGGAAGTAATCCGGTGGCAGCGGCCGGCAATGCCGGTCCACCCGATTTTTCGACTGGAGACAAGGCCATGAGTACGACCCACGATCCGCATCCGGCGCCGGCGACACGCAACGTGCCGGCACTGCTTTATCCGACGCTGTTGATTGCCGGGATCGCGGTGATCATTGCCAGCATGCTGGGCATCGCCGCGATGACCGGCATGCTGCCGGGCGCGCAGTCGCAGTCCCTGCTGGAGCAGCCGGCCGCGCGCAAGGCCGCAGCGCCGGTGGCGGAGCGGAGCACTGTGCAGCCTGCGGCTTCGGCCTGCGCGGCCTGCGGCGTGGTCGAGTCGGTGCGCGCGGTTGAAGCCGCGGGGCAGGGCAGCGGCGTCGGCGCGGTTGCCGGCGGCGTGGTCGGTGGCATACTCGGCAATCAGGTCGGTGGCGGCGGCGGACGCACCGCGATGACCGTGGTCGGCGCCGGAGCCGGCGCCTATGCCGGACATGAAATCGAGAAGAACATGAACAGGAACGTGCATTACGAAATCCGCGTGCGCATGGATGACCGCAGCATCCGCACGTTCACGGCCGCGGGCGCCGATGTCGGCGTCGGTCAGCGCGTGAGGATCCGCGACGGCCGTCCGGTGCCGGCGGGATGAGCGGCGCCTTCGCGAAAACCGGCGCGCTGCTGCTCGCGGCATTGCTGCTGGCGGCCTGCGGCAGCCCGCCGCCGCAAAAGCCGCGCTTCAATCTTGCCGGTTACTCGCCCGCCTTCCGCCAGGGGCACGCCGACGGCTGCACTTCGGCCGAAGGCGCGCAGCGCCGCGACGAGCGGCGTTTCCGCGAGGACGCCGATTACATGATGGGCTGGAACGACGGTCATAGCGCCTGCCGCCGGAAGTGACGGCGTTGCCAGGAAATCCTGTCCGGCGGGCTTCAACGGTTGATCTGGGCGCTGCGACCGCGACAGCCTGAGTGCTGTCTTATTTCACACGCGTGTGCTTCAGCGAGGTGTCAGGCGGCGCATCGGTCTGCTTTAAACGAAGAATGGCGTTTTGCAGCTCCGCCACCGTGAGGTCGCGTACGCGAGGCCGGGGTTCTTTCCGAAGCCAGCGAACAAATGTGCCGATTCCAAGCAGGTCGAATCCCTCGCCATGAAAGAGATGCTCGTCTTCGGCAAGGCAAAATGCTGGCCGATACCCAAACACCGGATGAGCGAGTTGAACTCCGAAATGTCTTGATGCCTCCTGGAGCAATTCATCTCCGTCATCTCCGGTGATGCCCAGATCGGCTTCGAGCCTTGTATCTGGTGCCACTACCTGCTGCTGACGGAGCCCCGCGAAAGTGCGGACAAACGCCTCGACATCCTGAAACGTTGGAGGCTGGCTCATGGCCCGGTGCAGCCCAATCCGTTGTTTGTCCGGGATAGCGGAAGGGGGCGTTCAGCCCTTGATGCGATTGATGCGCACGACTTCCGGAATCCTGCGCAGGTCGCGCACGATGCGCGCGAGATGCATGCGGTTCATCACCTGCACGGTGAAGCGCATGA
>JAHCLD010000039.1 GCA_026125585.1 Burkholderiales bacterium
GTGTCGCGCAGATAGCGGGCCAGTTCGTCATCCGGCAGGGCCGCCAGCAGCACCCGGCCGGCGGAAGTGCAGTAGGCCGGCAGCGTCGATCCGACCGACAGATTGGTGCCTACCAGCCGGTTTACCGTCACCCGGGCGATGTAAATGATTGATCCGTTTGTATATTCCAGCACGGAGCAGGATTCCCCGATCTGCCGCGCCAGCTGCTGCAGATGGGGCTGCGCGATCTGCGCCAGCGATTGGGCCGCCAAGTAGGAGTAGCCCAGCTCCAGCGTCTTGGGCAGCAGGTGGAAGCCGCCGTCGCCGCGTCCGACATAACCGAGCGCTTCGAGCGTGAGCAGGAAACGCCTTGCGGCCGCGCGCGTCATTGCCGTGGCCTTCGCCACATCCGCCAGCGTCATGCCGGCACCGGCTGCCAGCCCGCCCAGGCTTTTCAGCACGGCCAGTCCGCGTTCGAGCGACTGCACGTAATCGCGCATGGCAATGCCGGCGGGTGTCTTCGCGGCCGGGGTTTTCGGTTTCGTTTTTTGAGCCATCAAGGTCATACATGTTAGCGGCGCAGCCCTGTTGAGGCTAGCGGGGTTGACCGTGGCCGTTGATCGGCCTACACTGGATTACGTATATCGCACATAAGTGCGATATACGCACAAATAGTTGCGGAATGGCCATGCCATGGCCGCGCAATCCGAAATTCCGACCGGATCCGACCGACAAAGGCAAGCGCATGAACGCAGAACCCAAAAAGTATCCCTATGAATACGTGAAATACCGGGTCGATCCCGAATCGAAGATCGCGACGGTGACGCTGAGTAACCCTGGCAAGCGCAATGCCGCGCCGTTCTGGGGCGAGGAGCAGCTGGTCGCGGCAATCGACGACTGGGAAAAGAACGACGACGTCAAGGTAGTGGTGATCCGCGGCGAGGGTGATCATTTCTGCGGCGGGCACGACCTCGAAGGCTATTTCGACGGTTTCGGCACCCGCTCCAAGACCAACGAGCGCGGCCTGCCCAACCGCCACCAGTTGACGTTGCAGCGCGACCTGCGCCAAGTCTGGCGGCGGCTGTTTTTCTCGCTGAAGCCGACCATTGCCCAGATCAGCGGGCACTGCATCGAGCTCGGCAACCAGCTGCAAGCCTGCTGCGACATCTCTATCGCTGCCGAGGACGCGCACATCGGCAACCTCGGCCAGGTCGGCGGCATCTCCGGCATCACGCTGATCCGGCTCTATGCCCACCTGATCGGCTATAAGCGCACCCGCGAGATGATGGTCTGTGGCCGCACCTGGAGTGGTCGCGAGGCTTCGCTGATCGGACTGGTCAACCGCGCTGTCCCGGGCGACAAGGTGGCGGACGAGGCGATGAATGAGGCGCGCCGGATCGCCCTGCTGCCGATTGACGGCATCGTCTCCGGCAAGGCCTACAGCCACCTGGTGTGGGAAGCGATGGGCATGGGCCAGGCCTTCACCGAGCTGTATGTCGGCCACACGCTGGGCCTGAAGCTGCGCTTCGAGGAGGGCGATTTCGCGTTCTTCAAGGAAGTGCGACGCAACGGCGCCAGCGCGGCGGTGGCAAAGCGGCGCGAGCTCTACGCGCCGCTGGGTGGCTTCGGTCCGGATGCCGAGCTGGGTATCGTGCCGCGCGGGCACGGCGAACTCTGATCCGGGCACGGTATGAACCAGGCGGACGGACTGCCGCTGCAGGGCATACGTGTCATCGACTTCACCCACCACGCGGCGGGGCCGATGTGCACCATGCTGCTGGGGGACTACGGCGCCGAGGTGATCAAGGTCGAGCCGCCTGACGGCGAAGCCTTCCGCACCTCCGGCACCGTACGTATCAAGGGCGAGCATGTCGGCTTTCTCGCGCTCAACCGCAACAAGAAAAGCGTGGTCATTGATCTCAAAACCCCGGAAGGCCGGCGGCAGGTCGAGTCGCTGATCCGCGGCGGCGACGTGGTGGTCGAAAATTTCCGGCCGGGCACGATGAAGCGGCTGGGACTGGACTACGAGCGCCTGGTCGCGCTCAACCCGCGCATCGTCTATGCCGCGATCTCGGCCTTCGGCGCCACCGGCGCGCGCAGCAACAAGCAGGGGCTGGACGTGGTGTTGCAGGCGATGTCAGGGCTGATGAGCATCACTGGCGAGCCCGACCGAGAGCCGTTGCCGGCGGGAGTCCCGATCGCCGACATTCTGTCGGGCGTGGTCGGCGCGCTGGGTATCGTCATGGCGGTGATCGCGCGCAACCGCAGCGGCCAGCCGCAGAAAGTCGAGCTGGGCATGCTCGACGCGATGATCTCGCTGCTCAGCCTGCGCCTGCAGCAGGTGCTCGCCGTCGGCCATGACTTGCCGCGCATGGGCAGCGGGCATCCCCAGGCTTGTCCCTGGGATGTGTTCCATGCCGCCGACGGGCCGTTCGTGATCGCCGCCACACGCGACGAATACTGGCAGCGGCTGTGCCGCGCGGTGGGCATTCCGGAATACGGCACGCGGGAGGGCTATGCCACCATCGTCGAGCGCGTCGCCAACCGTCCCAAGGTCAATGCGCTGCTCAACGACCTGTTCCGCCACAAACCCCGTGCGCACTGGCTGGCCGTGCTCGACGGCGCCGACGTGCCCAACGGGCCGCTCAACAGCCTGACCGAGGCGATGAACGACGACACCGTGCGCGACAGCGGCGTGATGATCAAAGTCGATCACCCGGCGGGTGGCACGATCACCACCGCCGGACCGCCGCTCACATTCAACGGCTCACGCGGCGCGCGCCAGGGGCCGCCGGGCCTTGGCGCGCATACCGCCGCCGTGCTGGCTGAAGCGCCTGGCCGGCTCGCTGGACTCAGCAAAGGGTAACGCGCATGAACGCAGCCAATCTCCAGCTCACCCCACAGGACCGCCTGCCCCTGGCGGGCATCACAATTGTTGACCTGACACACGTGATCGCTGGACCTTTTGCCTCGATGATCCTCGCCGACCTTGGTGCCACCGTGATCAAGGTCGAGGCGCCAGGGCGTGGCGACACCGCGCGTGGCACGCCGCCGCACGACGACGGCATCAGCCATTTCTTCGCAGCGGTCAACCGCAACAAGCACAGCGTGGCGATCAACATCAAGACGCCGCGCGGCAAGAAACTGCTCGAACAACTGATCGCGCAGGCGGACGTGCTGATTCACAACTTTCGTCCGGGCGTTATGGAAAACCTCTGCCTCGGCTACGACGTGCTGGGGCAGCGTCACCCGGGGCTGGTGTACTGCGCGATCAGCGGTTTCGGACAGGACAGCCCGCTGCGTGACCGTCCGGCATTCGATGGCGTGATTCAGGCGATGTCGGGGCTGATGTCGCTGACCGGCGAGGCCAACGGACCGCCGGTACGCGCAGGGCTGTCGGTGGGCGACTTCATTCCCGGCCTGTATGCGGCGATGTCGATCGTTGTCGGCATTCGCGAGAAGGAGCGCCACGGCAAGGGCCAGTTCATCGACGTCAGCAATTTCGACTGCCTGTTCAACATCCTCGGCTACTACGTGCCGTACTACGAATTGACCGGCAAGGTGCCTAGGCGCACCGGCGGCGCGCATCCAACCGTGGTGCCGATGGGCGGATTCCCGACCGCCGACGGCTATCTGGTGGTGGCGGCCTTCAACCAGGGCTTCTGGCGCAACCTGTGCAAGGCGCTGGGTCGCAGCGACTGGCTCGACGATCCGCGCTATGCCACGCTGACACTGCGCGCGAAGCACAGCGAGCCGTTGTTCGAGGCGTTGTGCGCGGAAATGCGCCGGAGGACTACCGCCGAATGGGAGGAAATCTTCAAGGCAGGCGACGTGCCCTGCGGCCCGGTGCTTAATGTCGGCGAACTGGTCGACCACCCGCAGGTGCGCGAACGCAGGCTACTCGACCACTCCGGACGCGGCAAGATGCATGTGCCCGTGCGTCCGGTGAAATACGGCGCATTCCGCGACGGCGTGCAGAAACCGCCGCCGCGGCTGGGCGAGGACACCGGCGCGGTGTTGAGCCGCCTCGGCTTCATTGCCGGCGACGAAGAACTCGAACGGCTGGCCGTCGAGGGTGTTCTGGAAGATCCGCGTTTTCCCCAGTCTGATCGGGAAGATCAGGCGAAATCACAAGAAACCAGGGCATGACCCGGGAGGAGATCCGATAATGAAAGCTTTGCCATTCGTTTCGATGCTGTGTCTGGGCATGGCCACCACGGCCGGTGCAGCGGAGCCGAAGTTTCCGGTCAAACCGATCCGCATTGTCATCGGCTACGCCGCGGGCGGTCCGACCGATGCGGTGGGGCGGATCTACGCGACCAAGGTTTCCGAGAATCTGGGCGTGCCGGTCATCGTCGAGAACCGCGGCGGCGCGGCGGGCGTAATCGGCACCGAACTGGTCGCTGGCGCGCAGCCCGACGGCTACACCATCCTGCTCGGCGTGATCAGTACCCACGGCCTGCACCCGGCCTCGGGCAAGAAGATTTCATACGATGCGGTCAGGGATTTCGCGCCGGTCGCGCTCGCCGTGACCGTGCCGATGGTGATCATGGTCAACCCGAAGGTGCTGCCGGCCACCGACGTGCAGTCGCTGATCGCGCTGATCAAGGCCGGTCCGGGCAAGTACAAGTTCGGCTCTTCGGGCAACGGCGGCATCAGCCACATGTGCTTCGAGCTGTTCAAGCAGCGCGGCGGTGGCCTCGACATGATCCACGTGCCGTACAAGGGCACCGGCCCAGCGATCACCGACCTGATGGGTGGCCATATCAGCGCGGTATGCGAAGGTATCGGCGGCGCCGCAGGCCATGTTCGCTCCGGCCCGCTGCGTGGCATCGGCACCGCCACATTGCAGCGCGCCCGCGCGCTGCCCAACCTGCCCACCATCGCCGAGCAGGGGCTGTCGGGATTCGAGGCCTATACCTGGAACATGTTCTTCGCCCCGGCGAAGACGCCGTCGGCCATCGTGCACCGGCTCAACCGCGAGCTGAACGCCGCTGCGAAGGATCCGGCGACCCGTGACAGGCTCGATCGTCTCGGCGTCGATGTCGTCGACAACTCGACCCCGGAGAGCCTGCGTCAGTTCGTGCCGGGGGAGATCGCGAAATGGAGCAAGGTGTTCAAGGAAGCCGGGGTCAAGGTCGACTGAACGGACCAGTCCCGGTTACAGGCGGTCTCCGGACCGCCTTTTTCTTGCCCCTGATGAACAACGAGTCCTTATCCATTTAGCCCATTAAATCCATGGCGTCGGCAAGGCCGAACTGGCCAAGTCGCTGACGCACTGGCTCGGCCTGCCGCTGATCCGCATGCAGTAATACGAGGGCCTCGACGAATCGAAGACGCTCTACGCCATGATCCTCATGCGCAGGTATTTATGAAACGGGTTCTAAAAATTTCCCAGCGGCGGCAGGGGCAGCGGCACGCCCGGCGGCACGGGGGTGCGGTCGACGTTCAGGCACATCGATACCAGCACGTAGAAGCCGTTGACCGAAATCAGGTCGACCACGCCGCGTTCGCCGAAGCGGGCCACCGCGCGCGCGTACAGCGCGTCGCCGACACCCTGCGTCGCCTGCAGCTCGGTGGAGAATTCGTAGACCAGCGTTTCGTCGGCGTCCATGCCTTCCGGATGCCGGCCCTGCGCGATGGCTTCGGCGATCTTCGGATCGAGGCCGCCTTCCAGCGCCAGCCTGTGATGGGCGATCCATTCGTACTGCGAGGTCCAGTTGCGCGCGGTGATCAGGATCGCCAGCTCGTTGAGCTTGCCCGACAGCGAGCTGCGGAAGCGGATTTCCTCGCCGAGCTGCTGCACCAGGTTGCCGATGCCCGGACTGCGCAGCCAGACGTTGAACGGCCCGCCCAGCGGTCCGGGTTTCGACGCGCCGGAGCTGGCGAGTTTCGCGCGCGGTCCGGACTTGATGGCCTCGCTCAGCGTCTTCTGCCCGGGCGTCAGGTCTTCCAGCGGAATCAGCCGGAAGCGGCGGGTGTCGGTGCTGTCGTCTTTCGGCGTGTTCATTTTCGGGATGCTCATGATCGATCCTGGCAGGAAATCCGGAAATTAACATGAACGCGGGAATCTGATGCTAGGATGCGGGCCTGAATTCCATTCACAACCCTGCGGGCAATCCACATCATGACGATCACCTTCCGTACTGTCCTTGCGCGCCGGCTGGCGCTCGTTCCCTGCGTTTCCCTTGCGGCGATGCTCGCGGCGCCGCATGCCGCGACCGCGCAGGCCTTTCCGTCCAAGCCGGTTCGCATCGTGGTGCCTGCTGCGCCGGGCGGCGGCACCGACATCCTCGCGCGCCTGCTCGCCCCGGAACTGAACAAGCAGTTCGGGCAGCAGATCGTCATCGAGAACCGGGCCGGCGGCGCGACCATGATCGGCACCGAATTCGTCGCGCGTTCGGCGCCCGACGGCCACACGATGGTCATCGCGACGACGCCGCATGCGATCAATCCGACGCTCTACAAGAAGGTGCCTTTCGATCCGGTGAAGGATTTCACGATGATCAGCCAGCTCGGCCTGACCACCACCGTGCTGGTGGTGCATCCCTCGCTGCCGGTCAGGAACGTCGGGGAATTCATTGCGCTCGCCAAATCGAGGCCCGGGCAACTGACGGCCGGCACCGCCGCCGGCAACTCGGCCTATCTGGCGGTCGAAATGCTGAAGACCATGGCAAAGATCGACGCGCTGAACATTCCGTACAAGGGTGCCGGCCAGGCGCTGAGCGATCTCGTCGCCGGCCACATCCAGTTCCAGGTGAATACCCTGCTGGCGGCCAAACCGTTCATCGAGGCCGGGCGCCTGCGCGCGATCGGCGTGTGCAGCGCGACGCGTTCGGCGGCGCTGCCCGGGGTGCAGGCCATCGGCGAGACGCTGGCGGGCTTCAACACCAGCGGCTGGTACGCCCTGCTGGGTCCGGCGAACATCCCGCGGGAGACCACGCTGCGCATCCACGACGGTTTTGCCAAGGCGCTGCGCGCGCCGGAAATCACCAACCGGCTCGCCCAGCAGGGCGTCGAGGTGGTCGCCGGCACCCCCGATGAGCTGGCGAAGATCATGTCGCTGGAAATCAGGAAGTGGGGCGACGTGGTTCGTTCTTCGGGAGCGACGCCCGGCTGAGCGCCGCGCGGTTTCTGGCGCTCCCGGCCAGGGCGCGTCAGAAGCCGCGGTATTTTTCCGATTCCAGCAGGCACCCGATCTCCGCGCGCAGTTCGGCGATGTCGCCGGGATTCAGCGGTTCCAGATCGCCCATTTCCCTGATGAACGCTTCGCGCGTCGGCGGAAACGCCAGCGCGTGACCCCAGGGCTGCAGCTTCGCGCCGCGCGCGCGGCCGTAGAGATGCACATGCAGCTCGGCGCGCCAGTTGCCGTTGTCCTGGTAATTGATGCGGCCGATGTCGATGCCCCTGCGCGGCAGCACGGTTTTCATCGCCTCGCCGCCGGCCATGGTCAGCTTGACCAGTTCGATCGCCTGTTCCGGCGACAGCTGCGTGCGGTCCTCGACCGCGACCTTCGGATCGATGACGATGTGGCCGCCATCGCTGCGCGACACATGCGGCTGGTCCAGGGTTTTCAGGATGAAATGCCGCGCTTCGTAGACCAGTGCCATGTTCAGTCCTTCAGCGAGAAGCCGAGTCCGGCCGCCGCCGGCACGTGCAGCAGGCCCTGACTGAATTCCGGCTCGCTGGCGAAACGCTCGCGCAGCGCGCCGTGCGCGCCGTGCACTTCCAGCATGCCGCCGTGGGCGTGGCCGGCCATCGCCGGCAGGTTCGCCGCCTCGAAGCCGCCGGCGCCGGTCACCGGCACGCCGTGGGCCTCCGCCAGCGCGAGGATGCGCAGCATCGCGCTGAGGCCGCCGCAGAAGGCGGCATTGGGCTGCAGCACGTCGAGCGCGCCGGCGGCCAGCGCGTCGCGGAACCAGGTGATCGACTGGATCATCTGTCCCGAAGCCAGCGGGATGGACGTCGCGCGGCGCAGTTCGGCGAGCGCCGCGATGTCGTTGCCGCGCACCGGTTCCTCGAAGAACGCGATGTCGCAGTCCGCGACCAGCGCGGCCAGCCGCTTGGCTTCGGCCACCGTGAACGCGCAGTTGGCGTCGAGCATCAGCGGCGCATCGCCGATGGCCCGGCGCACCGCGCGGATGCGCTGCGCGTCCTCGGCGAGGCTGCGCCCGGTGCCGACCAGGATCTTCGCGCCGTGGAAGCCGGCATCCAGCGCGGCTTTGCAGGCGTCGACGAGTTCGGTTTCGCTGAATGCCGGCATGCCCGCCGTGGCATAGGCCGGCACGGCATCGCGGGCGCCGCCGATCAGCCGCGCCACCGGCAGCCCGAGCGCCTTGCCCCTGAGGTCCCACAGCGCGAGGTCCAGCGCCGACATCGCCGACACGAACACGCCGGTGGCCTGGCGCGGGTTGAACTGCTTCGCCAGCTTCGCGGTGACGGCCTCGATGTCCAGCGGGTCCATGCCCTTCGCCGCCGCGGCGATGCCGCCGTTGAGCAGTTGCGCGACCTGGTCGGCGAGGAAGCGGCCGGTGACGCCTTCGCCGGACACGCCCTGGTCGGTGACGATCCGGCAGCGGAGAAAGGTCAGGCTTTCGCGGCCGGCATAGGCGTCGGCGGCACGGGCGGGCTTGATGTGTTCGACGGCGGCGGTGATGTGTTCGATGCGCATGGGATTTCGTGGGTGCTGCGGGCTCAGTTCAGCGTGGCCGCGATTTTGCGGACTTCCCCGGGGGAACGTTCGCCGGCGAGCGGCGTGCCGGGCATCAGGTGTTTGCCCATGACGGCCAGCGTGCCGACCAGCACCGGCTCGAAACCGGCGTCGCGCACCAGCCGCGTGGCCGTCGCGATCGCCGCGGCGTCGTCGCCCGCCATCGGCATGCCGGTGCGCGGTCCCTGGCGCTGCGCGGCTTCCGCCATGCGCGCGGCGCCGACGGCATTGAAGGCGCGCACGATGCGCGCGCCGGGCAGCAGCTCGGCGGAGGCGATGCCGGCGCCCTTCTCGCGCGCCCAGTTGGCGATCTCGCCGTCGCGGTTGGGGAAGGGATTGCAGGTGTCGATGACCGCCTTGCCCTTCAGCAGCGCGCCGAGATCCTTGCCGAGCTGCGGCAGGGCGCCGTAGGGCACCGAGATCAGCAGGATTTCGCCGAAGGCCGCGGCCTCGCGCGGCGTGCCGGCGCGGGCGTTGGCGCCGATCCCCGCGGCGAGCTTCCTGTCGTGTTCGAGGTCCAGCGAGGAAAACATCACCGTGTGTCCGGCCCTGGCCCAGGACGTGCCCAGCGCGCTGCCGACGCGGCCGGAGCCGATGATGCCGATGCGCAGCCCGGCGGCTTCGGCGGCAAGAACATGCAGTGGCAGGACGCCTGCGACGGCGGTGGATCCCGCTGCCAGCAGGAAACGGCGGCGATCGGATTTCGGCTGTGTCATGGCGGATCTCCCGGGTGGCGGCGGGCGGCGGATGCCGTCCGCAACGGACTTGCTGTTGCGGATGTTAACGCGGCAGCCCGCGCTTGTGCTGTCGCGGCGGCGAAGCCCGCACTACAATGGGCGCCCGCAAACCACGACAGGCCCCCGGATTTCCGCCATGAACAAGCCATTCGCACAACGCATTGCCGCGATGAACGCGATGTACAAGCTGCCCGCCCACGACTGTCCGACGCTGCCGGAGGATACGGCCGGCCGGCTCACCGCCTTCAAGGCGACGCTGATGGACGAGGTGCACGAGATCGACGACATCGTCGCGCTCGCGAAAAACGGGGCGACGCCCGCCGACATCCTCGTCGCGATGGCCGACCTGCTCGGCGACATCATCGTCTACTGCCGTTCGGAGGCGCTCAAGTACGGCCTGCCGCTGGAGGACGTGCTCGACATCATCATGGACAGCAACGAGAGCAAGCTCGGCGCCGACGGCAAGCCGATCTACGACGCCAACGGCAAATTCCTGAAGGGGCCGGGCTACTGGAAGCCCGAGCCGAAGATCAGGGAACTGCTGCTGCGGGCGGCGCGCCGGAGCTGCTGAACGATCCGGCTGCGCCCGGGACGGGCGGCGTCCTCAGTCGAGCCTGATGTTCGCCGCCTTGATGACCTTGGCCCACTTGGCGAGCTCGCTCCGGATGTACTTGCCGAGTTCATCCGGTGTGCCGCCTTCGGGATCGACGCCGGATTTGGTCAGGAATTCGCGGATGCCGGGATCGCCGATGGCCTTGCGGAATTCCTCGTTGTGTCGGGCGATGATGTTCTGCGGCGTGCCCTTGGGCGCGAGGATGGCGTACCACACGCCGGAGTCGTAGCCGGGCACTCCGCTTTCGGAGACCGTCGGGACGTCGGGCATGGTGCCGACGCGCTTGGTGGTGCTCACCGCGATCGCGCGCAGCCGGCCGGCCTGGATGTGGCCGCCGGAGGCGATCGGCGTCGCGAACAGCAATTGCGTCTGTCCCGATATCGTGTCGACCAGCGCCGGCCCGCCGCCCTTGTACGGCACATGCGTGATCTTGATGCCGGTCATCACGTTGAGCAGTTCGTTCGCGAGGTGTCCGCCCGAGCCGTTGCCCGAGGAGGCGTAGAGCAGTTCGCCGGGGCGTTTTTTGGCGATGGCGATGACTTCCTTGACCGTTTTCGCCGGCAGCGAGGGATGCGCCACCAGCAGGTAGGCGCCGTTGGCGAGCAGCGTCACCGGCTCGAAGTCGCGCACCGGATCGTAGGGAACCTTGGCATACAGCGACGGATTGACCGCCAGTTGCGCGGTCAGCGCCATCACGATCGTGTAACCGTCGGGCGCCGCGCGCGCAGCGGTTTCCATGCCGATGTTGCCGCCGGCGCCGCCGCGGTTGTCGACGATGACCTGCTGGCCGACGTTTTCCGACATCTTGCGGGTCACCGGCCGCGCGATGGTGTCGCTGCCGCCGCCGGGCGGGTAGGGCAGGATCAGCCGGACCGGCTTCGACGGGAAGGCCTGCGCCGCGGCGGGCAGCACGGGTATGAATACCAGCGCCACACCGATGATTGAATATAAGTATTTGATTTTAAACATAAATTTAATCTCCTCGTATCTAGCCTTCATCTGGCCCTCTTATGTGGCCGGATCGCCTGCAGTCTCAATACCGGCCCTGGTGTGAACTGATGGCGATGACCGCCCGCGCGCCGCTGCGGTTGCTCCAGGCATGGCGCACGCCCTTCAGCAGGGCGACTTCGCCGGCCCTGAACACGGTTTCGCCGTCGTCCAGCAGCAGCACGAGCTCACCCTCAAGCACCACACAATAATCGAAGGTGGCGGTCTTTTGCACGTACGGATGCGCGGCGCCGTCGTGCCAGGCCGACGCGTCCGGCGAACCCATCGCCGCGAAGAACTGCCGCGCGTCCTCCGCAGTGGCCTTGCCGGACCAAGCCGAATCCGGCGGCAGGATGTCGACGCGGAACACGGTGCCGCCGTTTCGCGGCTCCATCGTGCGCGGCAGATGCAGCGTCTCGTAGACCATCTTCGCCGGGCAGCCCTCGGTGACCCACATGCGCTGCGAGGCGAAGCCGGGCCGCGCCGGATCCAGCAGCACGTCGGGGCAGGGGTCGTCGCTGACGATGACGCTTTTGCCGTCGGATGGCCGGTCGATGGTGACGATGCGCCGGTTGAGCCGGATGCCCGGCGGCGCGGGCTTCGGCGCCAGCGGCTTGTCGTTGCCGGTGGCCGTGCCGACGCCGCCGGGGAAATCGGCGCCGATCATGTCGAAGGCCATCTGCGCATCGGTCGGATAGGCCCACTCGTGCCAGGCGCCGACCTGGATCACGATGTCGCCGGGCTGCATCAGCACCGTGCTCTCGTCGAGGCGCAGCTCGCGGCCGCTGCTGAGCATCATGCCGTAGTCCACCGTCTGCGTCTTGTGCATCGACGAGGTGTAGAGGCTGTTGCCGCCGCGGTCCCAGGTGCCGGTGGTGCCGGGGCGCAGCTTCGGCGGGTGGTGCGGCACCACTTCCGGATCCTTGGCGGGATCGTAGTCGGCCGGACGGCCCACGCTCTGCACCACGCGCAGGTGGCCGCCGCGCGGCTCGCCGGGGAAGCGGTATTTCAGCAGGCTGTCGTCCGAGTCGCCCGAAAGGGCCAGCGGCGAATCGTTCCACACCCACAGGTCGGTATGGCCGCGCCCCGCGGACATCGAGGACGGGTGGGCGTTCGGCGCGGGACCGTCGATCAGCACGACGGAACGGCCGGCGGCATCGTTGCCGGCGACGAGGCGGCGGATGGGTTTCAGGCTGGACATGGCGGTGCTCGGTTTTTCCGGTTGTTTTCCGGCTTTGCTTGCCGTTTTTGTCGGTGAGGGGGGGGGACCGGCCGGGGCCGGCGTTGCGGCGACATCATCATGCAAATCCGCCGGCCGGGGGCGATGGAATCCAGACTCTGGACGACGCGGCCCCTCGCGGCGGCCATCGAGGCGGAATGATCCGGCTGCGGGGGGATAATCGGGCCTTCCTGTTTTTTCGAGAGTGACATGAACGCATCCGCCGCTGGCAGGACGCCGCACTATGCGGAGCTGACCCGGGCCCATGCTCGGATTTACCGCTATCAGCACCTGGCCGCGATCGTCGGCTGGGACCGCAATGCGATGATGCCGCCGCGCGGCAACGAGGCGCGCGCCGCGGCCGAGGCCGAGCTGTCGGCGTTGATTCACCGCACACGCACCGATCCGCGTCTGGCGGGCTGGCTGGAAGCCGCCGGGCGGGAGCCGCTCGACGGGCTTGCTCGCGCGAACCTGCGCGAGATCCGCCGCGACTGGCGCGACGCCAACGCATTGCCGGAATCGCTGGTCGAGGCGAAGACGCTGGCCGGCGCGCGCTGCGAGCACGCCTGGCGCAGCCAGCGGCCGGCCAACGACTGGCAGGGTTTCCTCGAAAACTTCCGGGAGGTGGTGAAACTGGCGCGCGAGGAGGCGCGGCTGCTCGCCGACGACAGCGGGCTGGCGCCGTACGACGCGCTGATGGACCGTTTCGAGCCCGGCGTGCGCGTCGCCGACATCGACCGCATCTTCGGCGACGTCCGGCAGTGGCTGCCCGGCCTGATCGCGCAGGCGCAGCAGAAACAGTCCCGCGAACAGGTCATCGTGCCGCGGGGGCCGTTTCCGGTGGCGGCGCAGCGCGCGCTGAACCGCGAGGTGATGGCGCTGCTCGGTTTCGACTTCGAATCGGGACGGCTCGACGAAAGCGCCCATCCGTTCAGCGGCGGCGTGCCGGAGGACGTGCGCCTGACCACGCGCTACCACGAGGATGATTTCGCGCGCAGCCTGCTCGGCACCATCCACGAGACCGGGCACGCCCGCTACGAGCAGAACCTGCCGCGCGCCTGGCTGGGCCAGCCCGTCGGCACCGCGCGTTCCTACGGCATCCACGAAAGCCAGAGCCTGTCCTTCGAGATGCAGCTCGCGCGCAGCCGGCCCTTCGTCGGCCTGCTGGCGCCTTTGCTGAAAAAACATTTCGGCGATCAGCCGGCCTTCGACCCCGACAACCTGTACCGGCTGTGGACGCGCGTGAAACCGGGCTTCATCCGCGTCGACGCCGACGAGGTGACCTACCCGGCGCACGTGATCCTGCGCTACGAGATCGAGCGCCCGCTGGTCGAAGGCGCCATCGAAGCCGAGGACATCCCCGCGCTGTGGGACGAAAAGATGCAGGCGCTGCTCGGCCTCGACACCCGTGGCAATTACCGCGACGGCTGCCTGCAGGACGTGCACTGGACCGAGGGCGCCTTCGGTTATTTCCCGAGCTACACGCTGGGCGCGATGTACGCCGCGCAGTGGTTCGCGGCGATGCGCCGGCAGGTGCCGGACCTCGACGCCCGCATCGGCCGCGGCGATCTCGCGCCGGTGTTCGGCTGGCTCGACGGCAATGTCTGGTCGCAGGGCAGCCTGTGGGAGACGCCGGAACTGGTGCGGCGCGCCAGCGGCGATGTGCTCAATCCCGCCCGTTTCAGGGAGCACCTGGAAACGAGATACGTGAAACCCGGTTTACCAGACGAAGGCCGGCAGCAGGTAGTCCGGTTGTGAAATGGCACCGGCGGAGAAACGCCGCCAGGCTTCGATCGAAGGCGCTTTTCCCCAGGCCTCGCACAATTGCGGGCAATGAATGCCGCCGGCAATGAATGCGCTGTCCATGTTCATGCGTGAGGCGCCGAGGATGTCGTGCTCGATGGAATCTCCCACGGCCAGCACGCGGCGCGGGTCGTCGATGCCCAGCGTCCGCAGGCAGGAGCGGTAAATCGCCGGGTGGGGTTTGCCGTGATAAAACACCGAGCCGCCGAGTTCCTCGTAGCGCCGCGCCAGCACGCCCGCCGCGTCGATGATGCCCTGCGGCGACACGCGCGAGAGGTCGGGGTTGGCGCAGACCATGGGTAGCCCGCGCTCGATGCCGGCGCGCAGATCGTCTTCGTGGCCGGCGAGGTCGCGCCGTGTCGCATCCATGCGCAGCACGATCAGGAAATCGGCATCGGTGACCGAGGACACCGGTTCTATGGACATGCCGTCGATCACGCCGGTGTCGCCGTCTTGGGTGAACGCGTAGCAGCGCCGGCCCAGCCGGCTGTGGAATGGCCCGGTGCCCGCCTCGATCGCTTCGCGCGCATCCTCGCCGGCGGAGATCAGCCGGTCATACAGGCCGCGCTCGAAGCCGATGCGCGCCATCAGCTCGATATTGTCGTTCTCGCGTCGCCCGGAATTGGACAGGATGACCACGCGCTTGCCGAGGCCGCGCAGGCGCTCCAGACATTCGCGCGCGCCCGGATACGGGCGTATGCCGTCGTGCAGCACCCCCCATTGGTCGATGATGTAGCCGTCGTAGCGCGGGGCCAGTTCGGCAATGCCCGCGCAACTGCGGATGGCGCCGCTGCCGCGCGCCGGCTCAGGAGATGCGGGCGCGGACATACGCGGAAACGGCTTCGCTGATCAGCACGATCACCAGGATTGCGGCCAGCACGATGAGCACCTGCTGCCAGGCAAACTGGTTGATGGAGGCATAGAGCTGCAGGCCGATGCCGCCGGCGCCGACGAACCCCAGCACGCTGGATTCCCGCACGTTGATGTCCCAGCGGTAGACGGTGGTGCCGATCAGCACCGGCATCACCTGCGGCATGATGCCGAACAGATAGACCTGGCCGGTGCCGGCGCCGGTGGATTCGATGGCCTCCACCGGCCCGCGGTCGGCCTCTTCGATGGATTCGGCGACCAGCTTGGCCAGAAATCCGACCGAACGCGCGGCGACCGCGGCAATGCCGGCGACCGGGCCGGGCCCGAAGATCGCCACGAACAGCAGCCCCCAGATGACCGTGTTGACCGAACGCGAAGCCACCAGCAGCGTGCGCCCGATGGCCCAGGTGAAACCGTTGAGCGTGGTGTTGCGCGCCGCGAGAAAAGCCAGCGGCACCGAAAACACGTAGGCGATGGCGGTGCCGATGGTGGCGATATGGATGGTCTCGAGCAGCGGCCCGATGATCACCGGCAGATAGGACCAGCGCGGCGGCCACATGCGCTCGGCGAGGTCGATGGCCTGTTCGTGCGCGTCGCGGAAGAAGGCCCATTCGATGTCGAGCATGGTGATCGACCATACCGCCGCGGCGGCGAGCGACACCGTCCACAGCCAGGAGGTGACCGTTTCGCGCAGCGAGCGCCGCTGCCAGATCTCGGGATAACGCTTGGCGGCTTCGCTCACCGGAGTTTTCTCCGCACCCAGTCGCTGAACCATTCGCCCAGCGCGACCAGCGCGGCGATGCAAAGCAGGATGGCCGCGGCAAAATCGTAGTCATAACGCGAGAACGAGGCCGACAGCGTCTGGCCGATGCCGCCGGCGCCGACGATGCCGATCACCGTGGAGTGGCGCACGTTGGCGTCGAGCCGGTAGATGAGCACGCCGACGGTGCGCGACAGCACCTGCGGCACCACCGAGTAGACGATGGTCTGCGCGAAACCGGCGCCGGTGGCGCGCACGGCCTCGATCTGGCCCATGCGCACGTTCTCGATGTCCTCGGCCAGCATTTTGCCGCAGAAGGTCCACGACGACAGCGCCAGCGTCAGCAGGCCGGCCACCGCGCCGAAGCCGAACAGCTTGACGAAGAAAATGGCGATGATGATCTCGTGGAAAGTGCGGTTGAGCACGATGAAGCCGCGGGCCGCGAGGTAGACCGGGCGCGGCGCCATGTTGCGGGCGGCGGCGATGCCCAGCGGCACCGCGAGCACGGCGCCGATCAGCGTTGCGGCGAATGCCATCTGCACGCTTTCGAGCATGCCCTTGACCAGCAGCTGGCCCTTGGAGAAATCGGGCGGCACCATGCGCGCGAAAATGTCCAGCGCCCGCGGAAAGCCGGCCAGCATCCGGTTGACGTCGACGTTCAGCGTCGACAGCGACCAGGCAAAATAGAGAATGACGCAGCCGGTGAAAATCCAGTAGCGCCTGCGCGTGCCGAAAAAAGCGGGCGGCGGCCGCCAGCGGGTGGGGTAGGTCGCCGCCGTCATTCTTCGTCGTCTTCGCCGGTGCGGCGGATGGTCTGGCTCCAGTCCTCGGCGCCATAGATTTCGGTCAACACCCCGGCGTTCAGCGTCGCGGGCGGGCCGTCGAATACCACGCGACCGCCCTTCAGGCCGATCACCCGGCTGGCAAAGGACTGCGCCAGGGCCACGTCGTGTATGTTGACCAGCGCCGGCGTGTTGTGCTCCTGCGCCAGCGTGCAGATCAGCCGCATGATCTGGCGCGCGGTCTTGGGATCGAGGCTGGCGGTGGGTTCGTCGACCAGCAGCAGGTCGGGCCTCTGCATCAGCGCGCGCGCGATGCCGACGCGCTGGCGCTGCCCGCCGGACAGCGCGTCGGCGCGCGTGTCGTGGTAGCCATCGAGCCCGACGCGATCGAGCAGCGCGAAGGCACCCGACACGTCCTGCGGCGGAAAGCGGCGCATCAGCGAGGCCATGAATCCCACCGAGCCGAGCCGTCCGGACAGCACGTTTTCCATGACGGTCAGCCGTTCGACGAGATTGAATTCCTGGAAGATCATGCCGATGCGGCGGCGCACCCGCCGCAGCTCGCGCCGCGGCAGGCCGGCGATTTCGGTGTCCTTCAGCCGGATGCGGCCCGAGGTCGGCTCGACCAGCCGGTTGATGCAGCGGATCAGCGTGCTTTTTCCGGCCCCGGAGGATCCGATGATGGCGATGACTTCGGGCCGCCCGACGGCAAAGGAGATGCCGTCGAGCGCGCGCTTGCCGCCCGGGTAAACCTTGACGAGGGCTTCGACGGACAGCAGGGCGTCAGCGGGGGACGGCCCAGGCGTCGCGCCCGCCGGCTTCGCGGTGCTCACGGACTTATTCTTTGGTGCCGAGCCTGGACAGGTTTTCCTGCGTGTAGCGGACGCCGGTTTCTTTCTGGACGACGCGCACGTCGCGCCAGTGCTCGAGGTAGTTGATCGGGCCGAAACGTTCGGTATCCTTGAATTCCTTGGCGAGGGCCGAGCTCCTGAAATTGAAGCTCACGAACGCTTCGCGGATCTTTTCCTGGAGCGCGGGCGGCAGGTTGTGCGCGATGCCGTAGGCCGTGCGCGGGAAAGGCGCCGATTCCCATACCACGCGCACCGCATCGGGCTTGAACATGCCGCGCGCCGCCATGCGGTCGATCACCGACGAGGCGACCGGCGCGGCATCGTAATCGCGGTTGACCACGCCCATGATCGAATTGTCGTGCTTCCCGGAATAAACCACTTCGTAATCCTTGCCGGGCACG
>JAHCLD010000004.1 GCA_026125585.1 Burkholderiales bacterium
TTCTATTCCAACGTGAACCCCAACGTCGACCATCCGCGCTGGAGCCAGGCCACCGAGCGCCGCATCGGCGAGGACGGCCTGTTCCAGCGCAAGCGCCCGACGCTGATATTCAACGGCTACGAGGCGCAGGTCGGCCAGCTCTACGCCGGCATGGATCTGAAGAAGTTCTACTAGGGCGTCGTCCGATGGCCAGTGCCGCGGCCGCGCGCCTGCTGCAGCATCCGCTGGCGAAGCCGCTGGTGTTCATCGCGGCGCTGGCGCCTTTCGCGCATTTCGTCTGGGCGGCTTTCGTCGACGCGCTGGGGCCCAATCCCGCGGAAGCCCTGATCCGCGGCACCGGCGACTGGACGCTGCGCTTCCTCTGCATCACGCTGGCCGTAACGCCGCTGCGCCAGCTCACCGGGCAGAACCAACTGCTGCGCTTCCGCCGCATGCTGGGACTGTTCACTTTTTTCTACGGCGTGCTGCACATGCTCTGTTACGCAGGCTTCGACATGGCTTTCGATCCCGGCGACATCGGGCGCGACATCGTCAAGCGGCCGTTCATCCTCGCCGGCTTCACCGCGCTGCTGCTGATGGCGCCGCTGGCCGCGACCTCGTTCAACCGCGCGATCCGCGCCCTCGGCGCGGCGCGCTGGCAGCTGCTGCACCGGCTGGTCTACGCGACGGCCTTTGCCGGACTGCTGCATTTCTGGTGGATGCGCGCGGGCAAGAACAACTTCGCGGAACCGTCCGTCTACATCGCCATCGTCGCCGTGCTGATGCTGTGGCGGCTGTGGCACCGCCGCTTCCGGTCGCCGCCGCGCGCGGCCACGGAGAAGACGGCGGGATGAGCGCCGGATGACGGTGCGCACATGTTGAACCTTGATCTGTTCACGGTTGCGACTGCCGTGTTATCGTCGGCGCCGCCATGCATCCGCAAAACGAGCATCCCCCGTCCCTCCGCTGACCGCCAGGCGCGTGCCGCCCGGTCGACTGCAGCGAGCGCAAAAACGCAGCACCCCGCATAAACCCAAACCGACGAACCCGCCGCGCGCTGCATCCGGTGCGGCCCGCGGTCGTCCCGGATGCGGCGTCTTCCGCGGCCCACCCGGGAGAAACCATGAAAGCCACACGTCGCAGGATCCTCAAGGCCGGCGCCGCCGCCGCACTGGCGGCCGCCGCGCCGCTGTCCGCCCAACCGCTGCTGTCCCGTCCCGCCTCGGCGCTGATGCCGAAGTCCGGCAAGCGCCGCGTCGTCATCGCCGGCGGCGGCTGGGGCGGTCTCAGCGCCGCCCGGCACCTGCGCAAACACGCGCCCGACCTCGAAGTGGTGCTGCTCGAGCGCAATCCCGTGTTCTGGTCCTGCCCGCTCAGCAACAAGTGGCTGATCGACGTCGTCGACACGCAGTTCCTCGTCCACTCCTATCTCGCACCGGCGCAGCGCTACGGCTACACCTTCGTGCAGACCGAAATCACCGACATCGACCGCGCCGCCCGCCGCGTGCACACCGCGCAGGGTTACCTCGACTACGACTGGCTGGTGATCTCGGCAGGCATCCGCTACGCCTTCGAGCCCTGGTTCGGCAACGACCGCAAGGCGGCCGACTACACCCGCGACACCTATCCGACGGCCTACATCCCCAGCGCCGAGCACGCGGCGGTCAAGCAGAAGATCCGCGACTTCAAGGGCGGCACCTTCGTGATGACGCTGCCGCCGCCGCCGCACCGCTGCCCGCCGTCGCCGTACGAACGCGCCTGCCTGATGGCCTGGCACTTCAAGACCAACAAGATTCCCGCGAAGATCGTCATTCTCGACCCGAAACCGATGGTCGCGCCGATCACGGCCGGCTACAACCTCGCGTTCAAGGAGCTGTACGCGGACATCATCACCCACGTGCCGAAGGCGCCGGTGAAGGAGGTCGATCCTTTCAACAAGGTCGTCAAGACCGCCGCCGGCGACTTCAAGTTCGACGACGCGCTGCTGATGTCGCCGCACCAGGCGGGCGACCTCGTATGGAAGGCCGGGCTGATCGGCAAGACGCCCGACGGCAAGCCGACCGGCTGGGCCGGCGTTGATCCGCTGTTCTACAACACCAAGGACGATCCGCAGGTCTTCGTTATCGGCGATTCGGTCGGTGCGGTGTCGAAGCATTTCGGCCATTATCCGAAAAGCGGCCACGTCGCCAACAAGCAGGGCGGCGCGGTCGCGCAGTACATCGCGATGCAGGCGAAAGGACAGCCGCCGAAGCACGTGATGATCGACAACCTCTGTTACATGCTGGTCAACAACAGCCCGCGCGAGGCGATCTCGGTGCAGTTCGACTACGGCATCGGCGAGGACGGCCTGCTGTGGCAGAAGCAGATCGACGACAACACGCGCCGGCCCGAGCTGTGGCAGGAGGACCTGCACTGGGTGGATGTGATGTTCAAGGATTTCCTCGCGTCCTGAGGCGGCATTGCCCGCGCGGCAAAGGGGAAAAGGCGCCCGCGGGCGCCGTCCGGCCTGCGGGCCTGTCCTTCAGTGCTGCGCCGGCGCGGCCTGGTGGAAGAAATCGGTCATCAGGAATTCCTCTAGTCCCGAATTGTCCCGGGGGCGCGCCGACAGCATCACGCTGCGGCCCAGCCGCTTCGACACCCACAGGAAATCCTCCTGCGTGTTGTCGCGGATGATGGCGATCATCCGGCGCACCACGACGATCCGGATGTCGGGATTGTTGCCCCTGTGCACGGCGATCAGCTGCTTGGTGTTGCGCCCGATGTCGCTGCGCCAGCCGTGGTACGTGAACTCGGCGTAGTCGCTGCCCAGTCGCTCGAGGTTGAACATGCCGCCGCTTTTTTCCGGGTCGTAACCGAAGGCCTGGTTCCGCGTCGAGCCGAGGTTGCCCTCGACGATGCGCCGGGCGCGGTCGTCCGCGTTTTCCGCCGGCGGCGCGGGCGGAACATTGGCCTGGCCGCGGCGCCGCGCCTCGATGTATGAGGCCAGATCGCCCGCCATCGCGGGGGGCGGTGGGGCCGGCGGCGCGACCGGCGCAGGCGCCTGCGGAACGGGCGTTGGCTTGACGACGGCCGGGGGCGTCAACCGCGGCGGTAACGCCGCCTTCGGCCGCGGTGCCGGTGGCGGCGACGGGATCACGGCAGGGCCCGGCAGCGGCGCGGGGGGCAGCAGCCGCAGGCTTAGCGGCGCGCGGCTGGAATCATCGCGCGGTTCGGAAACAGGCACCGGTTTCTGCGGCGCGACCCACAGTGCGGCGGCGTGAACCAGCACCGACAGCGCGAGCGCCGCCGACAGCCGCGGCGCCGCGCCGTCGTATCTGTTGCGAAGAATGTCGTTCCGGTCGTTCATCGATCATGGTTGCCGCGGCGGGTTTTCCGGACGGCCGTTTGCAGGGCGAGGCCGGACGCGCGCGGACCGCGCAATATACTGCGTCTGACCACTCGGATCCGCTTTGATTCTCCGCCGGCGACGACTACCCGCGAACATGCGGCAGCAGGCCTGTGCCGGCCGCGGCGATGCGTATTGCGGAAGGGCGGCCTGCGGCGGTCCGTTCAGTAGCCGAAGGTGTGGCGGCTGCCGGCGCCGGAATGGACCACCCTGTCTGGCATCTGCTGGCGCGGCCTGTCGATGAAACGCTCGCGGGTGCAGTGCATCGGCCCGATCGCGTCGGGGTTGATGGCCCGCGGCGCCTTCAGCATGTGTTGCAGGGGTTTTCCGGAACAGAAAACGGTCCGGAGGGCTGTTGCGCTGCCAATCCTCGCGGCGCGCGCCAGTGCCGCATGCGGTCCGATGGCGTCGTTCTACTGCAATTCCTCGTGGGTGAACAAATAGTAGTGCTGCTGTCCTTCGTAGGTTCGTCGACGCACTTCGACTGGGGTGTTGTTGAATGTATAGGCGACGCGCTCCACCTGCAGCAACGGATGCCCCCGGCGCAGGCGCAGGATGCTCGCCGTATCCGCGTCCGCCGTGCGCGCGGATACGCGTTCCTCCATGCGCAGCACGGTGACTCCGCAGGCCCGCTGGTAAACCGAGTAGATGTTTTCCGTCGTGGATTCGAGGTCTTTCGGCTTCAGCTTCGGGAACAGTGAAACGGGGAGCATGATTTCCATGATGCCGACAACGGCGTCGACACCATGCAAGGTGCAGACGACGTGATGCACCAGAGGGGAAGACGCTTCGCCAAGCCGCAGCAATTCCATGGTTCCGCGGTCGGCGCGCACTTTGCGCATGGAAAGGATTTCACGCCTGGTGGAGATCTTGCCGCGCTCCCAGCCGTAGATGTTCGAGAAGCGAAAATGCTGGGAATGGGGATCGTGTTGCGCGACGAAGGTGCCTTTGCCCTGTCGGCGGATCAGGACCCCGGCGGCGGTCAGTTCCCTGACGCCGGCGCGCAGGGTGGAAATGGCGACGCCGAACCGGTCCGCCAGTTCGGATTCCGCCGGCAGGCGCTCCCCGGGTTTCCATTCCCCCTCGGCGACGCACTGGAGAATGCGCCGCCGCACCTCCCGGTAAAGCGGAGCGTCCAGTTTCATCGAATTGAGCCGGATTTTGAGGCGGTCGTTCATCGGATTGCGGCGTGCCCGTGTTATTTGCGTGCCGGAAGTATAGACGACGGTCACCGGGCAACGGGTGGAGCGGGGTCCCGGGCACAACGGGTTGACGGCTGTGTCCGACCACTCTTATGATGACATTCCAATCATTGGAATCATATAGATGAATATGACCGGACTCGCCGGATGGCGGCGCGCCGGTTTTCGGGAACTTGCCAAGGAGGAGAGTGGTGAAAATAACCAAAGTCGAGACCTTTCAGGTCAGCGTGCCCAGCAAGGGCGATTACCGGATGGCACGTGGCACGCACGATTCCCTGCGCTCCCTGGTCGTGCGGATTCATACGGACGAGGGCATTGTCGGTTGCGGCGAGGCCCACCAGGGCGTGGCCGGCTATTCGTCGGAAACCACCGGCACCATGGATGCGGTGGTTTCGGGCGTCTACGGACCGTTGCTGGTCGGGCGCGAGCTCGCCGGCGTCGAGCAGATTGCGCTGGACCTTCAGGTCGCCCGGCGGGGAAATCTGTTCGCGCGCTGTGCGGTGGAAATGGCGCTGTTTGACGCGCTGGGGCGCGCGCGCGGACTGCCGGTGGTGGAGATGCTGGGCGGCCCGGTCCGGTCCCGGCTGGAACTGTCGGGCAGCATCGGCATAGATGAACCGGCGGTGATGGCCGAAAAGGCGGCGACCATGGTTGCCGCCGGCTATCGCACCATCAAGGTCAAGGTGGGCATGCCCGACCTCGCAGCCGATCTGAGCCGTGTCCGCGCGGTCCGGAATGCGGTGGGGGAGAGCGTGGCGATACGCCTTGATGCCAACTCCGGATATTCCCCGACCGATGCGCTGATCTTCATTCGCGGCCTCGAAGACCTGGCGATCGAATACCTCGAGCAGCCGGTTGCCGCCGAGCATATCGACGCCATGGCCAAGCTCACCCGCATCGGCATCGTGCCGATACTCGCGGACGAGAGTGTGCATACCCCGGAAGATGCCTACCGGTTTATCTCGGCGGGGGCGATCGACGCGATAAAAATCAAGATCAGCAAGGTTGGCGGCTATATCGCCGCCCGGAAGATCATCGACATCGCGGAATCGGCGGGCATCAAGCTGGTGATCGGGCAGGGCATCTGCTCGAGCTTGGAGGCGGCTGCCGAAGCCCATCTGGCCTGCGCGTATCCCCATGTCAATCCGGTGGCGGAAATGGTCGGGCCGACGAAACTCAAGGGCGATCTGGTCGATCCGCCGCTGGACCTGCGCAACGGTTACCTCGAACTGCCGGAGGGACCCGGTCTGGGCGTCGAATTTTCCATGGACGCGCTCAGGCGGTATTCAATCGGCGCGGAAAAGGCGATGGCCGCATAGCGGTTTCTTGAGTGCCCGGGGCCGGACGCACCGGACCCCGGTTTCGGGAAGTACTCCGCGGGGCCACGGCGCCCGGAGACATGCCGAGGAGGAGATGTCATGAAACGATGTGGATTCCGTATCGTATCGCTGCCCGTCCTTGCCGCGTTGCTGTTCTGCGGCGCCGCGTCGGCCTATCCCGAGAGGCCCATTCGCCTGATTGCCCTGAATCCTCCAGGGGGCGTGAGCGACACGATCGCGCGGGCGGTCGGCGAGCGCCTGACGGAGGTATGGAAGCAGGGCGTGGTGGTCGACAATCGCGTTGGCGCGAGCGGCATCATCGGCTCCGAGATTGTGGCCCGTTCCACGCCCGACGGGCATACGCTTCTCCTGGGGTTTGTCGGCAACCTTTCAATCAATCCGGGACTCTTCAGCAAGCTGCCCTACGATCCGGTCAAGGATTTTTCTCCCGTCAGCCTTGCCGGGCGCTCCCCCCTGATACTGGTCGTGCACCCGCCTTTGCCCGTCCGTACTGTCGGCGACCTTGTCGATCTCGCGAAGTCGCAACCAGGGAAGCTGGCCTATTCCTCGGCGGGCAACGGAAACGGCAATCATCTCGCCACCGAGCTTTTCGCCCACATGGCCGGCGTGCGCCTGCTGCACGTTCCCTACAAGGGCGGTCCGCCGGCGCTGACCGGAACCATACAGGGCGAAACCGCGATGATGTTCGCGAACTCCACTTTTGCCGTCGCGCAGGTGCGCGCCAAGCGCGTGCGCGCAATCGCCGTTTCCACGGATCAGCGGCTGGCGTTGCTGCCGGATGTGCCGACCGTCAGGGAATCCGGCCTCAGGGACTTTGTCGTGACCACGTGGTTCGGCGTGCTGGCGCCCGCGGGTACGCCACGGCCGATGATCAGGAAGCTTCATCAGGGTGTGACGGAGGCTTTGGGCAATCCGGCGGTCATGAAGAAATTCGATAACGCGGGACTGATCGCTTCGCCCAGCACGCCCGAAGAGTTCGGCGCGTTGATCAGATCCGAAATGGGACGCTGGGGGGAAGTGATCCAGAGGGCGGGTGTCATCGCCAACTGAGAAATGGCCCGGGCATCGCGGATGTCGAAGCATCGGGCATGGCGGAATACAACGATGGAGGCGCTTATGTCGAGCCGGCATTTTTTCCGTTTCATCCTTCTGGTCCTGCTGTGCGGTGCATCGGCATGGGGCGGCCTGGTCCACGCGCAATCCTGGGCGCCGTCGCGCCCAGTTGCGTTCATCGTCGGATCGGCGGCGGGAGGCGGCATCGATCTGACGGCACGCGCGCTGCAGCGCCTGCTGGAGCAGGGGCGGATCGTGAAATCGCCGGTAGTCGTGATCAACAAGCCCGGGGCCGGCAATTCCGTTGCCTGGCAGTATCTGAACGAACGCGGCGGAGATGGCCATGCCATCGCGGTCGGCACGGCGAATCTGGCATCGAACCCGGTGATGGGAAAAACGCTGCTGGGCTACCGTGACGTAACGCCGCTCGCCCTGTTGTTTGACGACTATTTTATCCTGATGGTGCGGTCCGATTCGCCGCTCAGGACAATGGCCGATGTCAGGCAGCGCTTGCAGAAGGATCCGGCGGGGCTCGCCATCGGCTTCGGGCCGGGCATCGGCGCGGGGACGCATATCGCGGCGGCGATGGCCGTGAAGGCCATGGGCGCCGATGTCAAGAAGGGGCGTTTTATTCCGTACCGCAACGCCGGCGAGGCGGTGGCGGGCATGTTGAGCGGGGAGATTGACGTGGTCAGCGGAACGGCCGTGACCGCGCCGCCATTTATTGGCAGCGGACGCGTGCGCGCGCTCGGGGTCATTGCTCCCCAGCGCCTGTCCGGCGCCCTCGCGCACGTCGCGACCGTCAAGGAGCAGGGCGTCGATGTGGACTTCGTCAATTGGCGCGGCGTGGTTGGCCCCAAAAACATGGAGAAGGAACAGACCGCGTTCTGGGTGCGCGCCCTCGCGGAGATCAGCCGCAGCGATGCCTGGCAGAAAGAACTGGAGCGCAGTTTCTGGAAGGTGAACTTCAAGACGGGCGCCGAGCTCGACCGGTTTCTCCAAGAGCAGGAACGGGCATTCCGTACGATCTGGGCCGAAATCGGCGGAACGCGGCAGTAGTTTTTCATCGCGGTCGCACAGGGCGGCTTTGCCGCGGGCGGCAATGCGCCGGCCTGCTTCCTACTGCATGCCGAAGGTGTAGCGGCTGCCGACGTTGGAATAAACCACCTGGTCCGGCATCTGCTGGCGCAGCATGTCGATGAAACGCTCGCCGGTGCAGTGCATCGGCACGATCACGTCGGGGTTGATGGCCTGCAGTTCCTTCAGCGTGTGCTGCAGGTAGTCCACGTGCGAGGGGCCGAGATGGAAACCGCCCATCACCGCGTGCACCTTGTCGACGTTGGCGGCCTTCATCGCGCTGCGCACCGTGTTGATGATGCCGGTGTGGCCGCAGGAGGAGATCACGACCAGGCCCTTGCCCTTGACGATGTAGCAGGTCGCGTGTTCGTCGGGGTGGGTGTCCTTGACCAGATTGCCGGCGCGCTCGGCTTCGGTGAAATGGTCGTCCACCACCAGCGAGCCGCCGGTGACCGTCTCGAAGGAATCGCGCTCGATGTAGCCCGACGTGAAGGCGCCGTCCAGCGCCTGCGGCTGCGGGCAGCACACCGGCATCACCTTCTGCGCCTCCAGCGCCGCGCGGTCGAGCGTGCACCAGGGCATCGGATCGCCGCCTTCCTTGATCCACTTGGTGCGGAACACCGTCTCGCCGCCGACGTAGAGCGCGATGTCGTCACGCATCTGCGCGCGGTGCTGCTTCACAAAACCCTGCAGCCCGCCGAAATGGTCGAGGTGGCCGTGGGACAGGATCAGCCCGTTGATCTTCGCGGGTTCGATGCCCAGCAGCTCGAAATTGCGGTTGATGATCTCCGGCGTGTAGCCGAAGTCGAGCACGTACTGCGCCTTCGCGCCGTCCTTCTCCGAGGTCAGGTGCAGCGACAGGCCCCACTCGCAGGCGAAGGTGCTCTCCGGCCGGCCGTAGATGCGGCCGACGTGCTCGACCTGCACGTGCGGATGCGTCATGCGCGGCAGGAAGCGCTCGTAGCGGGAATCGACGAGCACGCGGACGCTGAGGGCGTCGACGACGGGGGCGGTGAACGGGCTGTTGGCGACCATGTGTTTTCCTCCGGTTGTCGGTTGGGGCGAATGCCTGCGGGGATGGAACGTCAGTCCACTTTCGCACCCGAAGCCTTGACGACCTTGTTCCATTTTTCGACCTCGGATTTGACGTATGCCGTCATGAACTCCGGGGTGCTGGGCGCGGGCTCCGCACCCAGGGTCGCGAGCTTTTCGATGATGTCGGGCATGGCCAGGATCTTTCCGACTTCGCCATTGATCCTGGCAATCACGTCTTTCGGGGTGCCCGCCGGCACCTGCATGCCGTACCACTGCGTCACTTCGTATCCCGGCAGTCCCGATTCCGCGATCGTCGGCAAATCCGGGACCAGTTTGGAGCGTTTGGCGGTCGTGACGCCGAGGGCCCTGAGCTTGCCCGATTGGGTGTGCGGAATCGCGATGGTGAGCGGGCTGAACAGCATCGAGGTTTCACCAGCCAGCACGGAAGTCAGCGCCGGCGGGCTGCCCTTGTACGGCACGTGCAGGATGTTGACGCCGGCCATCGATTTGAAGAGTTCTCCCGCGAGGTGTGCGGGCGTGCCGCTGCCGCTGGACGCATAGTTCAGGTCTCCCGCCCTGGCTTTGGCGAGGGCGATGAGTTCCTTGACGTTCCTGACCGGCAGGGTCGGATGCGCGACCAGCATGTTGGGCACATACGCGATGATGCTGACCGGCAGCAAGTCCCGGAAAGTGTCGTAGGGGAGCTTGTACATGCTGGGCGCGATCGTGAAGGCGGCCGTGTGCACGAGCAGCGTGTGCCCGTCGGGCGCGCTTTTGGTGACCGCGGTCACGGCGGCGATGCCGCCCGCGGTGGCCCTGTTTTCCACGATGACCGGCTGCCGCCAGGCTTCGTTCATTTTCTGCGCCATGGCCCTGATGATCGTGTCGGGGGCCGAGCCCGCGGCGGTGGCGATCGAAATCGTGACGGTTTTGCCCGGGTAGGACTGGGCATGCGCGCCGGTTGTACTGATCACGAACAGGGCCGGCAGGGCGGCCAGTATTTTGAAGCCGTGTTTCATCGTTTTCTCCACATCGACATGCATTGACGGAACCTATTTTGCCGAGAATTCCCTGAGCACATCCAGGTCGGGGGCAAAGCCGATGCCCGCGGCACTGCTCAGGGTGACGAATCCCTCCGAAACCCGGATGTCACCGGGCATCAGCAATTCGCGCAGGGGATTGGGATTCGCGTCGAACTCGCCCCAGCCCGAGCCGCCGGCGGCGCCCAGAAGGTTGAGCGACGACATCAGGCCGACGGAGCTGCCCAGCCAGTGCGGACAGAATTTGATGCCCGCGGCAATGGCGCGGCGCCCCAGGGGCAGGCATTCCGTGAATCCACCCCACTTTCCCATGTCGGGCTGCAGGAACTTCAACGCCCCGCTCTCGATGAATCCGTCGAAGGCCGCGCGTCCCCTGGCATTTTCTCCGGCGGCCAGCGGCAGCGCGCTGGTGCCGGCCAGCGTTTTCCATGCGCTGAGCGGCTCGTCCCCGGCAATGGGTTCCTCCATCCATACGGGGTCGAACTCGGCGAATTTCCGGATTTCCTTCTCCGCCTGCGCGACGGTCCAGCGCTGGTTTGCGTCGTACATCAGTTTTCCGGATTCGCCCAGTATGGTCCTGAGCTCGGCGGAATTCTTCAGGTCGACGGCGGACTCCATGCCGACTTTGAGTTTCGCCGCCCGGAATCCGTTCTTGACCGCCTGCTCGGCCAGCGGGCCGGGTTCATCGGGACTCAGGCCGCTGGCATACACTTCCACCCTGGATACGCCGCCGAAATACTGCCAGAGGGGCTTCCCGGCGCGTTTTGAAACCAGATCCCACAGCGCGTTGTCGATGCCCGCGGCAATCTGGGCGAAAGGGCCGGGCTCCCCCGCGGTGACCGCCGGAATGCGCAGCGCCTTTTCCAGGGTGCGAAACACCTGCTGGGGGCCTTCGAAATCGCGATCGGTGATGATCGGCGCGGCCACATGGTTGATGAGGTCCGCGCGGTGATGCGCCCCGCGGGGCGGATAGTTGCACCAGACTTCCCCCCAGCCCTGCGCGCCGTCGTCGCCGGTGATCCGGATCAGCAGCGCGCTGCGGGAGGTCAACGTCCGCCAGGAATTCCGGACCGGCTTCGCAATGGGCGCTTCCAGGACAAAGGTACTGATTTCCCCGATGCGGACCGGCGCGGACGCATCGACTGAAGAATGGCTCAATGTGGTCTCCTGCTCAGGACAAATCGGGGAAGTGTAACTTCTTTTGCGCCTTCGCCGATTCGAGGGTCCGGCCGGTCCGGCATATGTTGCGGTGTTTTCTTCGCGGTGTTTTTCAGGCATTGGGTCCGGCCGCCGTTCCGGACTGGCGTTCAGTCGACCAGTTCGATGTCGTCCCAATCCCTTTCCTGCAGCAACTGCTTCAGTGGGGCTGCTAGAAAGCGACCGCTGCGTCGTCGAAGCGCTTTTTCACGCTGCGGTGGAGCAGCGGCTCGACCGTGCGGTACTTCGAGCGGCCGAGGATCTTGTACATGCCCTTGTATTCGTTGTGTATCTTTGCGCGGTGGCGGGCCGACCGGCCCTTGGTCTTTCGTCCGGCGTCCGCTCAGTCCAGCGGCCAGGGCATGTCCACGGCGGCCTGCAGCAGGCCCGCCGGGTACTGCAGCACGAAGAAGTGCCCGAACACGCTCATGACCGCGACCGCGGCCAGTGCGCTGGCCACGGCCCAATGCCATCGCACACCGGCCTTGATTCGCAGGAAAGCCGTGATGTAGATGAAGATGCCGATGATGAAGCCGAAGACGCCGATCGCGGCCAGCAGCGCCAGTATCCAGCCCTGGAAATGCAGGTCGCCGTGGGTGGGCCGGTCGTCGCCGCCCCAGTCGCGCTCGGCGTCGAAGAACACGTAGTCGGGCTGCCTGCGGGTGAACTGCAGCGCGGTGGCGGCCAGCAGCGCCAGGGTGATCAGCGTCACCGTGACCGGAAACACCTTGCCCAGAAACTGGAGATGCCAGGTGTCGTAAACCGCGTACAGGCAGATCGCGATCAGCAGCCCCAGGAAAACGGCCTGCGGCGCCCTGCCGGCCGGCGCATGCGGCCCCGTCGCCGTGAGCGGTTCGCGCGGCACCTTCATGCGGATCGCCAGGTAGATGGAGACGGCGCTCAGCGCCAGGATCAGCAGCACGCCGCTGCGCTGGAGGAAGGAGGCACCGTAAACCTGGATCGACTGGTAGACCGATGCATCGAGGCGCATCGACAGCACGAAACCGATCAGGAATGCAGGCCGCGACCAGCCGAAACGCTTCATGTACATGCCGAAAATACCGAGCACGAATAGCGCGATCAGATCCTCCCAGGCGCGCGTGGCCTGGAACGCCGCGAAATAGACGATGACGATCATGAAGGGCGCGATCAGCATGAAGGGCACCAGCGTTATGCGCGCGATCGGTTTCGCCAAGAACAGGCAGATGCCCGCGCCGATGACGTTGGCGATGGCGAGCGACCAGATGATGATGAAGGTGAGGTCGAGGTGGCGCTCCATCATGCCGATTCCCGGCTCCACCCCGATCAGGACCAGGGCGCCGAGGAACAGCGCCATGCTGCCGGAGCCCGGAATGCCGAACATCAGCGTGGGGATCAGCGCGCCGCCGTTGTCCGCATTGTTGGAGGCTTCCGGGCCGATCACCCCGCGGATGTCGCCCTTGCCGAACTGCGAGCGGTCTTTCGCCGATTGCATGGTATGGCCGTAGGCCACCCAGTTGGTGACTGCGCCGCCCAGGCCCGGCAGCGCGCCGATGAACACGCCGAGCGCCGAACAGCGCACCACCAGCCACTTGTGCCTCAGCGTTTCGCGAAACCCCCGCAGTGTGCCGGCGCCGAGCTCGGCCATGGACGAGATGCTCGTCCGTTTGCGCATCACTTCCACGATCTCGGGGATCGCGAACATCGCGAGGCCGACGATCACCAGCGGCAGGCCGTCGCTGAGGTAGATCGTGTCGAAGGTCAGGCGGTCTTCGGCCGTTGCGGGCGCGGCGCCGATGCTGCCGAAGAGCAGGCCCATGCCGCACATGATCAGGCCCTTGATCGCGCTGGTCCCCGTCAGCATGCCGACCATCGTCAGCGCCAGCACGACCAGCATCAACTGCTCGCCGAATCCCACCGCCAGTATCAGCGGTCGCGCGAATTGGATCGCCAGCGTCAGCATCAGCGCGCCGAACAGCCCGCCCAGCAGGGACGCCGAGAAGGCCGCGCCCAGCGCGCGCGCGGCCTCGCCGCGCCGGGCCAGCGGATGGCCGTCCATGATCGTCGCCTGGGCGCTCGAGGTGCCGGGAATGCCGATCAGCACGGCGGGGAAGGTGTCCGAGGTGTTGGTGACCGCCAGCAGGCCGATCATCATCGGCAGCACCAGCGTCGGATCGCCGCCGTAGACGAAGGGCAGCAGCAGCGACAGCGCGGCGATGCCGCCCAGGCCCGGCAGTATGCCCACCACCAGGCCGAGCAGCACCCCGCCCAGCAGGAACAGCAGGTGCTGCACGCTGGCGAGCGTGTACAGCGCCTGCAGGAGCTCCGCTTGCATTTACGCGGCCGTGATGCCGTTGCCCGGTTTACTCGATCGTGAGGTTATGGTCGGTCTTGAAGTAGTTCTTGAGCCAGGCCCAGGCTTCGGGCTTGAAGGACGTGGCGTCCTTGATGATGGGTATTGCCGCCTCGCCGATGAACTGCGGGTAACCCTCGATGACCTGGGCCGCATGCTTCTCGAATTCCGGATCCTTCAGGATGCCGGCCACGGCCGCGCGCCAGGCCTCGACGACCGGTTTCGGCGTGCCGGCGGGCAGGAAGATGCCTTTGTTCAGCATGGTCATCATCTTGTTGACCGATTGCCAGGCGTCGAAGGCGGGCCCCGAGGGCTTCTTGCCGAACATCAGCTCGTAGGCTTCGCCGACGTGGGGCAGGTCGGGCATGTTCGGATCGCGCACGAGCACGCCCCTGGTGTCGGTGATGCCCATTGAATACAGCGGCACCGCCTTGCCCGCCTTGACCAGCTTCGACGCGGCGCCGAGATAACCGGGCATCGAGTCGTAGTTGATGTTCAGCTCGTTGCGCTCGAAGGCCAGGCGCACCGGCCCGCGGTTCATGCCCCAGACATACTTCGGCTTGAGGCCGAGCAGTTCGAAGCTGATCACGGTGCGCGCCTCGCCGGAACTGGCGTTCTGTCCGCCGAAGATCAGCGACTGGCCCTTGAGCCTGGTGATGTCCTTCGGGCCGCGCAGGCCGAGCGCGGGCGTGGAATAGACCACCACGCCCTGCGGCGAGAGCAGCACCGGCACCCACTTGTCCAGCGCGAACTTCACCCGCGAGCGCTCGAACACGAAGCTGCCCACCGTGGTGGCCGAGATCACGACGGCATGCGTGCCGTCCGCGACCGCGCGCTCCTGGAAACGGTTGGCGCCGGGGATCGAGCGCGCTCCGGGCACGTTGAGCACGATGATCGTCGGCTTGCCCGGCAGGTGTTTTTCGAGGAAAGGCTGGAGCGCGCGGATATAGACGTCCGAGCCGCCGCCCGGCGCGAAGGGCACGGTCACCAGGATGCGTTTGCCCGCGAAATCGACTTTTTGCGCCGAAGCCTGTGTCGCCGGCAGCAGCGCCGTGCAGGCGGCAATGGCCATCAGAACGGTTTTCTTCAACGAATGACGCAAATGCATGAACTCCTCCTCGCTTCGTTGTGGATGGGCCAAAACCGCCGCGGTCATCCGGGGGTGTCGACGATCTGCGTCGTCTGCATGACCCTTTGCCCGGCCGGCACGCTTTGCGCAGCGTGCCACACACGGGTGCCGGGCGTCACTCTAGCCCCTGCCGCCGATGCGGTCAATTAAGTTAGACGCCGCGACGCCAGCGTTCAGTCGACCAGTTCGATGTCGTCCCAATCCCTTTCCTGCAGCAACTGCTTCAGCGCGGGGCTGTTGTAGGCGACCGCTGCGTCGTCGAAACGCTTTTTCACGCTGCGGTGGAGTAGCGGCTCGACCGTGCGGTACTTCGAGCGGCCGAGGATCTTGTACATACCCTTGTATTCGTTGTGCATCGCCGCCCGGTGGTCGGGCTTGAGGCTGGCCAGGAAATGGCGCTCGAAGGCGAGCCCGAAGCCGGAGGCCTCGCGCGTCATCCACTGTCCGGCGAAATCGCCCAGCGCATGGTCCTCGTAGCCGCCGCCGATGTCGGTGTGCACGCCGGCGAACCAGACCTGCCGCAGGTCGATGCCCTCCTTGGCCTCCCACAGGGACGGCAGGAAATCCTCTCGGCGCTCGTCGATCGCGACCGCGTGGCGGGCGTGCCGGATGATCTTGCTGGGCTGCGTGTCGTGAAAAAGATAGCGGCCGGTGTTCAGCGTGCCGAGGAAGGGCGCGGGAATGCCCAGCGCGCCCACGGTGTCCCACACGCCGATGAACTCGATCGGCGAGATGTCGGCGACCGCATGATCCCTGCGGAACTGCTTCGATTTCGGCGCATCCGGCACCGAGTTCGCGCTGCGCTCGCGGTACAGCTCGTAGGCCCCGGGAATTTTTTCCGCGTGCGCGCGTTTCAGGATGCCGCAGTTGCGGATGAACCCGGCCAGCGAGCGCACCGTGTAGGCGCCGCGGCTGAATCCGAAAAAGAACAGGGCATCGCCGGGCGCGTAGTTGTGCACGATGAAGCGGTAACAATCCATGATGTTCTTGTCGAGCCCCGCGCCGGTGGCGCCGCCGCTGATCGAATCGCCCTCGGTGCCCACGCCCCAGTCGTAGTACACGACCTGGCGGGCGCCGCCGGCCCCGGCCGGCGCGATGCCGCGCGCGAGGCGCATCAGGTGGGTGGGATTTTCGGACTCCGGCGATTGCCAGGTGCCGTCGGAGCAGATGACGATTCGTTTCATGGGCGCTTTGGAAAAAATGAAGAGTCCTATTCTATAGCCGGTTGTCCGAAATCCGGCTGTTCCGCTTCCGGCGGCGGCCTGCTTTTCCGTGAATCCGCCGTGCTTCGGCGGGAACGGGACAGCGCCCGGCTTTCAGCGGCCGCGCCCCCGCGATGTCGTGTCTTCCCGAGCATGACGGGTGCGCTCCGGGGAGGCCAGATGCCGGTCTGAACGAATCCGTTCCGGTTCAGCGAATCACGTAGTCCTTCTCGCGGATCAGCCGCGCACAGGCTGCGCTGGCGTCGGCGTCGTAGAGCCGGCCGGCGTTGCGGATGATTTCGTCCAGCGCGGCGTCGGCACCCAGCGCCGCCCGGTAGGGGCGGTGGGCGCACATCGATTCGAAGACGTCCGCCACCGCGACTATCCGGGCGGCCGGCAGGATCTCGTCGCCCTTGAGTCCATTGGGATAGCCGCTGCCGTCGAGACGCTCGTGGTGCTGCAGCACGGCCTGGGCGACGGGCTGCTGGAAATCGATCGCCTTCAGGATGTCGTAGCCGGTCTGCGCATGCGTTTTGATCAGATCGTATTCGGAAGGCTTGAGCCTGACCGGTTTGGTGAGGATGTCCAGCGGCACGCCGATCTTGCCGGTGTCGTGCACGATGCCGACGGTGCGCAGCATTTCCTGCGTCTGCGTGTCCAGACCCAGTTCGGCGCCGATGGCCGCGGCCAGGTTGCCGACGCGCGATTCATGCCCTGCGGTGTAGGCGTCGCGGACCTCGCCGATGTTCGAGATCGCGTGCAGCGTGTCGTCCAGCATGCGCCGGATGTGGGCGAGGTGCTCCTGCGCGCGTTGCCCGGCGAGATGTTTCTCGGTGACGTCGATCGCAACGCCCATCATGATCGGTTCGCCCGGCGCGCCGGCGCGCGTGTTCTGCACGTCGATGATGATCCGGCTGCCGTCCCGGCGCAGGCCGGTGAAGGTGCGGTGGCTGCTGGCGGCCGGGCTGTCGACAAGTTCGCGGATCGTCGCCTGCGCGGCGTCGCGCTCGGACGGCACGATCAGCTCCAGCAGATCCATGCCGACGAGATTTTCCTCTGGATAGCCGAACATCGCAGCGATGCGCGGGTTGACATAGGCGATTTTCATGCCCCTGACGATGTAAAGCCCGACCATCGTGTGCTCGATCAGGCTGCGGTACATCGCCTCGGCCGTCCGCAGTTTTTCCAGTTCGCGCACCTGTTCCGAGACATCGATGGCCATCATGAGCTCGGCAGCGTGGCCGTCGAAGAGAATCCTGTTCGAGATGATGTCCACGTGCAGCACCGAGCCGTCGTGGGTGCGGTGGCGCCAGCGGCCGGCGCGGTCGACGGTGCCGGTCCGGGTGCGTAGGTGCGTGCGGTAGCGTTCGGCATCTTCCGGAAGGTGGAGGCTGTCCACCGACATTTTCAGGAATTCTTCCCGTTTGTATCCGTAGCCGGCGATTGCGACGTCGTTCGCGGCGAGGAATTTCAGCGTTTTGGCGTCGAAGACCCACATCGGGTGCGGAGCGGCTTCGAAGAGTTCGAGGAAGACGCGGTTGCTGGCGTAGATGTCGTATTCCATCGTGGTATCTCTTCCGGCAGAGCGCATGTTCCGGCCCGCGCGGCTGGAGATTCTTTTTTACTCTGAAGAGCAAGGCCGGCAGCATACGCCCGCGGTGCCGCGGGTTACAACGCAAAGTCCGTCAAATGAAATATCGGGAGTGGTAGTGTGGCACGCGGCGCGCAGAAGCCATCAGGCACTTGCATGCACAGATCCTGTCGCAACAGCATCCGGCGATCATCGTTCCGGGTTTGGAAGCTCTTGCGGAGCTCCCGGGCACCGAATGGGGGCGGACGACCCGCAGGCCGGGGATTGGGGTGCGGGCGGCAGGGCGCGTTTCCTGAAACCGGTTGGCCCTGGCGCCCCGGATTCCGGGAGAAACGGGATCAGATGCCCGCAGGCGGCCCGGCTGCCGTCGTCGTGCCGGCATCCGGGGCAGGTTTTTCCGCCGCGGTCACAGGCCCGCGCATGTGGGCTATGATGTTCCGGCAGCATCCATAAAAAACCATCAATGGCAATAGGAGGAGCAACATGTCAAGGACCCTTTTGCGCGTGGCGCTCGTTTGCGCCGCCGCGCTGACCGCAGCACCCGCCGCCCAGGTCGCGGCGCAGCAGTTCCCCAGCAAGATCCTGCGCGTCGTCAATCCCAACGCGCCCGGCGGCAACAGCGACGTGCTGTTCCGGTTGCTCGCGCCGAAGATGGGCGAGGTGCTGGGCCAGCAGCTCGTCATCGACTACCGGCCCGGCGCTGGCGGCAACATCGGCGCGGAGATGGTCGCGCGCGCCGCGCCCGACGGCTACACCACGCTGATCGCGGCGGCGAGTTTTCTGTTCAATCCCGCGCTGCTGAAGAACATTCCCTTCGACGCGGAGAAGGACTTCACGCCGCTCGGCATCATCGTCGACATCCCGGCCGGGCTCGCCGTGCACCCCTCGCTGCCGGTGAAAACCGTGCAGGACCTTGTCGCCCTCGCCAAGAAGCGGCCGGGTGATCTCAACTACTCCAGCTCCGGCCAGGGCGCGCTGGGCCACCTCTCGGGCGCGCTGTTCGACGCCACGGCCGGCATCAAGACCGTGCACATCCCCTACAAGGGCGCGGGCCCGTCGATCGTCGATCTCGTCGCCGGCCAGGTGCAGTTCTCCTTCGTCAGCATCCCGGCGATCACCGGCCATCTGCAGAGCGGGCGGCTGCGCATGATCGCGCAGTGCGGCGACAGCCGCTTCGTGTCCTTTCCCAATGTGCCGACCATGGTCGAATCGGGCGTGAAGGACTTCGTCGTCACCAGCCCCTTCAGCTACCTCGGCCCTGCGGGCTTGCCGCAGCCGGTCGCGACGAAGCTCAGCGACGCGCTGCGCGCGTCGCTCACCGATCCGAAAAACAGCAAGATGCTGATCGAGCGCGGCGCGCTGCCCATCGGCAACACGCCGGCGGAACACGCGGCGATGATCAAATCCGAGATCGCCAAGTGGAAGAAGGTGGCGGCCGCGGCGGGGCTGAAGCCGCAGTAAGGTGTGACGTAAAAGACCGTTGAAAGATTGGAAGGAAACGGGGCCGGTGCCGCTATTCAGCGTAGTTGCACCGGTCTTTTTCATTCCATGCGGTCAAATGACATGAAAACCCGATACTGGGATTACTTGGTCAAATGACAATCTTCCTCTCCCCGCTTGCGGGGACAAGGGGGCCCTTGAAGGGAGGCAGAGGGTTGGGGTGAGAGGCTGCGAAGATTGTCCGGCCGATTGCCGCGGACATCACGGCACCCCGAACTCCCGCCGGCAAACCTCCGCCAGCGCCGCCACCCCCTGATTGATTTCCTCATGGCTCAGGTTGGCGAAACACAGCCGCAGGCGGCTTCGGGCATGGGCCTTGTTCACCGACCATTCGGGCCCGGGGTTGATGGCCACTCCCACGGCCTGTGCCAGCTTGCAGAGCTGCAGCGCATCCACGCCGTCCGGCAGCTTCACCCACAGGAAGATGCCGCCCTGCGGATCGTCGAAGGCTGCCGCAGCGCCGAAATGAGCCTTTAGCGCTTCCATCAGCGTCACCAGCTTCGCACGCAGACTCCTGCGCAGCACCGGCACGTGTTTCGCGAAATGCGCCGCGCAGTATTCCGCCAGCACCATCTGCTCCAGCGCGCCGGAGCCGGCATCGGTCTTGATCGCCAGCATGCGCGACAGGATCGACCACGGCGCCACGATGTAGCCCACGCGCAGGGCGGGCGCGATGGTCTTCGAGAAGGAGCCGATGTAAATGACGTTGCCGTGGTCGCTCATCCCGTAAAGCGCCGGCGGGCGCTGACCCGACCATGTGAGATCGGCATAGCAGTCGTCCTCGAACACCGGCACACCGTATTCGGAAGCCAGCTTCAGCAGCGCCGCGCGCCGCTCCAATGGCAGCACGGTGGCGGTCGGGTTCTGCACCGTCGGGATGGTGTAGATGTACTTGGGGCGGATGCCCTTGCGCTTCAGGTCGGCCAGCGCGGCTTCGAGCGCGTCGATGCGCAGCCCGTCGCGGTCGAGCGGAATGCCGACCGGCGTCACGCCCAGCCGCAGCAGGCGATTGATCGAGCCCTGGTAACAATCCTCCTCGATGATCACGGTATCGCCGCGCGCGAGCAGCGTGTGGTTGACGAGGTCCAGCGCCTGCAGCGAACCAGAGGTGATCAGGATGTCGTCGGTGGAGCAGGCGATGCCGGCATCGCGTTTGAGCTTGTTCACGAGAAAATCGCGCAGCGCGCGGTAGCCCTGCGGGCCGCTGTTGAGGCCGTAGGTCGACAGCGTGCGCCCCTCGCGCCGCAGCACTGCATCGGCCGCCGCGATCAGCCCGTCCAGCGGCAGCGCGTCCGGATCGTTGTTGCCGCCGGTGAAATCGTATTTGGGGCGACCGGTCCAGCGGGCGGCGGCGGGTGGGAGGTTAGGGGGTAAGAGTGAGGTGAAGTCGAAGGGGGCTGGGGGCATGGATATCCTTTTGCGGGATTGTTTTTATTGAGGTGGTGACAGCTAAATATTTATAAAACAATTACTTAAAGAATTCTTGCTGTTGCAATGACTGTCAGTATATTCTGCGAGCGCAATTGGCTTAGGGATACTTTTTGGGAATCAGCTCATGGCAATTGACGTCTTCCCCCAATTCATCAGGGAAAATTATGAGGTGCATCAATGGCGACACGCTTGTGCAATTTTGGCGCGTGATTTTCCCCATGAGCTGAACGAGATCGTAGATGTTCTTACCCGTTTCAGGGTTAGAAAAAGCTGGATAGCCAAGGGCGGTGGTAATAAATCGCCGATTTCAAAATGGATCGACGGCGAATTATCAAGGTACGGTTGGGTAGCAAAAAACTTTGATACCAGAATTGTGGTTGATCAGACGCAGATTGACTCTCCTACGCACGAGGTTGATTGCTTTAAAAATAGGATAGCTTTGGAGATCGAGTGGAATAACAAAGATCCTTTTTTTGATCGAGATTTAAACAATTTTCGTTTGTTGTTTGATTTACGTGTGGTGTCGGTTGGTGTGATCATCACCCGGTCGGACGAACTCCAGAAAATTTTCAATTCCCTGGGTCGAGGCTCGTCTTACGGCAACTCGACTACTCATATGTCAAAGTTGCTTCCCCGAATTCAAGGCGGTGGTGGCGCTGGTTGCCCATTGCTGGTTTTTGGAATCAAATCTTCCCTCTATGACAAAAATAGTTAGCATTGCCAGGCCGACCGCCGCGCAGGATTTTGCGGCGAAGGTAACCGGACTTTATTCAACCATCGTTGCCGATCCACCTTGGCGGTTCGAGAATCGGACGGGAAAGATGGCGCCTGAGCATCAGAGATTGCTTCGTTATCCGACCATGGATTTAGAAGAAATCTGTGAGATTCCGGTGGCGCAGGTTTCTGCGGAAAATTCACATTTGTACCTATGGGTGCCTAATGCGCTATTGGCTGAAGGGCTTCAGGTTATGCGTGCATGGGGCTTCAAGTACAAATCAAATTTGGTTTGGTACAAGGTTAGAAAAGACGGAGGGCCCGACGGTCGCGGGGTTGGTTTTTACTTTAGGAATGTCACGGAGTTGGTTTTGTTCGGTGTGCGGGGGCACATGCGTACTCTTCCGCCCGGGAGGCGTCAGACAAACATTATGGTTTCCCAAAAAAGAGAGCATTCGCGTAAACCAGACGGTATTTACGGAATAGTTGAATCGTGCTCGCCTGGCCCCTATCTCGAACTTTTTGCAAGATTTTGTCGATCAGGTTGGTCCCAATGGGGTAATGAAGATGTTGAGCAAAACTCCCGGCTTGGGAAGGCAAAACGTAAAGGCCATGTTGAGCAATTGGCAATGTTTCAGCGTAAGGCCCAATACAAGGTGGGGTAATCAAAGCGACTGGATAATCGGTTCTCTCAATTAATGCCGCATGATCACGCAGCAATCTGTGGGTGGCGGAGTTGATTTATTTAATCAGTTTGCTAAACGTTGTGCCAATGACTCCTTTTGTTTGGTTAGTTTTTTTGAGCTGAT
Organism: Burkholderiales bacterium; assembly: GCA_026125585.1. Lineage (GTDB taxonomy): Bacteria > Pseudomonadota > Gammaproteobacteria > Burkholderiales > SG8-41. The sequence goes on from JAHCLD010000004.1 coordinate 22,017, forward strand.
CGTTTAACCAACCAATGCTCGTTTTGGTTTGGGTCACGGTTTCGGAAAGCATCCGTTTGGTTTCTTCACTCTGTGGTCCCCCCAATCCCTTCCTCCCAAATACCATATATTCCGCACTGATCACCTCGCGGAATTCCTTCTCCGTCAGCGGCATCTTGCTCTTGGCCTGTTCCTCATAAATCCGCTGCGCCTCCGCAAACGGAATCTCCTGCAGCCTTAAGCCCTTGCCCCGCCCGTAATCCGTCAGCTTGCTGGCGAAGTGATGCCCAATGCGAAACGGCACCTCGGCCTTCTGCAGCAGCGCATCGGCGATCTCGGTGGTGGTGGAGTAGTCCGCATTGACCTCTTCCAGCGCGCGGTCCTTGTTGACCACGATGGCATCGACCACCTGTTTCAGGATTTCCAGCACCTTCAGCAGCCGCGTTGCCGGCACCGGGTCGTACATGCGGTAGTCGAACATGCCCGTGCGGTTGTTGTGCGATACCCAGGTCATGGTCTGCATTTCACTCAGCGTGATGCTCGATTGCGCGCGCAATTGCTCGAGAGCGGCGGGGTTGCGCTTCTGCGGCATGATGCTGCTGGTGCCGGTGAGCTTGCCTTCGGCCAGCATGAACCAGGGCCGGGGTTCAGCGTACTGAGCGTGGATGTCCTGCGCGAGCATACCCGTTTCCACGGCGAGGATGCTGTAGGCGGCGGCGACTTCCAGCGCGCTGTCGATGGGCGCGAGATGGTTGGCGTCGTAGGCGTTTCCGACGAGGCCGTCGAAGCCCAGCAGTTCCGCTAGGCGGTGGCGGTCGAGCGGGAAGCTGGAGGTGGCCAGCGCCGCTGCGCCGAGTGGACATTTGTTGACCCGCGCATACACTTCCTGCAGGCGCTCGGTCGCGCGCGCGAGCGCGGATTCGAAGGCGAGCAGGTAGTGGGCAAACGTCGTCGGCTGGGCTTGCACGCCGTGGGTGTAGGCGGGGATGATGGTTTCGACGTGTTCTTCGGCGCGTTTCAGCAGGCTTTCGCGGGCGGCGATCACGGCCTGCATGACCTGTAGCAACTGGTCGCGCAGGTTCATCCGCGCGATGGTCGAGGCGAGGTCCTGCCGGCTGCGGCCGGTGTGCAGCCGCGAGGCTTCGGGGCCAGCCAGCGCGATCAGCCGCGGTTCGTAGTCGAGGTAATCGGCGGACACGCGCGGCGTGGTGTTGTTGGCACCGGTGCGTTCGTTCTCGATCAGTTGCGCGATGCCTTTCGCGATGCGCGCGGCGACGTCCTTCGGCACGATGCCGGTCTCGGCCAGCATGACGATCGAGGCTTTGTTGATTTCATCCAGCCATTCGATGGAGCGGCCGCCGCCGCGGAAGGTGGCGTTGATGTCGAGGGTGCCATGTTCTGAGTTGCTCAAGAGGGTATCCTAAAAATATTTAATAAAATCAGTTATTTATAATTATATTTGCCTTGCCGGTAAGTAATCGCCAGACGGACTGATTTTTACCTATTTTCAGAGCAGGCGGGTGGCGTCTTACGAAAGACCAGTCGTCGAGGAGGACGACTTATTGGCACCGCGCAATACGCGGAGATTTTCAGATGGCGTAGCCGGGGTGCCGGGAGGGGGTACGTCAGCGCAATTCGGTGGGCAGCACTGCAAGGATCATCGTTGCAGTGAGCTCAATGTGCTCTTCCATGAGACGACAGGCCAGTTCGGCATTCCGATTCAGGGCCGCCTCGGCAATGGCGGAATGCTCGGACTGCACATCACGGGGCACGTGGCGAAACTGGAGGAAGTTCCGGCGGTAGCGATCAGACAGATCGTACAGGGTGTCGCAGAACTGCAGCAGGACCGGCAGTCGGCATGCCCCGATCAGGGCTGTGTGGAATTTCCGGTGCCAGCCTTCCCACGCTTCGTCAATGTCGTCCATTTTCGCCGGATTGCGCGATTTGAATTTGGACAAGTGGTGCATCGATGACACGACTTCGGTTTCCCAAGCGTCGTCCCCGTGTTGTATGGAACGTTGCAGCGCAATCACTTCCAGCGACTTCCGCAGCAGAGTGACTTCGCGCAGGTTGTCGGCGGATACCGGTGCTACCTGGAAGCCGCGCTGGTCAGCGGCTTGCAGCACCAAGCCTTCTGAAACCAGTCGCGAGATTGCTTCCCGCAACGGACTGAAGCTCACGTCATAGGTGGTGCGCAACTGATCCAAGCGCAGTTTTTCGCCCGGGCCAATTGCTCCGGTGAGGATTTCCTTGCGCAGCCGGGAAAGCGTCGTTGAGAAAACGGTACCGGATTCGGTGGGGGTCTTGGTGTGTGCCATAAAGAGTTTTTGGCTTTAATTCTTTGATTATATTGTAAAAATAAACTTTTATGGCAATAATCGACAAATATATTTATTATCGATTAATAAAATAATATCGATAAATAGAAAATCGTCGGTCGAGGAATTCTCATTTGCGTTACCTCTCGGATACGGAAATTGCGGGTTTGCTGGCGTGGCCCGATGTCATCCAGGTTCTCAGAACCGCATATCAAACGGGACACAAACCGGATGCCGTGCCGGCCCGGGTGGTCGCGCGGGGGGATACCTCGCGTTTGCGCGTGTTGACTGCGGTGCCTTCGGGCAACCGCTACATGGGAACGAAGATCATATCGAGCGCGGTGACCGGCGCGACGTACACCATCATGTTGTGGGCTCAGGACACTTCCGAGCCGGTCTGTTTGCTCGATGCGGAACGCATTACAGCCATGCGCACAGGCGGCACTTCTGCCGTGGCCATGGATCGTTTATTGCCCGCCGGCCCGGTGCGTGCTGCCGTGCTGGGCGCCGGCACCGAAGCATCGGGTCATGTTCGTGCGCTTTCCGCCATCCGCAAGATCTCGTCACTCACGGTCTTCAGTCCGACTTCGTCCAATCGTGAGCGCTTTGCGAAAACGATGGCCGAAGAACTTGGGGTGATTGCGCGCGCGGTTTCGACGGCGCGGGAGGCGGTTGATGGCGCGCAGCTCGTCATTGCCGCGGCGCGCTCGCGCGATGAGACCCCGATACTGGAAGGCGCCTGGCTGGCACCGGGCATGCTGATTGTGTCGATAGGCTCAACCCTGCCCGAGCAGCGCGAGATTGACATCGAGGTTGTGCGCCGCGCGGATCTCATCGTTGCCGACATGCCGGACGAGGTGGCTCATGAGACGGGCGACATGCTGGCTGCGGCAAGGGCCGGTGTGGATTTCGCGGGGAAACTGATATCGCTGTCCTCGTTGCTGCAGGACGGGGTGCCGACGGCGCGGCGCGCCGGGAGCATCGTTCTCTTCAAGTCAGTGGGGTCGGGGCTGCAGGACGTGACCCTGGCCGGGATGTGTTTTGACAAGGCATTGCAGCAGGGCGTGGGAACGATGTTACCCGTGACGATGAAACTCAAGAGTCGAAAGCAAGTGCAGTCAGGACAGAAGAATCTTTAACCGGCAAAGGATGGTCACATGATTCCGTACAAAAAGGCAGATGCGCGCGCATGGGCAAAAGACAACATGAAGGGCGTTGCGAACGTGGTGATTCCCTCGTTTTCGTCCGATCTGACAAAGCTTAACGAGAAAGGGATTCGTCATGATCTTGCCAAGGAACTCGAGCTCGGGTTCTGGGGCACCCTGCTGGTGTCCGAAGTGGCCATCACGGTGCCGGAATACCGGCAGTTTTTCCAGTGGTCGAAGGACATGGTCGGCGACAAGCTGGTGCTGATCCATCACGCGGGTTTCAATACCCTGGCGCAGAACATTGAGGCGGTGAAAATCGCCGAAAAAGAAGGCGCGCAGCTCGTTTTGCTTGCTTATCCGCAGAACTTCTATCCGACCACGGCGAAGGAAATCTACGACTACACCAAGTCTTTTTGCGATGCGACGGATCTTGGCGTGATCCTGTTCTCGGTGCCGCATTGGGGTTTTGAGCGCATCCATCCGGCCGGCATGCCGCCGGAATTGATCGCGCAGATGATCAAAGACATACCGAACATCGTGTGCGTGAAATCGGAGGGCGGCAATCCGACGCCGTCAGGGTTTATCCAGACTTGGAAACGGCATTCGCATGAAGTAGTAGTGACATTTCCGGTTGAAGCCGAGGCATTGCCGTACATGGGGCTCATTCCGATGCAGTTCATGGGCACCAGCAATTCGGAATATTACGGCGCGATGATCCCGAAAATGTTCAATCTCGCACACGACGGGAAATTCGAGGAGATGATGGAGCTGTACTGGCAGTTGCATCCCGCGCGCATGGCCTACAAGCATGTCGGGGGTACATTCCGCGGCGGCATTCATGTGACGCATCGTACGTTGTGGAAATACATGGCGTGGCTGCAGGGCTTCAATGGAGGTCCGTTGCGCCAGCCGGCGCTGAAGGTCAGTGATTCGCATATGCGGCAACTGCGGGAGGCCTCCAGGAAATCGGGCCTGAATCCGACGCCGGATCCGGATTCCCAGTATTTCATCGGCCGCAACCCTGTTTGATTTTCTGGTGAACGTCATGCGATTAATTCGCTTTGCAGGCTGGAGCGGGCTCACGGCCATGCTGTGTTTCGCGTCCGCAGGGGGCGTTTCTGCCCAAGCTTACCCGGACAGGCCGGTCCGGCTGGTGGTGCAGTCCGTCCCCGGAGGAACTTCGGACCAGATGGCGCGGATGATCACCTCGGAGCTCGAAACAAAACTTGGACGCAACGTCATCGTCGACAATCGTGCCGGCGCGAGCGGGATCATTGCCACCGAGATCGTTGCGAGAGCGCAGCCTGACGGCTACACCTTGCTGCACACGACCGCAGCTTTTGTCACAAACTCGGCATTGAACCGCAAGTTGCCGTACGATGTGCAGAAGGATTTTTCGCCAATCAGCAATGTGGCCTTGGGAACCGGCTATCTGCTGGTCGTAAATCCGTCGGTACGAGCGAACTCGGTGCAGGAACTCGTCGCGTTGGCGAAGTCCGGGACGCTTGCTTATGGATCGCCTGGTATTGGCAATATTCTGCATCTTGTCAGCGAGATGTTTAATTCATCTGCCGGCACGCGCATCCTGCACGTGCCATACAAGAGTTCCGGCCTGGTGATCAACGGACTCGTCAGTGGCGAGATCAAGATCGCATTCGCGACGCCGGTGGTAAGCCTGCCGCAAATCAAGAACGGCAAGTTGCGAGCGCTTGCTTTTACGGGATCGGCACGGATGCCCAGCATGCCCGAGTTGCCAACCGTCGCGGAGTCTGGTTTGCCGGATTTCGTGGTGAATGGCGGGTGGCAAGGATGGGTTGCGCCTGTTCGGGTTCCCCCGAAAATCATTGAGACTCTGCATCGGAACCTCCATGAAATCACGCATGGCGCACGGATGCGTACTTATCTTGTTGAAAGCGGTTATCAGCCGCTGGGCAACGATCCACGGGAGTTTCGAGCATTCATTGCCTCGGAGCTTGATCGGTACAAAAAAATCGTCCAATTGGCGAATATCAGGCTGGAGTAGCGTGATATCCGGTTGAGGCGGTATTGCGGGCATCTGCGCTTCCGGCGCGGGCTGCCCAGGAGGAGACATCTGTGATTACGCTGCGAGTGTGTGTTCTGGCGGTTCTGGCGTCGTGTGTCTCTGGCGCAGCAGTTGCGCAGGGTTATCCAGAAAGGCCGCTGCGGCTGATCGTACCGCTTGTTGCCGGCAGCGGCACCGACCTGATGACGCGCCTGCTTGCCCAGAAGTTGGGTGAGCGCCTTGGGCAGCAGGTGATCGTGGACAATCGTGGCGGGGCGGGCGGCATGATCGGCGCCGAGCTTGCGGCGCGCTCACAGGCGGACGGTTACACGCTTTTCATGGGAGGGTCGGTTACCCTGACCATTACGCCCGCCGTTTACAGCAAGATTCCCTATGATCCGCTGCGGGATTTTATGCCGGTAGCGTCAATTTCACGCTTCTACAGCGTGCTTGTGGCCACACCTTCCATAAATGCCAAATCCATGAGTGAGCTCATTGCGTACTCTCGTTCGCATCCGGGTGAACTGCGTCTTGCGTCGGCAGAGCCGGGTACGGCGAGCCATCTCGCGGGACAGCTCCTCGCCAGCATGGCCAAGATTGATTTGCTGCAGGTGCCATACAAGGGCGGTACGATGCGGCTTAACGCTTTGGCCACCGGCGAGAGCCATGCATCGTTCCTGACGGTCTCCGCTGCGTTGCAGTTCGTAAAACAGCTCAGGTTGCCGTTGTTGGGTGTTACCAGCCTCAAGCGCCTGTCTCCGCTGCCCGCGGTGCCAGCCATAGCCGAAAGCGTGCCGGGTTATGAGTGGAGCGGTTGGCAGATTCTCATGGTGCCGGCCCGGACACAGCCCGCGGTGATTGACCGCTTGCGCCTGGCGGTTACCGATATCGTTGCTTCACAGGAGTTCAAACGGTATCTCTCTGCCGAGGGATCTGAGGGTTTTGACAAAACTCCCGACGAACTGCGGCAATACATACGTGCCGAAATGACCCGGAACGGTGCGCTGGTCAAATCGTCGGGTGCGCGCGCCGACTGATGTATCGCTGTTGAGCGTTGATAGGCGCTGCTGTCATATTCGGTGGTGACGGGCGCTGTTCCGTGCAGGCGTGCCCGGGCGGTTACCCTGGGTTATGGGTCGAAGTTGTAAATATGATTGATGGTTACAACTTTCCCTCCGCGCTGTCCTTGACCTTCGCTTCGCCCGCCCGCAGCCGCCTGTGCCACATCAGCAGCAGAGGCACCACGGCAAGCGCGCTGACGAAATAGCCGAGCAGCCACAGCCAGTGGTTCATCTGCTCGCTGGTTTCGTGATCGAAGGTTTCGCGGTAGTCGATCAGGCGGCGGCCCTGCTGGTCGATCTGCCACAGGCGGTTGCCGAAATCGGGGTGCGGCTCGTACCACAGCGTGACCGGGCTGCCGCGGCGCAGCGCGCGGCTCGCGCGGGTGTAGGGGCCGGGGCCGTTCATGCGGCCGCTGTCGATCACGTATTCGGTGTCCGCGCCGTGCAGCCGCAGGTGGAGGGTGTCGATGTTAGGGCCGTAGCGGACGTAGCGGCTGTCCGTGCGTAGGTCGTCGACGATGCCCGAGGCCTGGCGCAGGTCCTCGCGGCCGGGGATGGTCTGGCCCTGCAGCGCCGACATCAGCAGCGCGATGCCGGCGACGCACCACATCAATCCGAAGAGCGCCGGGCGGTGGCGCATCAGAAATTCACTGTCGTGGAGGCGGAACATCGGTGGTCAGTAGTGGCTTGTAGCCTGTGCCAGGTTGAGGGCGAAATTCAAAAAAATATCAATATAATCAATTACTTATTAAATTGCGTCCCGCTGCGGCTGCGAAACCGTCCCGGAATGGAAGGTATTTTCCCCATCGTGGCGCATGTCGCGGGAGCGCGCAGCGCCTGTTGTTGTGGAATGCCCGGAGAATAAACGCGGCCGCGGCGGAATTCCAGCGCGAGCTTGCCGGGTAAGATGCGGAACCGTTTGCCGGCCCGGCCGGCGGTCTTTTGAAGGAGCGGTCCATGGACGTGCTGAACCTGCTCGATACGCCGGCGTTCCGCCTGTGGTTTGCGCAATCGGCGGTGCTGTTCTTTTTCATCAGCGGCCTTGCGCTGCTGGCAGTGGGTCTGGCGCTGATCGTCAACAGCGCGGCGGCGCTGCGCTTTTTCGGTGGCATGAACCGCTGGGTGTCGATGCGGCGCGCGACGCGGCCGCTGGAGATTCCCCGCGACACGCAGCCGCTGGTGCGGCGTTACCGGCACCTGATCGCGGTCTTCGTGGTCGCCGGCGGCGTGTTCGCGGTTTCCGGTTTGCTCACGCAGTACGACGCCCGCGCGGCGGTCCGCCTGCTGGGTCTGGAATCGCTGCGGCCGGATCTCGCGCTGTGGCTCACCGACAGCGCGCGCTGGTTGCTGATCGCTGGCAACGTTCTGGGCATCGCCGTCGGTCTCCTGCTCGCGTTCTCCCCCGGCCTGCTGTCGCGGATGGAAGCGCGCGGCAGCGACTGGTATTCGGAGCGGCGCATGGCCAAGGGCGCCGACGCGATGAACACCGGGCTCGATGCGCAGGTGACGGCGCACCCGCGCGCCGCCGGGATCGTCATCGTGCTGATGGCGTTGCTGCTGATCGGCGCCTTCGGGCTGCTGTTGCCGGCGGTTTGGTAGCAGCCGACTCTCGGCGCTGTCTGCTGTCTGGAATACCCGCGAGTTGCCTTGACGCGCGTTAGCGGGGTGAAGAGAATTGATGCCGGACAAGCCAGAGATCGGCGATTGGCATGCAACTTGCTAAAAGCCGAGTCGGCTCCACTGAAAATTTTCCTGGAAGCCATTGGATATGAGCACAACCCCCCAAGTACATGATCTAAGCGACGGCAAATCGGACGCCTCCAAGCTGCGCTTGACCCACTATGGTGCGGCGGCATGGTCGATCACGGATGGCAAGACAGGCATCCTGGTGGATCCCTTTTTCTCGCGCATCCGTTATGCCGACAAGGGCTTCGGCACTTCGACTCCGCCGGTTGCGCCCGGAGATACGCGCCCGGTGTTCGGGCCGAATGACACGCTGTCACCGGATGCTGCGACGCTGAAGCTCATAGATGAGCACGTCGAGCGGGCGGACTACATTCTCACTTCGCACTCCCACTTCAATCACTGCATGGACATGCCTTACATCGCAAAGAAGACGGGGGCGATGGTGCTGGGCACGGAGAGTACGGCCAATATAGCGCGTGCCCACGGTGTGCCGGAAGGCCAGATTATTACGGTGAAAGGCGGCGAAGACTTTGAGTTCGGCGCGTTCTCGGTCAAGGTCATTCCGAGCCTCCATTCAGCGCTCAGCAGCAAGCATTATTTTGATTCCGGGGTGGTACCACGCGATACTCGTGCCCCGATGAGGCTGGTCGATTATGTGGAAGGCAATACCCTGGCTTATTTCATCCGCGTCGGCGGGCATCGCATTCTGGTGTTCTGTTCAATGAATTACATTGAACGCGAGATTGCCGGCCTAAAGCCGACCGCTGCGCTGATTCCGGCCGCCAAGGCGCGGCTAGAAATCCATGACTACACGGGCCGGCTGCTGCGAGGCCTTGGGCTGCCGCCAGTGGTGATCGCGACGCACTGGGATGTGCAGTCGTGGCCCTACGGCGCATCGCAGGATTCGGCGTACAGGCAGGCCGAAACCTTCGTGGCCGAGGTGCTGAAGACGGCCCCTGGAACCCGTGTGGTAATTCCCCGCCATTTCGATACTGTGGAAATTTAGTCAACAACGCCGCATTCGCGGCGACTTTTGGAGCACGATCATGAAGACATCCCTTGCATTGTTAAGCGCAGCACTGTTTGCGGCGGCCCTGCCCGCAGGCGCTGTTCATGCTCAGCAGATCGGAGGCGGAAAACCCATGCGCATGATGGTCGGCTTCGCGCCGGGAGGCGCCAACGACATGCTGGCCCGGCTGATTGGACAGCGCATGAGTGAAAGCCTTGGCCAGTCGATTGTCGTCGAGAACCGCACAGGTGCCGCAGGCATCATCGCTTCGGAGTTCGTTGTGCGCTCTGCGCCTGACGGGGCAACGTTGCTGCTGGGTTCGATCGGAGCGCAGTGTTTCGTGCCTCTGCTGCGCAGCGACATGCCTTACGATACTGCGAAAGATTTGCTGCCCGTGACGCATGTCGGCATGGCCGGGACGGTGCTGACCGTGAATCCAAGCATCCCGGCGAAATCGGTCCGCGATCTCGTTGCGCTTGCGAAGGCTCATCCAGGTAAGCTGACTTTCGCTTCTGGCGGCAATGGCAACTCCTTGCACATTGCGGGAGAGCTGTTCAAGTCGGTTTCCGGGGTTAACATGCTTCATGTGCCGTTCAAGGGTAACGCGCCGGCGCTGACTGCCGTATTGAGTGGCGAGGTCGACCTGATTTTCTCTGCGGTTGCCCCGGTACTGCCGCTGGCAAAAGCGGGCAAGTTGCGGCTGCTTGGCGTGTCCACCCAAAAGAGGTTGACTGGTCTTGAGGAGATTCCGACCATCGCCGAGTCCGGCGTGCCGCAATACGAAATGTCGAGTTGGTACGGGGTATTTGCAACGGGGAAAACCCCGCCGGACATTGCCACGCGCATTTCAGGGGAAGTGAACAAGGCCCTCCAAGTCGCCCAGGTACGAAACCAGATGCTCGGCCAGGGCATCGAACCGACAGGAGGTTCGCCGGTTGATTTCCAGAAGTTCATTGCCAGTGAGCTTTCCAAGTGGGGCAAAGTCATCAAGGCGGCCAATATCCAGGTCAATTGATACTTCCTGAACTTCGGGGGCTTCCGTGGTTGCGGAGGAGTTCCACTCCCGCACCGGGCGCGCTGCCGGACAATTACTGCGCAGGTATGCCCGCAGTCTTGAATACGGACTGGTAATTCTGGATGTCCGCCTTCAGCAGTTTGGCGAGGCCCGCCGATCCCATGCTGTAGTGTTCAACCCCTTGCTTGGTCATCAGCTTTTTCATTGCTGCGGGCTGGCCGATCTGGACAAGGGCTGTTTCCAGTTTTTTTCAGAACGGCAGGTGGTGTGCAAGAGATCGATAGCTACTTTCGCAAAATGCTCGCCGCCGGTCGTACGCCGGGTACTCCTGCCATCGCCGAGTGTGTGAGCGAGGTGCTCGGCAAGGGCTTACATCTATACGTATCTGTCGCGCCTATTGGCCGGCAGCACCAAGACCTATTTCAAGAGCGCGCACGGATGAGCGCGGCCGGAGGCGCGGCTCCTTGATCCGGCCCGGGCTGGCCGTACGTCAAAGGTACGGCTAAGATGGCCGCCTCGGGCGCGATCCGCCCGGCCTGACAGGGGAGTCGACATGGAAACCCTCTACAAGTGGCGCGTGCAGGAGAAGGACCGTTCCGGCCGGACGCGCTGGCGTCTGGTGCGCACGCCGATGACCGAGGAGACCGCGCGGTTCTGGGCGGCCAACAACAACCGTGTCATCGAACGCATCGACTGGCCGGGCGCGGTGAAATTCTCGCTGCGGCCGGAGGCGGAGGTGATTCCGCTGCGCAGGACTTTCCGCTGAATTTTTTCCGCGGCCTTGCCGGCCGGTGACGGGGCGGACGGCGTCGGGGCACGTGAAAGGAACGGAGGCGGCGCGTGCATCTGACGCAATGGACGGACTACAGCCTGCGGGTGCTGATGTACTGCGCCGCCACGGCGGAGCGGAGCACGCCGGCCACCATCAGCGAAATCGCCAGGGTCCACGGCATTTCGCGCACGCACCTCACCAAGATCGTGATGACGCTCGCCGAACTCGGGCTGCTCAAGACCACGCGCGGCCGCGGCGGCGGGCTCAGGCTGATGAAGCCGGCCGCCGGGATCACCATCGGCGACGTGGTTCGCAGGACCGAGAAAGACATGGCCCTGGTGGAATGCTTCGACCCCGCGCGCAACACCTGCCGCATCGGCGACGTCTGCCGCCTGAAGACGGTGCTCAGGCGCGGGCTGGCGAAATTCATGGCCGAGCTCGACGGCGTCACGCTGGCCGAGGTGGTGGGCGGTGTCAGGCCGGGCGCCGCCGCGCGGGTGCCGCTGTCGGCGGTCGGCAGGGCCGCGCGGCGCAAGACTTAGAGGCTGGCGTGCTGCGGCAGCCCCGATTCCCGCACGGCCTGGTATGCGCCGTCATGGCGCGGCGGATTGCGCCGTTCGTCCGGCCGCGCCGCGTCTTCGACGGCGCTACATCCGCTGGTCGTGCAGCGCGCCGCCGCTGAGGTCGACCATCTCGCGGGTGATCTGCTCGTATTTCAGCACCTTGCCGCCGTAGTCGGCCGCGTGGCGCCGGGCACCGGCTTCCTGCGCGAAGCTGGCGATGGTGGGGCCCATCGAGCCGTGGCGCTTGCCGCCGAGCACGTACCAGCCCTGGCGCGCGTCGAACCAGTGGCCGCGGGGCTCTTCCCACCGGGCCTGTCCCATGTCCTGCACGTAGATGCCTTCGATCCGCAGCGCCTGCTCGCCGGCGAGCACGGTGTTGAAGACCTCCGTCGTGTCGCAGAAGAACATCGGCTCGGCGAGGCCGGCGACGAGGATCTGGCCCTGGGGGCCGGGGTAGTCGGCGAGCAGCATGCCATCGAGCGCGCAGGAGGTGTCCTGACCGATCTCGATCGGCACCATGGTCTCGGCCGGCTGATTGCTGCACGCCGTGAGCGAAGCGGCGAGCGACAAGGCGAGCAGCAGCGGGGAAAACAACTTCATCGACGAAATCTCCAAACGGCAATGCCCAGCGGTGCGGTGATCCAGGCGAGCATTACGCCACCCAGCACCCAGGGCCTCGAAAGCGCCTCGGGGAAAACGGTTGCGAGGCCGTACAGCGTACGTACCTCTTCGAGGCCAAAGATA
>JAHCLD010000040.1 GCA_026125585.1 Burkholderiales bacterium
TGCCTCAAGATGAGACTTCCCGGGGACTCGATCCCCCTGAAGGGTCGCGGAAGACCACCGCGTTGATAGGTCGGGTGTGTAAGCGCAGCAATGCGTTGAGCTAACCGATACTAATTGCCCGTGAGGCTTGATCCTATAATTTTGAGCATGTGCTGATTCCTGGTTGAATCAGCCAACTCAGGTAGGCTCATGTTGATGTTCAATCGAATCAATAAGTTATCAAGTGGCTTGTAAGATAACTTACACTTTACTTCTTCCGAATTCGGCGTGCAGGCAGCATACAGGATGTGTATTGCCTGCTCCGCCAAACAGCTATGCCTGACGACAATAGCGAGTTGGTCCCACCCCTTCCCATTCCGAACAGGGCCGTGAAACGACTCAGCGCCGATGATAGTACGGACTACCCGTGTGAAAGTAGGACATTGTCAGGCACCCATACCGGAAAAACCCGGCCTCATCGAGGCCGGGTTTTTTCATTTCCGGTGCCCGTTTTTTCGCGCCCGCCGGAACCTCGGCAGCTCTGTCGATCGATGTCGTGCCGATACTCCGCGCTTGCAGGCACCAGGCCGGCTCCGACGGTGAATCTCAGGCGTAAAACCGGACATCACAGAAACAAAAAAGCCCGGCCTGAATACCGGGCCGGGCCTTTGCAGCAGGTCAGTGATTCCTGGCCGTGCGATTGTTCAGCCGCGATACTTACTCCACTTTGGCCTTCGCGCGCAGTTCGTCGATTGCCTTCTGCACGTTCTCGCGTTGCACCAGCTGCTGCAACTGGGGTTTGATGGCCTCGTAGCTCAGCGGACGGATGTCATCGAGGCGGATCACGTGCCAGCCGAAATTGGTCTGTACAGGTGCCTCCGTCGTTTCGCCCTTTTTCAGGCGGGCGAGGGCTTCGCCGAAGGGGCGCACGTAACGCGCGGGCGGGGACCAGTTCAGGTCGCCGCCCTGGGCCTTGGAGCCTTCGTCCAGGGATTTGTCTGTGGCGAGCTTGGCGAAATTGGCGCCGCCCTTGAGCTGGGTGATGATTTCCTTGGCTTCGTTCTCGTCTTTGACGAGGATGTGGCGGGCCTTGTACTCGTTGGCGGCGGGACTGTCCTTGAAACGCTCGTGGGCCTTCTTCATGGCATCTTCGCTTGGCGGATGGCGCTTGGACAGCTCGTTCAGCAGGGCGCCGACCAGCACGTTCTGGCGTGCCAGGTCGAGCTGGCCGCTGACTTCGGGATTTTTGTTCAGCCCCAGCTTCACGGCTTCCTGCGCCATGACTTCGCGGTTGACCAGTTCCTGCTTGATCATGTTGCGCAGCTCGGGCGAGTCCGGCCGGCCCTGTGCAGTGACTTCGCGCAGCAGCGCGTCGGCACGCGCCTGCGGGATGGTGGCGCCGTTGACCTTCGCGACCTGGGCGATTGCCGCCGGTACGGCCGTGGCCGCTGCAACGGCAATCATCACGGATAAAACGGTGGTTCTTTGCATGACAGCTCCTTTGTTTGATCCAGAATTCGTTTGCGTCAGATCTCGTCGGGGGCATAGGCCTTGATGGCCAGCGCGTGGATTTCCCTGTGCATCAAGGTGCCGAGAGCCGCGTACACCATGCGGTGGCGGGCCTGCAGGGGTTGCCCGGAGAAAGCGCCGGACACGATGACCAGCTGGTAGTGCCCTCCGCCATCCCGGGCGCCGGCATGGCCGACGTGCAGCCCGGATTCATCGAGTATTTCCACCGATTCCGGGGTCAGGGTGGCGAGTTTTTCCTGTATCGCGTCGACTATCGCCACGATGTCCTTGTCGCGGAATGCACAGTCTTCATTCAGTCTCTTTTTCCTTGACGTGAGGGGCCAGCAGGACGGCCTGGGCAATCACGAACACGATCATCAGGCCGATGCCGCCAAAAAGCTTGAAGTTGACCCAGATGTCAGTCGAGAAGCCGTAGGCGACATACAGGTTCAGCACTCCCATCACCAGGAAAAATCCGACCCAGCCCAGCAGGAGTTTTTTCCACACCGGGTCCGGCGCGCTGACCTGCTTTTCCATCATCGAGCGGATCAGGTTCTTGCGGAATGCCAGGTCGGCGACCAGCAGCGTCGCGCCGAACAGCCAGTAGAGCACCGTCGGTTTCCACTTGATGAAAGTCTCGTCGCGCAACAGCAGCGTTGCCCCGCCGAAGATCACGATCAGGCCGAGGCTGATCCACTGCATGTTGTCGACCCTGCGCTGCCTGAGCCAGAGCCAGCCGATCTGCAGCACGGTTGCGGCGATGGCCACCCCGGTGGCCACGTAGATGTCGTAGACCTTGAAGGCCGCAAAAAACAGGATGACCGGGAAAATATCGAACAGGAATTTCATGGCCGCAGATTATCCCCTGTTAGTGCCGGTCAGTCCATTTGGCGAGACGGCTGCGCATGGTTTCCCGCACCGCGTCGCCATAGACGGTTTTCTGCGACTCGCGCAGGCCTTCCGTGTAAAAAGCCGCGCAATGACCGGGCAGATGCGCTTCGAGCAGATCGAAGGCGGCGTTCATCCGTGCCGGATCCTGTGTCCGGGTGGCGATGATCGCGCAGTTGAAATGCAGCATCAGCCAGGGCTGCTGCGCGGGTTCCGTGCCGTCGGCCGGCCCGGGCTCCGCGTGCGCGATCACCGCGCAGGCCTGATGGAACAGTCGGGCCAGCACGGCGGGATCCCCGGTGGCGTTGGCCTGGCGGGCGAGGGCATTGACCACCGGCTCCAGGACGGCGACCCGTCCGCCGTGTCCGATGGTCCATTCAGCCATTTCCAGCGCCAGGTCTTCGACAGCGGCGCGCGCATCATCCAGCCGCAGCTGGTAGGCCCACAGGCCGAGGTCGGAGAGGCATTCCAGCGCGTGCGTTCCCAGTTCGTCGACTGCCTCCAGCGGCAGAGTTTCTCCCGAATCGCCGGTCTGCCGGCAGATTTCGAAACATTGCCGGACGGCGTCGGCAAGCAGTGCCGGAGTGGCTTCCTGGCCGGGGAAGGGGCCGGCCTGCTCGAAGGCGGCAATCAGCGCGCCCGCCGCCTGGTCGAACGCGCGGCGCCCGGCACGGTTCACTTTTTCTCGAACTTGAGCGAGGCCGAGTTGATACAGTAGCGCAGGCCGGTCGGCGGCGGACCGTCCTCGAACACATGGCCGAGATGGGCGTCGCAACGGCTGCACAGCACCTCGGTGCGGGTCATGAAAAGGCCGTGATCGGCTTCGGTCGCCACGTTTTCCGGAACGGCAGGTTGCCAGAAGCTCGGCCAGCCGGAGCCGGAATCGAATTTTTCCGAAGACCGGAACAGTTCGTTCCCGCAGCAGGCGCAGCGGTAAAGGCCCTGTTCATGGTTGTCCCAGTATTCGCCGGTAAATGCCCGTTCGGTGCCCTTGCGTCGCGCGATCTCGAATTGCTGCGGCGTCAGCAGGGTTTTCCATTCGGCGTCAGTCTTCCCGATTTTTTCACTCATAATAACCTCTTGGGCCGATACGGCCCGTAATTAGTTCCGGATGGCTGCCTGACCGCCGTCCGTCGTTCCGAAGGGAGCAGACATGACCATCGCCTACTGGATGATCCTCGTTGCCGGCCTGTTGCCGTACTGGCCGACAGTGGCCTCGAAACTGCGCCGCGACTACGACAATGCCGCGCCGCGGGCCGGCGTCGACCGCCTGCCGCCCCGGCAGCAACGCGCCTATTGGGCGCAGCTCAACGCCTTCGAGGCATTTCCGCTGTTCGCGGCGGCAGTGATCATCGCACATCTGGCCGGCGCCGCGCAGTCCCGCGTGGACGCGCTGGCCGCGGCATTCGTGGCCTTCCGGATACTCTACACGCTGGCTTATCTGCATGACCGGCCGATGCTGCGTTCGCTGCTGTGGACGGGCGGCCTGTTCTGCGTGATCGGGCTGTTTGTCGCCGCCGCCTGAACGGGCGCCGCCGGTTCAGAGCACCTTGCCCGGATTCAGCAGCCCCTGCGGGTCCAGCGCCTTCTTGACGGTGCGCATCAAATCCAGTTCCACCGCGCTTTTGTAACGCGCGAGCTCGGCTACTTTGGACAGGCCGATGCCATGCTCGGCACTGAAGCTGCCGCCGTACTGCTGCACGATGTCGTAGACCGTTTCCGTGACGTCGTGCGCTTCGCGCGCCTTTGCGTCCGTGCGCAGGCGCGAGGGGATATAGGCGTTGTAGTGCAGGTTGCCGTCGCCGAGGTGGCCGAAACAGATCAGCTTCACGTCCGGAAATTTCGCCTCCAGTGCCGCCTGCGCCTCGCGGATGAATTCCGGGATGCGGCCCACCGCGACCGCGATGTCGTGGCGGTAGACCATCACCGGCTCCTGGCGCGCGCCTTCCGGGATCGATTCGCGCATGTGCCACAGCGCCTGCGCCTGGGTGCGGCTTTCGGCGATCACCGCGTCCGCAACCAGACCCTCCTCGAAAGCGGACTCCAGCGCGCGTTCGAGATCGGCGCGCAGCGCGGCCTCGTCGCCGGCATCCGCGAGTTCGGTCAGCACGATCCAGGGGTGTGGTTCGGCCAGCGGGTCGCGCGTGCCCGGCACGTGTTTCCAGACGAGTTCCAGGCTGTGCCGCGAAATCAGTTCGAACGCGGTGATGCGGTCGTTGCAATGCCGCCGCATCAGTGCCAGCAGTTGCAGCGCGGCTTCGGGGTCGCGCACCGACATCCACGCGGTGGCATTGGCGGCAGGGCGGGGGAACAGTTTCAGCGTTGCCGCGGTGATGATGCCCAGTGTGCCCTCGGCGCCGATGAACAGGTGCTTCAGGTCGTAGCCCGTATTGTCCTTGCGCAGCCCGCGCAGGCCGTTCCAGACGCGGCCGTCGGGCAGCACCACTTCAAGGCCCAGCACCAGATCGCGGGTGTTGCCGTAACGCAGCACGTTGACGCCGCCGGCGTTGGTCGACAGATTCCCGCCGATCTGACAACTGCCCTCGGCGCCGAGGCTCAGCGGAAACAGCCGGCCGGCATCGGCCGCCGCCTGCTGGATGTTGGCCAGCACGCAGCCGGCTTCGGCGGTGAGCGTGTTGTTCAGTGGGTCGACCTCGAGAATTCTGTTCATCCGCGCCAGCGACAGCACGACTTCGCGTCCCCCGGCCAGCGGCACGGAGGCGCCGCACATGCCGGTGTTGCCCCCTTGCGGCACCAGCGGAGTGCCCGTCTCGTGACAGAGTTGCACGACGGCGGCGACCTGCGCGGTATTCGAGGGGCGGGCGACCGCGAGCGCGTTGCCGCGGTACACGCCGCGCCAGTCGACGACATAGGGTTCGAGGTCGGCAGCGGCGGTGAGCACGCCTTGTGCGC
Organism: Burkholderiales bacterium; assembly: GCA_026125585.1. Classification (GTDB taxonomy): domain Bacteria; phylum Pseudomonadota; class Gammaproteobacteria; order Burkholderiales; family SG8-41. The sequence continues at coordinate 5,290 of JAHCLD010000040.1, forward strand.
CGAGCAGCGACTGCAATGCAGAAATGATGTTTTTCGAAGCCATTATAAAATATTCAATAAAAACAAATACTTATGGTATGTCGATATGCACGACCTGCTGCGCATTGTTCAGCGCCATCACTGCCGCGGTCAACAGAAATATCACCGGCCTGTCATTCCTGTCTTATACCTTGCAGCGCGATGGTGTGCGCGATGGCAGTGCAGCCATCTGCAGCATGTCCATCCGGCAGGAATATGCGCTGGTTCAGCGGGCGATGCGCGGATTCTCTGCGTCACGGCGGGGCTGCAGGGAAAATCAGTTGGATGCCGATGCCGCCCCGGGTTTCATCATTCGGGACGTGATGCGCAAATTCTCGCAATGTGCCAAGGTTCTCGGTTAAGATTTCAGCCTGTGAAAACCGTGCGCTGTGCGCCATCTCACAGCCAAACACAAAACGCGGCACGGCAAGCCTGCTGCCGCATCCTGCCGGGAGGAGATTTTCGACATGACTGACCGCATCATTTTTGTCTGCACGCTGCTGCTCGCTGGCGTGTATTTCTGGGGAACGGCGCAGATTCCCAGCCTCGAACTGGGCGACCCGCTGGGTCCCAAGGCATTCCCGCGGATGCTGGGGGTGGGCCTGCTGATCGCCGCGGCCATGCTGCTGGCCGAAATCCTGCGCGACCGCAAAAAGGTGAAGGCCGGCGGGGAGGATTCAGGCGCGCTGAGCTGGGAACCGCAGCACTGGGTGGTCGTGGCCGCCGTGGGATGGACCGCCCTGTACATCGCGTTGTTCGAGCCGCTGGGCTACATGCTGGCGACGCTGCTCTACCTGCTGGGGCTGACCGGGTATTTCAACCGCAGCCGCCACCTGATGAACGGGCTGACTTGCGTGCTGTTCGTGACCATCAGCTACTTCGCCTTCACCAAGCTGCTCGGCGTGAATCTCGCCCGCGGCATCATCCCGTTCTGAGGCGCGCATGGAAACCCTGACCCACATCCTGAACGGCTTCACGGTTGCGATGCAGCCGATCAACCTGTGGTACACCTTCCTTGGCGTATTCATGGGCACCATCATCGGCGTGCTGCCCGGCATCGGGCCTTCGGCGGGCATTGCGCTGCTGATCCCGATCACCTACGGCATGAACCCGACCTCGGCGCTGATCATGATGGCCGGCATCTACTACGGGGCCAAGTACGGCGGCTCGACCACGGCGATCCTGATCCGCACGCCGGGCGAGGCCTCCTCGGTGATGACCTCGATCGACGGCTACGAGATGGCGAAGCGGGGGCGCGCCGGCGCCGCGCTGGCGGTGTCCGCGATCGGTTCCTTCATCGCCGGCACCATCGGCGTCGTCGGCCTGACGCTGTTCGCGGTGCCGCTGACCTCGGTGGCCCTGAAATTCGGGCCCGCGGAATATTTCACGCTGATGCTGTTCGCGATGACCGCGGTGTCGACGCTGACCGGAAAATCGCCGGCCAAGGGCGTCATCGCGACGATCCTTGGACTGATGATCGCGACCATCGGCATCGACCTGCAGAGCGGCCAGGCCCGCTACACCATGGGCATTCCGGAATTCCAGGACGGCGTCGGCTTCGTGGTGGTGGTGGTCGGCCTGTTTGCGATGGCGGAAGTGCTCCGGGGGCTGGAGGGCATCTTCTGCGGCACTTCGGCCGAAGCGATGAAGATCAAGGGCAAGCTGTGGCTGACGCGCGAGGAATGGCGGCGCTCGATCGGCCCGATCTGGCGCGGCGGCGTGATCGGCTTCATCGTCGGCGTGCTGCCGGGCGCCGGCGGCACGATCGCCTCGATCATGTCGTACACGACCGAAAAGCGCCTGTCCAAGCATTCGGAGGAATTCGGCCACGGCGCGATCGAGGGCGTGGCCGGCCCCGAGTCGGCCAACAACTCCGACACCGCCGGCGCGCTGGTGCCGCTGCTGACGCTGGGCATTCCCGGGGGCGGCGCCACCGCGGTGATGCTGGGCGCCTTCATCATGTACGGCGTGCAGCCGGGGCCGCTGCTGTTCCAGAACCGTCCCGACCTGGTGTGGGGCCTGATCAACAGCATGTACATCGGCAACGTGATGCTGGTGATCCTCAACCTGCCGCTGATCGGCCTGTTCGTGCGGCTGCTCTACATCCCGCAGGGCATTCTTTATCCGATGATCGTCGCCATTTCGGCGATCGGCGCCTATGCCATCAACGGCAGCGTCGTCGACCTCTGGCTGATCCTGATTTTCGGCGTCATCGGCTACATCTTCGACAAGGTGGACATCCCGGTCGCACCGCTGGTGCTGTCGCTGGTGCTGGGCGGCATGATGGAGCAGTCCTTCCGCCAGGCGATGACGATTTCCGGCGGCGACCTGAAGATCTTCTACGGCAGCGGCATCACCGTGACGCTGCTGGTGATGTCCCTGATTTCGGTGCTGCTGCCGTTCATCATCCCGCGCCTGCGCTCGATGGGCAGCAAGGGCGACGAAAGCTGATTTGATTTCCATTTAACGTTCCGGAGAAGAAGGATTGAACAAGGTAACTGTGGTTCCGGGCGATGGCATCGGCCCGGAAGTCGTGGGCTCGGCCTGCGCCATCATCAAGGCCTCGGGCGCCGGGGTCGAGTTCGAGGAAGTGCTGGTCGGCATGCGTGCCGAGAAGGAGTTCGGCACGCCGCTGCCGGTCAGCGTGCTCGAATCGATCGAGCGCAACGGGCTGGCGCTGAAAGGCCCGACTCAGACCCCGTTCGGCGGCAACTACCGCATCTACATCGAGCGCATGCGCGGCGGCAAGGAATGGCGCGCCGATTACCCGAGCATCGCGATCGCGCTGCGCAAGGAACTCGGACTCTATGTCAACGTGCGTCCGGTGAAAAACTATCCCGGCGTTGCGTCACGCTATGACAACGTCGATCTGGTGATCTTCCGCGAGAACAGCGAGGATCTCTACGTCGGCAACGAACGCATGATCGACGACGACACCGCCGAGGCGATCAAGCGCATCACCCGCGGCGCCACCGCGCGCACCGCGCGCTACGGCTTCGAATACCTGAAGAAGACCGGCCGCAAAAAAATGACCATCGGTCACAAGGCCAACGTCATGAAGATGACCGACGGCCTGTTCCTGAAGACCGGGCAGGACGTGGCGCGGGATTATCCGGGCATCGCCTGCGACGCCCGCGTCATCGACGCGCTGTGCATGGAACTGGTGATCAAGCCGGAAACCTTCGACGGTCTGTTGCTGGCGAATCTGTTCGGCGACATCGTCTCGGACCTGGCCGCGGGTCTCGTCGGCGGCCTCGGCGTGGCGCCCGGCGCCAATGTCGGCGAGCAGTGCGCGATGTTCGAGGCGGTGCACGGCTCGGCGCCAGATATTGCCGGCAAGGACATCGCCAACCCGATGGCGGTGATCCTCTCCGGCGTGCTGATGCTGCGCCACATCGGCGAGAATGACGCGGCAAATCGCATCGACGCCGCGCTGACGCAGGTGCTGGCCGAGAAAAAACACGTCACCCGCGATCTCGGCGGCACGGCGGGGACCCGGCAGTTCACCGACGCGATCATCGCGAAGCTTTGAGGCGACTCCTTCGGTAAAATCATAAGTATTTGTTTTTATTGAATATTTTAAAATGGGCAAACGCATTGTAGTAGTCGGCGCAGGCGCCATCGGCGGCATCGCCGGCGGCCACATGACCCGCGCGGGTCACGACGTCACGCTGATCGATCCCTGGCCCGAGCATGTGGAGACCATGCGCGAGAAAGGCCTGCATCTCTCCGGCATGACGCCGCAGGAAGAACACACGATCAGGGTCAAGGCCATACATGTCACGGATGTGCAGCGCTTCTGCAAGGAGCGTCCGGTGGACATCGCCTTCATCTGCGTGAAATCCTACGATACCGAGTGGGCGACGCACCTGATCAAGCCCTATCTCGCGCCCGACGGCTTCTGCGTGTCGCTGCAGAACTGCATCAACGAGGAGCGCATCGCCGCCATCGTCGGCTGGGGCAAGACGCTGGGCTGCATCGCGAGCCTCGTCGCGGCCGAGCTCTACGCGCCGGGCCGCATCAAACGCACGGTGCCGCTGGGCGGCGACAGGCACACGGTGTTCCGCGTCGGCGAGCCGCACGGCCGCGTCACGCCGCGGGCGCAGGAAATCGCGGATCTGCTGCGTTCGGCCGACAGCGCCAAGGTCACCACCAACCTGTGGGGCGAGCGCTGGTCGAAGCTGACGGTCAACGCCATGCGCAACGGCCTGTGCGCGGCCACCGGCCTTTCCGGCAACCAGCGCGATGCCGCCGACGGCCCGCGTTCGGTGTCGATCCGCCTCGGCTCGCAGTCGGTGCGCGTCGGCCAGGCGCTGGGTTATTCGCTGGAAAAAATGCTCGGCATGGAGCCGGAGATGCTGGCACTGGCCGGCGAAGGCAACAAGGACGCGCTGGCCGGCATCGAGGAGATCCTGCGCGAAGGCGCAAAGAAACGCTCCGACGAGCAGCGGCCGTCGATGGCGCAGGACATGTTCAAGGGCCGCCGCACCGAGACTGATTTCATCAACGGTTATGTTGCCGAGCGGGGCGCTTTCATCGGCGTGCCGGCGCCGCTGCACGCGAAAATGAACGATCTGGTGCACCGGGTCGAGCGCGGCGAGGTCAAGCCCGGCGCCGACCTGATCGCGGGCTGGTGAACGCCGGCATCCCGCGTGCGCCGGAAAAACGGCATGCAGGCATGGAAACAGGTATGGAAATGGGTAGAAAGGCGCAATGAGAAGAATCGGGACGTCGCTGGCGCTGCTGTGCGCAGCCCTCCTGGCGGCGCCCGCGCAGGCGTGGCAGCCCGAAAAACCCATTGAAATCGTCGTACCGACCACGCCCGGCGGCGGCATCGACCGTTCGGCGCGGCTGCTGCATAAAATCATCCAGGAAGAGAAGCTGGCCCCGGTGCCGGTCAGCGTCGCCAACAAGCCCGGTGCCGGCGGCACGGTGTCGCTGGCCTACCTGAACCAGAACGCCGGCGACGGCCATGTTGTCGCGATCAACTCGCCCAGCCTCATCGCCAATGACCTCAACGGCCGTGGCACGGTCAGATACCGCGAGGTGACGCCGCTCGCCAACCTGTTCAGCGAGTACACCGTGGTTGCGGTGCGCGCCGATTCGCCGCTGAAGCGCGGGCAGGATTTCATTGACCGCCTGCGCAGCGATCCCCAGTCGCTGGCGGTGTCGACTCCGACCACGCTGGGCAGCACCAATCACCTGTCTTTCGCGCTGGTGGCGAAGGCGGGCGGCGTCGATCCGCGCAGGCTGAAGGCCGTCGTGCTCGGCTCCGGCGGCGATGCCGTCACCGCGCTGCTGGGCGGGCATATCGATGCCCACACTGGCACGCCGTCGTCGGTGGTGCGCATGGTGCAGGCCGGACAGATCCGGGTCATCGGCATCCTGGCGCCGAAGCGCATCGGCGGTCCCTATGCCGACACGCCGACCTGGACCGAGCAGGGTTACAGGGCAGTCATGGATACCTGGCGCGGCGTCATCGGTCCGAAGGGCATGACGCCGGCGCAGATCGCCTGGTGGGACGGCGTGCTGGCGAAAGCCGTGACCTCGGCCATCTGGAAACAGGCGCTGGAGCAGAACACCTGGGAAGCCAATTACCTGGACAGCGCGCAGACCCGCAAGCTGTTCGATTCGGAATACGCCGCCTACCGGACCATCCTCGGCGATCTCGGGATGATCAAGTAGGCGGCAGGTTGCCGCAAGCCGGAAGGAAGAACCGCCAGTCATGACCGCCCGCACGATGTTCGACCGGATCTGGGACAGCCACGTCGTCGCGGAGGAGGAAGGCGAAATTTTGCTCTATGTCGACCGCGCGCTGATCCACGAGGGATCTTCGCACGCCTTCGCGGCCCTCAAGCGCCGCAACCAGAAGGTGGCGCGGCCGCGGCAGGTCTTCGCCTTCACCGACCACTACGTGCCGACCACGGGACGCGAGAAGGGCATCGCCGGCATCGCCGTCGACGAGATCCGCAACATGGTGATCGCCCAGCACGAGAACACGAAGCTGCACGGCATCCGGCTGTTCGGTTTCGACGATCCCGGCCAGGGCATCCTGCACATCGTGCCGCCGGAGCAGGGCATCACCCAGCCGGGCCTGCTGATCTGCGGCGCGGATTCGCACACCTCCACGCACGGCGCTTTCGGCAGCATCGCCTTCGGCATCGGCGCCTCCGACATGACCCACGTGATGGCGACCCAGGCGACCTGGCAGCGCAAGCCGAAGACACTGCGCATCCGCGTCGACGGCAGGCTCGGTTTCGGCGTCGCGGCCAAGGACATCATTCTCGCGGTGATTGCCCAAATCGGCGCCGCGGGCGGCGTCGGCCACGCCATCGAATATGCCGGCTCGACGTTCGAGGCGATGGGTATGGAAGGCCGCATGACCGTCTGCAACATGTCGATCGAGGCCGGCGCGCGCTGCGGCATGATCGCGCCGGACGACACCACCTATGCCTACATGGACGGCCGTCCTTTTGCCCCGAAAAAGGGCGCCGGATGGGACGCGGCGATGGCACTGTGGCGCTCGTTGCCCAGCGATGCCGGTGCGAAGTTCGACCGCGAAATCGCGCTCGACGCTGCGCAGATCGCGCCGATGGTGACCTGGGGCGTCAATCCCGAGATGGCCGCTGTCGTCGGCGGCGCCGTGCCCGACCCGAAAAACGCACCCGACGAACGCCGGCGCAGCGACTGGACCATGGCGTTGGACTACATGGGCCTCAAGGCCGGCATGGCGCTGACCGACATCAGGATCGACCGCGTGTTCATCGGCTCCTGCACCAACAGCCGCATCGAGGACATCCGCTCCGCCGCCGAGGTCGCGAAATGCGGCAAGGCCGTGGTGCTGGCCTGGGTCGTGCCCGGCTCTCAGACGGTCAAGCGCCAGGCTGAACAAGAAGGGCTGGACCGAGTGCTGACCGCGGCCGGCTTCGAATGGCGCGATCCCGGCTGTTCGCTGTGCACCGCGATCAACGGCGACCAGTTGAAGCCCGGCGAGCGCTGCGCATCGACCTCCAACCGCAATTTCCGCAACCGCCAGGGCCCCGGCGGGCGCACCCACCTCGTCAGCCCGGCCATGGCCGCGGCGGCGGCGCTCAAAGGCCATTTCACCGACGTGCGTGAGGTTTTGAAATGAAAAAGCGAAAGGCTGGCCACAGAGGTCACAGAGAACACAGAGAAAACCAAAGCAAACCAGAACCTGAGAGAGAATTGGCTTTGTTTTTGCAGTTCTCTGTGTTCTCTGTGACCTCCGTGGCTAAATGCCTTTGATCTTGAATTTGTTCTTTGGGAAACACTGCAACATGACTGGAAATACCCCGCAATCGATCATCGAGAAACTCTGGAATTCGCACCACATCCTGACCGACGAGGGTGAGTCGCTGATGTACGTCGACGTCGCGCTGGCCCAGGAAAATACGCTGCACGCCTTCACCGCGCTGGAGAAGACCGGGCGCAGGGCGCGCAAGCCGAAACAGATTTTCGCCTTTACCGACCACTACGTGCCGACCACCGGGCGGGCGAAAGGCCCCGGAGGCATACCGGACGCCGGCATCCGCAACATGGTGATCGACCTGCAGGACATGGCCGGCAAGTTCGGCGTCACGCTGTTCGGCATGGCGCACGAGCACCAGGGCATCATGCACATCGTGCCGCCGGAGCAGGGCATCATCCAGCCGGGGCTGTTCGTGATCGGCAACGACTCGCACACGTCCACCCACGGCGCCTTCGGCTGCCTCGCCTACGGCGTCGGCGCCTCGGAATTCGCGCACGTGATGGCGACGCAGACGCTGTGGCAGCGCAAGCCGAAGGCGATGCGCATCACCATCGACGGCGAGCTGGGTTTCGGCGTCAGCGCCAAGGACGTGATCCTCGCGCTGATCGCGCAGATCGGCGTCGACGGCGCCACCGGCCATGCCATCGAATACGCCGGCTCGACCATCCGCGGGCTGAGCATGGAAGGGCGCATGACCATCTGCAACATGTCGATCGAGGCCGGCGGCCGCGTCGGCCTGATCGCGCCCGACGACAAGACCTGTGCCTGGGTCGAAGGCCGGCCGTATGCCCCCAAAGGCAAGGCTTTGGAGCAGGCGCTCGACGGCTGGCGCGCGCTGGCGAGCGACGCCGGCGCGCATTTCGACAGGGAAGTGGCGCTCGACGCCGCGCGGATCGCGCCGACCGCGACCTGGGGCATCACGCCGGAGCACGCGCTGCCGATCGACGGCGTCGTGCCCGATCCGTCCGCGGTCAGGGACGACAAGAAACGCGCCGAGCTGGAAACCGCGCTGGATTACATGGCGCTGCGTCCCGGCATGGCCTTGCAGGACATCAGGCTCGATCGCGTGTTCATCGGCTCCTGCACCAACGCCCGCATCGAGGATCTGCGCGCCGCCGCCGAAGTGGCGAAGCGCGGCAAGGCGAAAGTCACGACCTGGGTCGTGCCCGGCTCGATGGCGGTCAAGCGCCAGGCCGAAGCCGAGGGCCTCGACAAGGTGTTCACACAGGCGGGCTTCGAATGGCGCGACCCCGGTTGCTCGATGTGCACCGCGATCAACGGCGACTACCTGCAGCCCGGCGAACGCTGCGCATCGACCTCCAACCGCAATTTCCGCAATCGGCAGGGGCCGGGCGGGCGTACCCATCTCGTCAGCCCGGCGATGGCCGCGGCGGCCGCGATCAAGGGGCACCTCACCGATGTGCGCGAGCTGATTAAATAAATTTATTAATATAATCAATAGGTTATAAAGTCATGCAGCCGTTCACCACATTGACCGCCATCGCCGTGCCGATGCACGAGGCGAACATCGACACCAACCAGCTCTGTCCGACGCGCTTCAACAAGGTGCCGCGCGGCCCCAAATACCGCGAGATTCTGTTCTACGACTCGCGTTTTCGGCCGGACGGCACCCAGACCGAGTTCATGTTGAATGCCGCGCCCTACGACCAATCGGGGATCATCGTCGCCGACCGCAACTTCGGCTGCGGCTCCTCGCGCGAGACCGCGGTCTATGCGCTGTACGAATTCGGCATCCGCTGCGTGATCGCGCCGAGCTTCGGCGACATCTTCGCCGCCAATTGCGCCAAAAACGGCCTGCTGGCGCTGACGCTGTCCGAACAGGAATGCGCCGACATCCGCCGCCAGTTGCAGGACCGGCCCGGCGCGAAAATCGGCGTCGATCTCGCCGCGCAGACCGTCACCGACACCGCGGGCAAGGTCCACAAATTCGAGATCCACGAAGTGCGCAAACGCTGTCTGCTGGAAGGGCTCGACGACATCGCGCGCACGCAGCAGTATGCGGCGAAGATCGAAGGTTTCGAGAAAGGCTATTACAAGGACCGGCCCTGGCTGACTGCAGGGGCCTGACGATCCACGTTGTCACAGACCGACCCGAACCGTCATGCCGGCGCGCGCCGGCATCCAGAAAAACGGCGGCGGCTGCGACAGCCAGAAACCGTGCTTCGGCTTTCGCCGGAGCGATGACGATGGAGGAGCAACGATGAGCGCAACACGCAGGTTTGCAGTGATGCTGGCGGGAGTCACGCTGGCGGTGGCAGGCACGGTCGCGCAGGCACAGGCTTGGCAGCCGGACAGGAATGTCGAGATCGTCATCAACACCGCGCCGGGCAGCGGGCAGGATTCGACCGGCCGGCTGATCCAGAAAATTCTCCAGGACCGCAAGGCGGTGCCGACTTCGGTGACGGTGGTCAACAAGCCCGGCGGCGGCGGCGCGATCGCCTACGGCTATCTGCAGGGCCAGGCGGCCAACGGTCACTTCGTGTCCATCGCCTCGAAGAGCCTCCTGACCAATCACATCTCCGGCCGCTCGCAGGTCACCTACAGCGACCTGACGCCGCTGGCGATCCTGTTCGACGAATACATCACCGTCGCGGTCAAGGCCGATTCGCCGATCAGGAACGGGCGCGATCTGCTCGACCGCATGAAGAAGGACCACGGCGCGCTGAGTTTCGGCGTCGCCACCAGTCTGGGCAATCCCAACCACCAGGGCATCGCAATGGCGCTGAAGGACGCCGGCATCGACCTGCGCAAGACCCGCACGCCCGTGTTCCAGTCCGGCGGCCAGGCGGTCACCGCGCTGCTCGGCGGCCACGTCGACGCCGTGCCCGGTTCGGTCGGCCTGATGCGCAAGCACCTCGAGGCCGGCAGCATCCGTGTCATCGCCGTGGCCGCGCCGCAGCGCCTCGCCGGGCTTTACGCCGGTGTGCCGACCTGGAAGGAGCAGGGCGCCAATGCCATCGTGTCCAACTGGCGCGGCCTGATCGGCCCGCCCGGCATGACCGCGGCGCAGATCGCCTACTGGGATAATGCCCTGAAGCAACTGTCCCAGACCGAAGGCTGGAAAAAGGAACTCGCCGACAACAACTGGGACAACGAATACAAGCCGGCGGCGGCGACGAAGAAATACATGGACGCGGAGTATGCGGAGCTGAAGGCATTCCTGACGGAGCTGGAGTTGGTCAAGGCTGCAAAATAAGCTGCGAAGAAACAAGTTGCGAAGTGCGCGCGGTGTACAGACATCACTGAACCGCGGGACATGAACGCCCTGATCCGCACCGCGATGTCGGTCGGCCCTGTGCTGCTGGGGCTGGCCTTGCTGCTGCTTCCCGTCTTCTACCTGTCTTGGCGCTCTGCCCGTGCGCCGAAGAAAGGACTGCCGCTGCCGTTCTATCTTTTTGCCAGCCTCGGCTCTGGTGTGCTGATGTATGGTGTCGGCACGGCGGCGGGCATCTGGCTTGCCTGTTCGTCGCCGGGCTCGAGCAATCTTTGCGGACTGGCGGGGTTTTTCGGACTGGGGCCCTTGCTGTCGGGGCTGGTGATTGTGGCTACGGCATTCTGGCTGGTGCGCAATGCACGGCGAGGCGCGGATTCCGGTCCGGCGTCACGATCATAAAACTCAATAAAAACAACTACTTATTGTTTTTGGAATCGAATCACCGGCAGCGACCTGCCACACCGCTCCGGTGCTGCGGTATTCGCGGCCATGTCGCACCGGTTTGGCGATCAGTGGAAGCCGTAGAGCCGCGCCGGATTGTCGACGAGTATCTTTTTCCGCAACCCGGCATCCGGTGTCCATTCATTGAACAGATCCAGCAGGTGCCCGTCTTCCGGCATGTTCTTCTCCAGCCGCGGATGCGGCCAGTCGCTACCCCAGACGATCTGCTCGGGGTTGGCTTTGACCAGCGCTTCGTGGATGGGCTTCGCGTCGGGGTAATCCGGGTACTGCGTCGACACGCGGTAGGCGCCGGATACCTTCACCCAGATCCTGCCTTCGGCCAGCAACCGGCACATCTGCTGCACGCCGGGCTGGTTCGCGCCGAGCCTGCCGTCGACGTTGCCCATGTGGTCGAGCATGACCGGCAGCTTCCAGTCTTTGAAAAAAGGCATCGCGCTGTCGAGCGCATTGGCGTCCATCATGAACTGCGCGTGCAGCCCGAGGTCGGCCATCAGCGGCGCGAGTTTTTCGAAGGATTGCATGCCCAGCGAGCTGAAGCCCACGCCGTGCGGCATGTGGTGGAAACGCAGGGCGCGCACGCCGAGGTCGCGCATGCGCTGGAGTTCGGCCTTCGGCGTGTCGGGCTTGACGATGCAGGTCGCGCGCAGGCGCTTCGGTTCGCGCTGCAGCGCGTCGAGCACGACTGAGTTGTCGGTGCCGTGGGCGTTGCCCTGCACGATCACGCCGCGGCCTGCGCCGATGGCGTCGAGCATCTTCAGCAGCTTTTCCAGCGGCGCGTCGTCCGGCGTGTAGGAGCGCGAGTCGGCGAAGGGAAACTTCGCGCGCGGCCCGAAGAGGTGGAAATGCGTGTCGCAGGTGCCGGGCGGCGACGGGATTTTCGGGGCCTTGGTGTTTTCGATCGGCGGCAGGCAGGGTAGTTCCATGTGTCGTTTCTCCTCGGATGAGCCGCGATGGTAGTGCATGCATGGCGCCGGCTCAACGCCGCGGCGTCGTTATAATCGTCACGACCGCCTGCTGCATCCATATCCTGAACAGGAGCCCGCATGATCCCGTCCCAGCGCCTGCCTTACGTGCCCATCATCGACCGCCCGCCGCTGAAGCCGCCGCCGGGCGTGCGCCTGATCGTGTGGCCGGTGGTCAACGTCGAGGTCTGGGACATCGGCCGGCCGATGCCGCGCCAGGTGCTGCCGCCGCCGACGCATGTCACGCGGCTGCCGGATTTCGCGCACTGGGCGTGGCACGAGTACGGGATGCGCGT
>JAHCLD010000041.1 GCA_026125585.1 Burkholderiales bacterium
CGCTCACGCGGCGTTTTTCATTCCGACGTCTTTTTCGCGCCCTCGGCGGCAGCCTTGCCGGCGGCCTGCAGGCTTTCGAGGCCGGCGCGCTGCATCTCCAGCGTCTTGATGGTCATCTGCACGAAGCCGGTGTTCATCGTGAGCCAGGTCTCGACCGCCTTCAGTTCGGCGATCTTCTTGTCGAGATCCTCGATGTTCATCGTCGGCGCGATCATGCCGGGAATCGGGAACCCCATCGGGTTCCACATTTTCTGCATGAATTCGAAAAAATCCTTCGGTGTGTCCTGCTCGGCCATGATCGCCCCCGTCCGTGACGGAATGATTATAGGCGCCCCGGCGGGCTCAGGCGGCTTCGACGCGCACCGTGTCGCCGTCGCAGGCGCTCGCCAGCATCGCGGGATCGCCGCGCAGGCGGCCGAGGACGTTGCAGGGGGAAACCAGGCGGCATTCGTCGCCGCGCGAGGCCGGCGTGCGGCCCCAGGGCAGGGCCAGCGCGCCGCCGTCGACCCAGAAACAGACCGTGCCCGGATCGACCACCTGTCGCGCGTCCGGCGCCAGGGCGAGGCTCAGCGGCAGGGAAAAATAGATCTCCTCGCCCCAAGTGTTGATGCGGGACTCGCAGGGCAGGATGGCCAGCAGCCGGTCGGTCGCGGGCCCGGGCTGCAGGTCGGCGACCACCGATGCGGCCGGCCACGTGATGCGGATCGCCGCCACCGGCCGCCGGGAACGCTCAGTCGCCGAACAGCGGATCGACGCGGCGGGTCGCGACGCGCAGCCGCGGCGTCGCCGGCGCCGCCGGTTCGGCCAGGGGGGCGATCACGCGCTGCAGCCGCTGTTTCTCGCCGAACACCTTGTTGGTGTAGGTGTCATTGTTGTCGCCGAGCGCGCCGGCGTACATCTGCAGGGCGATGCCCAGGTTGCCGGTGCGAGCCAGATATTCGCGGATGATGCGGGTGCCGACGCGGATGTTGGCTTCCGGGTCGTAGACCGCCCGGTCGCCGCCGAATTCGGCCAGTTTTTCGGCATGGAAGCGGGGAATGATCTGCATCAGCCCCCGGGCGCCGGCCACGCTTTCGGCGATCGGGTTGTAGCTCGATTCGATGCCGATGACCGCCATGATCAGCAGCGGATCAAGGCCGGCCTTGCGGGCTTCGGCATGGGCGATCTGGATGAATTCCAGGATCAGGTCTTGGGACACCTTGTAGCGCCGGGCCAGAAACTCGGCCAGCAGCGCATGGCGGGCCGCATCGGGATCCGCAGCCGGGGTGGCGGGCTGGGAAGCCAGCATGCGGTCGGTCACGGCCTTGGCCTCGTTTTCGACGGCGGCCAGAGCCGACGACAGGTTTCCATCACGCGGGTGGAGCAGGAAAGCCAGCACGGAGAGGCAGGCGACCAGTATCGCCAGGGTGGCCATTCTGCGGATCCGGTGCGGCGCTGCCGCCGGCCGGTCCCTGGAAGCTCCAGGGGATGTTTCTGAGATTGATTTTGCAAACACGCAAAACCTCCTTTCGGGAGCAGCGCCCGCACGGTGGCCGGCGCCTCAGCTGGGGTTACCTCGCTACGGTAACGGGTGTCTCCTTAAAGACTCGTTTAGCCGCCAACCACTATAGGTTGTGGGCTACTCAAAAAAACTGGCTAATTCTAGGTGTTCGACCTGTGGGCCGCAACCTCGGAACCGCATTTTCGGATGATTCTGCCGTTGGACCGGGGCGGGAGTTTAACGGCAACGCCTGACGCATTGCAACGAAAATATAAGTTATTGTTTTATAACAATAATCTTATATTTTTGGGGTTTATGGACACTCCTGAACCGTCAGAACCGCTGATTATGAGCGGCACTGCCGCAAAGAGTTCCCTCAAGGCCAGACAGGTCTAAAAAATGAAATAAACCAAGTTAAAACAAATAGTTAAAGCTCATCCTGGGGATCAGGGCTGGAGATGCCCTGCCGGGCTTCCCAGTTCCGCAGGGCAGCCTCATAGTTAGTGAGCGCTTCCCAATATCGGTCGTAAACACAGGGATTGCAGCCACTGCCGCAACACTCCCAAGGTTCGGGTTCCGGCGGCTTCTCCGGTTTGGGATCGAAGTTCGAAGGTATGTCGTTCATTGTGTCTCCGCGGGCAGGCGCTGACCGGGAAAACGCCGGCCGAACTCGGCCGCCAGCGCATCGGCATCGGCGGTTTTGCCGGCCCGGCGCAGTTCGACGATGCGCTCGATCCATTGCTCCGCCGATGCCTCGACCAGATCACGCCACAACGCCGTCGGGTCGGGCGCCGCCAGAATCGCCGACCGGGCCGGCGCAGCGGAATGGCCGGCCGGCATATCGGCGAGCGGCGCCGGCGCGGAACTCGGCCGCGGCACCTGCCGTTCCGGACGAACGCCAGCGGCATCTTCCGCGAACGCCGGCGCGGCGTCGGTCTCCGCCGGACCGGCACGGGATTCGACCGGGGGAGCCGCCCTCTTCTGCCCGGACACCGCGGCCGGCGGCGGTTCCGCCGGTGCCGCGGGACGGCCGGGCGGGGCTGACTTGTCCAAGCCCCGGCGGCGGACTTCGGCCTCTGGCGCAGACGGCGGTGCCGGATCGGCCTGCGACTTCTCCACGGCCTGTGGCTCCTCCGCTGCCCGCGGCTGTACCTCTGCGGGCGGCAGCAACAGCGCCTCCGGCCGGTCGGCCCCCTGCTCGCGCATCAGGGTCACCACGCTCACCGACAACACGAGGACCGCCGCCAGCGACAGCGGCAATTGCCAGCGACGCAGGCCGCCGCCGCGCGGGCCGGCCTTCACTGCCCGCCGCGCGGCGGCGCGGATCGCGTCGTCGAACTGCGCCGGCGGCCCGGCTTCGGCGCCGGCGCGGTAGATCGCCGCCAGTTGCGGATCGTGCTCCATGTCCGACCCGGGGTTCATTGCCATGACTGCATCCCCTGCCGCAATTTCGCGATCGCGTAACGCAGCCGGCTTTTTGCGGTCTCGCGCGTCACGCCGGTGGCGGCGGCGATCTCCTCGACGCTGAGGCCTCCTTCCTGCTGCAGCACGAAAGCCTCGCGCTGCTCTTCGGGCAAGGCGTCGAGCAGCGTCAGCAGCCGCGCCGCCTGTTCGCGCACGGCGGCGGCGGCTTCGGGCTCGACGCTGCGCGGCGCCGCCGGTTCGGCAAGGTTTGCGGCCGTTTCGTCATCGTCGAGGGACAAAGGGGATAAGGCCGCCGGACCGCCGCGGCGGAAGTGATCGATCAGCCGGTTGTGGGCGATGCGGTAGAGCCAGGTCGTGAATTTCGCCTGCACCGTGTAGCCGGCGCGGGCGCGGATCAGGTTCATCCAGACATCCTGGAACAGTTCGTCGGCCAGCGCCGCATTGCGGCACTGGCGCAGCAGGTAGCGGTAAACGCCGCCCTTGTGGCGGCCGTAGAGCACGTCGAAGGCCGCCGCGTCGCCGTCGCGATAACCGAGCATCAGCGCTTCGTCCGTGGCGTCGGCATCCGTGGGCATCACGGGGTGCCAGTATGCAGAAGCCTCCGCCGACCGGCAACCCGCCGCGACCGCCATCATGCCCGCTCAGCGCGGATCCGGCGCGAAACGCCCCGGGAACGGCGCGGGCCAGAGATCGGGGCGCGTGGCGACCGGCGTCCGGA
Source organism: Burkholderiales bacterium (assembly GCA_026125585.1). GTDB lineage: Bacteria > Pseudomonadota > Gammaproteobacteria > Burkholderiales > SG8-41. The sequence continues at coordinate 3,624 of JAHCLD010000041.1, forward strand.
TCACGCCCTGCGCGACCAGGTTGCGATGGCTGTCGTAGTAAATGGTGATCAGCTCGGCCGGCGCGGCGCTCGCGCGCTCGAATTCAGTGTACGTCACCACCGAGGTTTCGCTGCGGCCGTGCCCGGTGCCGAGCCGCGCCGATTTCCGCGACGCCTCGGCACGCAGGCCCGCGGCGGCGCCGGCGTCTTCCGCGGCAGGTTCCGCCATGCTGTGCTCCGCGGTCGCCGGGGCCGGCGCGGAGGTGGCTTCGGCATCGCGCGACAACCGTGGCGCATGCGGCACCACCGGCTCCGGCTTCCTGCGGAACAGCGCGACGCCGATGACGCCGACGTTGTCCGGACGCCCGGTGCGCGCGGCATAGGAATCCGGCAGCGCGGTGAAATAAAACGCCGCGACGCGATCGAGGCTCTTGCGCCAGCCCCGGATGCCGAATTGCTGCCGCGGCCCGAGCACGTAGCCACTCTGCTGCCAGTCGGCCGTCTCGCCGGTGATGACGTCGACGCCGTCCACCGAAACCACCGCCAGCACGTCGCCGGACTGGCGGTTGCGCAGCCGGATTTCATACTCGTTGCCGGGGTGGCCGGCCACGTAATGGCGGCCCTGATGCAGGTACACGGGAAGCGTGCGGTTTTGCGCGCGATCATAAATCTCGACGCCGGCAAGGCGGCCGGTGGCCGCGGCCTGCAGCGACAGCAGGCCGCCGGCCAGCGCGGCAGCCATCAGGATCATGTATTTCACGGGTTCTCCCTTCGGGCAGTAATGCGGCAAGGCCGCGACCCTCCTGCAAACGCGGCGCCGGGGCATTCGGGGTCAAGCGCTGCTGTGATAGATTGAAGCGATGGATGAACCGGTGCTTCGCGGCATGACCCAATGGCCCAATATGCCGGCACACTGTGGACCCGTTGGCCGCAGGCCCGTCTGCGGGAAGCGGCGTCGGACCGCCGGCACTGCGGAGGCAACCTGGAATGGATGAGCTGGTACTCCGCGGGATGGCCAAGTGGCCCAATGTGCCGGCGGTCTACGGCTGGCTGTCGCTCGACCGCCGCGGCCACTGGCTGCTGAAGGGTGAACGCGTCACCAATCCCGGCATCGTCGATTTTTTCGGCCGCAATTACGGCCATGACGAACAGGGACGCTGGTTCCTGCAGAACGGCCCGCAGCGGGTCTATGTCACGCTCGATTACACGCCTTACGTCTACCATCTGGATACGGTCGCGGACGGATCAACGGCCTGGACCGCGCACAGCGGAACGCCGGTGACCGCAGTCCACGGCGCGTACATCGACGATGCCGGGCTGCTGCTGCTCGACACCGATCCGGGCATCGGCCTCGTGCACGATGCCGACCTCGACCGGCTGCTGCCGCGTTTCTCGGCGCCGGGCGCGCTCACCGGCGAAGCCGCACTGGAAGCGACGCTCGATGTGCTGCAATCGGGCCGCAGCGCCGGATTGCAGTTGGATACCGGCTCCCGGCGCATCCCCGTCAATCCGGTCCGCGCGGCCGATGTGCCGGCGCGTTTCGGCTTCGTCGCGCGCCCGCGGCAGCCGGAAGGACAGGAAGAATGTTACTGAGCGTCCCGGAAATGCGATGATTCGCACCCGTCAACCACAAACCCCGCGACATCCATGTCCATGATCGATCTGCGCACCGACACCGTCACGCAACCCACCGCGGCCATGCTGGCCGCCATGCAGCAGGCCACCCAGGGCGACGATTCCCGCGACGGCGACCCGACGGTGATGCGCCTTGAGGCGCTCGCCGCCGAACGCACCGGCAAGGATGCCGGCCTCTACATGCCCAGCGGCACGATGACCAACCTCGTCGCGGTACTCGCGCACACGTCGCGCGCCGGCGAGGTACTGCTGGAACGCGGCGCGCACATGCTCAACACCGAGCTGGGCGGCCTGGCGGCGGTCGCCGGCGTGTTCTACAAGGCGATCCCCGGCACGCGCGGCGCAATGGACGAGGATCTGCTGCGCGAGGCGGTACGGCCGATGACCCGCAACAATTTCGGCACCGCGCTGATCTGCATGGAAACCACGCACAACGGCGCCGGCGGCACCGTGCTGCCGCTCGCGCACATGCAGCGGGTGCACGCGCTGGCGCGCGAGCGCGGCATCCCCGTGCACGTCGACGGCGCGCGGCTCTTCAACGCGGCGGTGGCGCTGGGCGTGTCCGCCGCGGACGTCGCGCGCCATACCGACTCGGTCTGTTTCTGCGTGTCGAAAGGCCTGTCGGCGCCGGTCGGCTCGGTACTCTGCGGCCCGCGGGATTTCATCGAGCGCGCCCGCGCCTTCCGGCGCATGGTCGGCGGCAACATGCGCCAGGCCGGCTCCATCGCCGCCGCCGGCATCGTCGCGCTGGAAGCGATGGTCGAACGGCTGAAAGACGACCACACGACCGCAAAACGGCTGGCGGCGGGTTTCCATGCGATCGATGCGTCGCTCGCCGATCCGGCCGGCGTCGAGACCAACATCGTGCGCGTAAATGTCGGCGCCAGCGGCCGCAGCGCCGCGCAGTGGGCGGAAGCTTTTGCGCAACGCGGCATCGCGGTGAGCCCGGCCGATCCGCGATCGCTGCGTTTCGTCACCCACCGCCACATCGGCGACGCCGAGGTGGATGCCGCGATCACGGCCTGCCGCGCGATCCGCTGACTGGGGTTGTCCCAAGCCCTTCGATTCGGGATTTTGTAGCCCGGATGAGCGCAGCGTAATCCGGGAAACGGGTGGGACATTCAATCGCTGCGAAATCCCGGACACAGCCTTGCGGCCTTCATCCGGACGGCAAGCCGCTTGAAACAGCCAGGGTATGCGGCCTTAACGCCGCCGCTCCCTGCCGGCCAGTCCCGAAATGATTTCCGTCACCGCCCGTTGCTGGCGGAGACTCAGCTGGCGGTAGCGCTTCAACAGCTCGTCATCGGACAACACGTCGCGATAAGCCGGTGTCATCTGCTGCATGGCCGTCGCCATGCCGCCGCTTTTGCCATACTCCAGCCAATCGGCCCCCACCTCCAGCCAGCCCGCCAGGGCGAGAATCTTGTCATGTGAAGGGATCGCCTCGCCGTTGAGCCATTTGCGCACGGCCTGCTGCGTCACCCGTTTTCCCCGATAGCGGTCGTTGAAGTCGCGGGCTAACTGCGTCGGGCTGTCCGCCCCTATTCCGCCCTTGTGCAGGGCATCACGCAAGCGCCTGCTGAATGCCTCGCGGCCATCGCTGTTTGCCATGGCGGCAACCGTAGCATTCCGCAAAGTTACTATCAGTTACCATTAATAGTAATCAAAAGTGATGATTCCATTTTGACATCCGCATCTCCGTCGGAATGCGCCTGGCCCGGGAAACCGGCATGGAAAAAAGGAACCCGGGTTTGCACGGATCGTGGCTGAAAATCCGGTGCGGCAAGGCCCACTTCGCATCACCGGGCATTGATTACGCCCATGTGACCGGAGCAGCAGGCAAAATCTGACGCCCCTACTTGGCTGCCTCGTCGACCACGTCGGCCAGCAGTTTCCCGACAGCCTGCAGCGCCCGCCGCGAGGTTTCACTGCCCGCAGCATCGGGCAGCCGATACGACAGATGCACCACGCCCGGCGACTGCGGCAACGTGTACACCGCAATCGCGTAGGGACAGTACACGATGTTGTGCGGATCGGCTTCCATCATGTCGCGCGACAGGCGCGCGCTGCAGAACTCGAGCATCTCGGCATTGCCGTAGATGCGCCGCTCGCGGCCGAGGTCGCGGCCGGTGCGCTCCAGCATGTCGCCGATCTTCGCGTTGTAATTGATCACCAGTCCGCGATCTTCCAGCGCCATCACCACCCGTTCACGGACGTCGGCGAATGTGCCCTTGACCGTGCGCAACTGCACTGCCGGCGACGCCGCATTCGCGGCGCAGGCCGCAAGCAACAGAACGGCAGCAAGCCATTTTGCGGTGATTCGCATCGTCGATCCCCTTCCGGATTCAGATATTTCTGCGCCCAATATAAGGTTTTTTTGCCCTGCCTGCGGCGGGCAGGGCAAGTCCCGGAGAGGTCTCTAGAGAATTTTTTTATTTTTACAACTATTTGATTTTAAACATGTTTTTTGATAAAACTTGGGCGCAGGACCGGCACCGCGCCTTGCCCCGACCGGGCGGATTGGGTATCTTTAGCGCCCTGCTGTCTGCGGTTGCGAACCGCCTCCCGCGACGGGCACCGGGCTACTCCCGAGACCGGTTCCGCCGCAAGGCGCCAGTATCAGGGCTTGCTTCCCATCGGGAACGGCCATGCGCCTGGGATCGCAATCGGACGGGGCGCCATCGGCGCCGGCTCCGGAGTCCTCCGGGTTGCCGGTTTCGAGACCGCCGCGCGCTTTTGGACTGCAGGCTTTTTCTTGACTGCTTTTTTCTTCGCCGGCTTTCGAGCCGGCTTTTTTTTGCCTGCCGCGGCGCTTTTCCCTTTCTTTGCAGCCGCAGCCTTGCGGCTCGCGCCCTTCCTGGCCGCGGCCTTGCGCAGGACTTTCTTCTTCAGCGCTTTCTTCTTTGCCGCCTTTTTTGCCGTTTTTTTCTTCGCCGCCTTTTTCTTCGCTTTCGCCATGGGAACCTCCGTCATGTCTGCCCAATATGCGCGGCCCCTCGCGGAGTTCTCGCGCTTACCGGCGCGCCGCCAGCAGCGCGCCCCTCCACACCACCAAAACCAAAAGCCCGCGGCCGCCTAGTGCAGCGCCGCCCCCGCCTTGTTCACCAGATCGCGGTACAGCAGGTCGGGATCGACGCGGATGCCGCCGCTCCAAGTCAGCACGTTGGACACCGGGTCAAAAGCCACGCGCCGGAACAGCGCCGCATCGGAGAGAACCTCCAGCGCGGTCCCCCCGACGAGGTCTCCGAGATAGACATGCCCTTCGAGGCCATCGTCGAAACGCAGCCAGAGCGTGCAGTTGTCCTCCGCGCGCAGCTCGGTGACCGTGTGCAGGTTGAGCCTGCGGCTGCGGTAACGCCGGAACTTCAGACTGAGTGCCAAGGGTGCGCCCCTCCATCGGGTTGAACAACGGAACCGGGAAAGAAACCGGCGGCGCCGCCCTGCGGGATGATCCGCAGGACCGTGCGCCGCCGGCCGGGTTGCTGCATCAGCACAGGATTCCGTTTCGCGGAATCCGCGTGTTTACTTGCATGGTCGGTGTCTGCCTCCGTGGATTTGCATGACGTCGCCGTTCAATCCCAAGACAGGGCGCCGCCGGTCTGGTATTCGATGACGCGGGTTTCGAAGAAATTGCGCTCCTTCTTCAGGTCGATCATTTCCGACATCCACGGGAAGGGATTGGTCGCCCCTTCGAACAGCGGATCGAGGCCGATCTGCTGGGCACGGCGGTTGGCGATGAAGCGCAGGTATTCCTTGAACATCGCGGCGTTGAGGCCCAGCACGCCGCGCGGCATGGTGTCCTCGGCGTATTTGTATTCGAGCTCCACGCCCTTGTGGAACAGTTCCTTCAGTTCCTCGCGGAACTCGGCGGTCCACAGATGGGGGTTCTCCATTTTGATGGTGTTGATCAGGTCGATGCCGAAATTGCAGTGCATCGACTCGTCGCGCAGGATGTACTGGTACTGCTCTGCGGCGCCGGTCATCTTGTTCTGGCGGCCCAGCGCGAGGATCTGCGCGAACCCGACATAGAAGAACAGCCCTTCCATCAGGCAGGCGAACACGATCAGGCTTTTCAGCAGCTTCTGGTCGTTCTCCGGCGTGCCGGTCTTGAACGCGGGATTGGTCAGCACGTCGATGAAGGGGATCAGGAACTCGTCCTTGGCGCGGATCGACGACACCTCGTGGTAGGCGTTGAAGATCTCGCCCTCGTTCAGCCCGAGGCTTTCGACGATGTACTGGTAGGCGTGGGTATGAATCGCCTCCTCGAAGGCCTGGCGCAGCAGGTACTGGCGGCACTCCGGCGCCGTGATGTGGCGGTAGGTGCCGAGCACGATGTTATTGGCCGCCAGGGAATCGGCGGTGACGAAGAAGCCGAGATTGCGCTTGACGATGCGGCGCTCGTCCTCGGTCAGGCCGTTGGGATTCTTCCACAGCTCGATGTCGCGGCTCATCTGGATTTCCTGCGGCATCCAGTGGTTCGCGCAGGCCGACAGGTACTTGTCCCAGGCCCATTTGTACTTGAACGGCACCAGCTGGTTGACGTCGGTCTGGCCATTGATGATCCGCTTGTCGGCCACGTTGACGCGCCGCAGCTCTTCCCCGGCCGGCATCTGCGACGGCGCGCCGTCCGCCGCCATCGGCGGCATTGCCGCGGGCACGGCGCCCGTTTCTTCAAATTGCAGCATCTTCAGTCTCCTTTATTGGCGTTGTGGGTGGACACCTCCCGGAGCCGGCCGCGGTGCTTGGCTGTTGTTGTCGGTGAACCGCGGCCTGGCCGGTAAAGCAAATCCTCATCCAGCAACTACTGTTTCGTTTCCAACCATTTCCCCGAATCGTCCCGCTCCCTGATTCGTGCCCGGAAAATACGTTTACTGGCAGGCCTCGCACTCGGGATCGAGTATCGAGCACACCTTGGGCTGTTCCTCGGCCAGCCCGCCGTCCGCCGGCACCGCGTTGAGCTGCCCCGCCCTGGAGGTCGATTTCTCCGTCGAGGTCGCGCCCAGCGTGCGCAGGTAGTAGGTCGTCTTCAGGCCGCGCAGCCAGGCCAGCTTGTAGGTGTCGTCCAGCTTCTTGCCCGAGGCGCCAGCCATGTAGATGTTCAGCGACTGCGACTGGTCGATCCATTTCTGCCGCCGCGCCGCGCACTCGACCAGCCAGCTGGCGTCGATCTCGAAGGCCGTGGCGTAGAGGCTGCGCACGTCCGGCGGCACGCGGTCGATCCTGGAGAGCGAGCCGTCGAAGTACTTGAGGTCGGCGATCATGACCTCGTCCCAGAGATTCAGCTTCTTCAGGTCGCGCACCAGGAATTCGTTGACGACCGTAAACTCCCCCGACAGGTTCGATTTGACGTAGAGGTTCTGGTACGTCGGCTCGATGCACTGGGACAGGCCGGTGATGTTGGCGATGGTCGCGGTCGGGGCGATCGCGATGCAGTTCGAATTGCGGATGCCGACGCGCTGGATGCGGCTGCGCAGGGCGTCCCAGTCGAGCTTCGTGGACATGTCGCAATCGACGTAACCGCCGCGCTCCTCGGCCAGCAGCTTCAGCGAATCCAGCGGCAGGATGCCGCGATCCCACAGCGAGCCCTTGAACGTCGAGTACGGGCCGCGCTCCTCGGCCAGGTCGGACGAGGCCGAGTAGGCGGTGTAGGCCACCTGCTCCATCGAACGGTCGGCAAACTCGACCGCCGCGGGCGAGCCGTACGGGACGCGCAGCATGTGCAGGCAATCCTGGAAGCCCATGATGCCGAGGCCAACGGGGCGGTGCTTGAAGTTGGAGTTGCGCGCCTTGTTGACGTTGTAGAAGTTGAGGTCGATCACGTTGTCGAGCATGCGCATGCCGGTGCCGACCGTGCGCTTGAGTTTCTCCATGTCGAGCAGGCCGGTGGACAGGTCGAGGTGCGCCGGCAGGTTGACCGACGCCAGGTTGCACACGGCGATTTCGTCGGGTCCGGTGTTCAGCGTGATCTCGGTGCACAGGTTGGAGCTGTGCACGACGCCGACGTGCTGCTGCGGCGAACGCAGGTTGCAGGGATCCTTGAAGGTGATCCACGGATGCCCGGTCTCGAACAGCATGGTCAGCATCTTGCGCCACAACTGCAGCGCGGGAACCTTCTTGTAGAGCTTCATTTCACCGCGCGCGCACATCGCCTCGTAGTCGAGGTAGGCCTTTTCAAAGGCCTTGCCGAATTTTTCGTGCAGGTCCGGCACGTCGGACGGCGAGAACAGCGTCCACTCGCCGCCTTCCATGACGCGCTTCATGAACAGGTCCGGAATCCAGTTCGACGTGTTCATGTCGTGGGTGCGGCGGCGGTCGTCGCCGGTGTTCTTGCGCAGCTCGAGGAACTCCTCGATGTCGAGGTGCCAAGTCTCGAGGTAGGAGCATACCGCGCCCTTGCGCTTGCCGCCCTGGTTCACCGCGACCGCGGTGTCGTTGACGACCTTCAGGAACGGCACGACGCCCTGCGACTTGCCGTTGGTGCCCTTGATGTAGGCGCCGAGCGCGCGCACCGGCGTCCAGTCGTTGCCGATGCCGCCGGCGTATTTCTGCAGCATCGCGTTTTCCTTGATCGCCTCGTAGATGCCGTCGAGATCGTCGGACACCGTGGTCAGGTAGCAGCTGGCGAGCTGCGAGCGGCGCGTGCCGGAATTGAACAGCGTCGGCGTCGAGCTCATCAGGTCGAAGCTCGACAGCACGTTGTAGAACTCGATCGCGCGCGCCTCGCGCTGGCTTTCCGGCTCGTTCAGCGCGAGGCCCATCGCCACGCGCATGAAGAACACCTGCGGCAGCTCGATGCGGCGGCCCTCGATGTGCAGGAAGTAGCGGTCATAGAGGATCTGCAGGCCGAGATAGGTGAACTTGAGGTCGCGCTGGGGGTCGAGCGCGGCGCCGAGGGCCTTCATGTCATAGGCGCCCAGGCGTTCGTCGAGCAGTTCGGCGGCGATGCCCTTCTGGATGAACTCCGGCAGGTAGGCGGCATACCGCGTGGCCATCTCCGCCTGCGTCACCTCTTCGCCCAGCGTCTCCAGGCGCATCGTGTGCATCAGCAGGCGCGCGGTCACGTAGCTGTAGCCGGGATCCTGCTCGATCAGGCCGCGCGCGGCGAGGATCAGCGACTTGCGGACTTCCTCGATCGGCACGCCCTCGTAGAGGTCGCGCTGCATGGCCTCGAGGATCGGCTGCGCGCTGACATCGCGGCCAAGTCCCGCGCAGGCGCTTTCGACCAGCGCGGTGATGCGCGCCACGTCGAGCGGCCGCGTGACGCCGCCGTCGGTGACGTTGACCACGTTCTCGCGCTGCGCGGCCGCCGCCGGCTGCGCCTCGCGCTGGCGCGCCCGCTCGCGGGCGCGCTCTTCGCGGTAGAGCACGTAGGCGCGGGCCACGTGGTGCTCGCCCATGCGCATCAGCGCGAGTTCCACCTGGTCCTGGATGTCTTCGATGTGGAAGGTGCCGCCCGAGGGCTGGCGCCGCATCAGCGCGCCGACGACGCTTTCGGTCAGCGCGGTCACCTGCTCGCGCACGCGCGCGGACGCCGCGCCTTGCCCGCCGTTGACCGCGATGAAGGCCTTGGTCATCGCGATGGCGATCTTGGCCGGCTCGAAACCGACCACCGAACCGTTGCGGCGAATGATCCTGTACTGCGCGTATGCCGCCTCCCGTTGTGCTTCCTCTGCGGGCGCGGCTTGCGGAACGGTGCGGGATTGGGCGGATTCTGCGGCGACTTGCATAGTGTTACTCCTTGATTTTTTTAGGTTTTATAACCCCCGGCAGCATAAAAGCTCCGGCCCGCCAACCACTATATGTTGTGGTTCGCGCATGAATTTCGACCAATTCTAGTGGCCGGATTTTCAATCCGCAATAGGTTTTGACGCTTTTTTTAAAAGTTCTTGAGAAACAGCAGGAAGCGTCCATAAGCGCCGGATTATTTGCACAAAAAATGGGCAGGACAGCGCCAATCGATGCGCGCGACAGCGCGATGTCCTGGAACACGGCGGATCTGCTGGAGGGAAACAAGCGGCCGGGCTGGGCACCACGGCACGATAAAATTTAACTTATTGTTTTTAAACGATATTTTTATCGATCTTGAGAAGATACCGGTTCCAGTCGAAACAGGGACCGGGATCGGTCTTGCGGCCCGGCGCAATGTCGGCATGGCCGACGCTGGCGGCGATGGGGTAGCGCGCGTACAGCGCGCGCGCGAGCGCGCCGAGACGCTCGTACTGCGCATCGCTGAAGGCGACGTCGTCCGCGCCCTCCAGCTCGATGCCCACCGAGAAATCGTTGCAGCGCCCGCGCCCGCGCCAGAACGACTGCCCGGCATGCCAGGCCCGTTTCGCGCAGGGCACGAACTGCAGCAGCGCGCCGTCGCGGCGGATGAAAAAATGCGCCGAGACGCGCAGTGCGGCGATGGCGGCGAAATAGGGATGGGCCTGCGGATCGAGGCGGTTCATGAACAGGTCGATCACCGCGTCGCCGCCAAAAACGCCGGGCGGCAGGCTGATGTTGTGGATGACCAGCAGTTCCACCGCCGCGTCCGCGGGCCGCTCGTCGCAGTTCGGGGACGGGATGTATCCGGCGCCGTCGGCCAGCCCTTCAGCGTCGATGTGCATGCGCGGACATCAGGGCCTGGTGTCCAGCTCCTGCCGGATCCCCAGACGCTGGATCCGGTAGCGCAGCGCGCGGAAGGAGATGCCGAGCAGCTTGGCGGCCGCGGTCTGGTTGTAGCGCGCGCGTTCCAGGGCATCGAGTATCGCCTTGCGCTCGATCGCCTCCAGACGTTCGGGCAGCGGCAGGCCGTCGATGTCCGCCTCCGGCACAACGGCGCGTTCATGCGTCAGTTGCAGATCCTCGACCCCGATCTCGCTGCCGCTGGTCAGCGCCACCGCGCGTTCGAGGATGTTTTCGAGCTCGCGGACGTTGCCGGGGAAATGGTAGTCCTGCAGCGCCGCCGCCGCCTGCGCCGACAACCGCGGCGCGGGTCCGCCGGCGGCGTGGCGTTCGAGTATCGCCGCGGCCAGCCGCGGGATGTCCTCGCGCAATTCGCGCAACGCCGGCATGCGCAGCTCGATCACGTTCAGGCGGTAATAGAGGTCCTGGCGGAACGCGCCGCTTTTCACTTCGTCGGCGAGATGGCGGTGCGTCGCGCTGATGATGCGCACGTCGACCGGCTCCTCGCTGGTCGAGCCCACCTGGCGCACGCGCTTTTCCTGGATCGCGCGCAGCAGCTTGACCTGCATCGACAGCGGCAGGTCGCCGACCTCGTCGAGAAACAGCGTGCCGCCATCCGCGGCGCGGAAAAATCCGTCGTGGTCGGCCACGGCCCCGGTAAAGGCGCCCTTCTTGTGCCCGAAAAATTCCGATTCCATCAGGCTTTCCGGTATCGCGCCGCAGTTCACCGCGACGAACGGGCCGTCGCGCCGCGCGCCGTTGAGGTGGATCAGCCGGGCGGCGAGTTCCTTGCCGCAGCCGGATTCGCCGCGGATCTGCACCGGCGCCTGGCTGCGCGCCAGCTTGTCGATCATCTGCCTCGCCTGCTCCATCTGGGGCGAAGCCCCGATCAGGCAGGGCGTGCCCGGCGCCGGCGGCGCTGCCGCGTCCTGCTGCTCGGCGCCGGGTCGCGGCAGCTTCAGCGCCGAACGGACCAGCGCGCGCAACTGGTCCAGCGACACCGGCTTGCCCAGGTAATCGAAGGCGCCGGCCTTCAGCGCCGCAACCGCGTTTTCGGCGCTGCCGTGCGCGGTAATGACCGCCACCGGCAGGCTCGGATGATTCTTGGTGATGTGCTCGACGATCGACAGGCCGTCGCCGTCCACCAGCCGCATGTCGGTCAGGCACAGCTCGAAGGTGTTGCAACCGAGCAGCGACAGCGCTTCGGACACGCTGCCCGCGCATTGCGGCTCCAGTCCCATGCGGATCAGCGTCATGCCGAGCAGTTCCCGGATGTCCGCTTCGTCGTCGACGACCAGCACCTGCCCGTTAGCCAACGCCTTCTCCCCTCAACCCGCGGCGCAGATCACCGAAAACCGCGCCCCTCCGGCCGAATCGACATATTCCAGCACTGCGCCATTCGCCTCGCAGATTTCACGCGCCAGATACAGGCCCAGCCCGGTGCCGCCCGGCGAGGTCGTGAAAAACGGCTCGAACAGCTTGCTGCGGGATTCCGGCGACAGGCCGGGGCCGTCGTCGGCGACCTCCAATTTTACTGCATTGCCGCGGTCGGCCCGCCCCGTCTCGATGCGGATGCTGCCAGGGCCGCGACGCGAATGGCGCAAGGCATTGCGACACAGATTCCACAGCACCTGATTCAGGTGATCGCGATCGAACATCACGTGCAGACCGTCCGCCAGATGCAGGCTGATGACGTTGCTGGCGAGCTTCTCGGTGGCGTTGAACTGTTCGACGAATCCGCGGAGGTAGGTGCCGAGGTGGAAACGCTCGCGTTTCGCGCGTTCTCCGCGATTGAGGGTCTGCACGTCGTTGATCATGCGGTCGAGGCGCCGGGTGTTGTCGCGGATGATCGTCGTCAGGCGCTGGGCGCCGGCGGACACCCCGGGCTCCTCCTGCAGCAGTTCGGCGGCATGGCTGATGGCACCCAGCGGATTGCGGATCTCGTGGGCGATATTCGCGGTCAGCCGGCCCAGCGCCGCGAGCTTCAGCTGCCACGCCTCCGCCCGCATCCGCGCCAGGTCCTCGAGGAAAATGACGGCCCCGGCGCCGCGCCGCGGTGCCACCGGCACCAGCCGCGCCCGCAGATTGGCGCCTATCTCGAAAGCATCGGGGGATTCGCTCCCCTGCCGGTCGCGCAGCCAGGATTCGACCTGCGCATAAAGCGCCGGCGCGCGGTCGCGCAGCGCCACCACTCCGCCGCCGCGCATGCCGCCGATCATGCGCTCCGCCGCGGTGTTGACCTGGCGCACGATGCCGGCCCCGTCGACCACGATGACACCGTGCTCCATGTCCTGGATCACCAGCTGGTTGACCTGCGCCATGTTGGCCAGGTCGATTTCGCGCTGGGCCGCCAGTTGCTCGCTGGCCAGTGAACGGATCGCCAGGGCATGCGCGAGCCAGGCGGTCGCGAAATAGGCGATCGACAGCAGCCCCGCCTGCGCGTACTGGGCGCCGCTTTCGGAAAAACGCAGCACCTCGTAGGTGTGCTCGAGCAGCACCGCGATGGTCGCGATGGCGGCAAAAAACAGCGTCAGCTGGCCGCGGGTCACCAGTCCCGCCGCCGCCAGCGACGTCAGCAGCAGCAGGCCGAGCCCGCTCGACAGGCCGCCGCTGGCATACATCAGCAGCACCACGAAAGCGATGTCGCCGCCGACCTGGACCGCCAGTTGCCAGGTGAAGCGCTCGCGGGTGTGGATGACCGCGAACATCGCCAGGGCGAAGGCGGCGTAACCGGCGGCGGCAAGCAGGAACAGGCGCATGTCCCGCGAGCCGAACTGCAGCGTGGAGCCCCAGAACGCCGCCGCCATCAGCAGCAGCAATGCCGCGGCAAGCCGGTATCCGTTGAACAGCTGCAGCGAACGCCAGTAGGCTTCCGGCGCGTGCCTGGCATGGCCGGCATCCCGGGATTCTGTCGTCATGGACGGGGTCAGCGTGTCCAATGCCGTCTCTCAGCGGGAAGAACGAAACTGGTCGCGGTGCGCTTCCGAGCAGAACCGGTGCCCGCCGGCCGCCACGCCCTCGCCGTGCGGGAAATGGATGCCGCAGTGCGCGCAGCCCACCATGTCTTCCGGCGGCGGCGCCTGCCGCGGTTCACGGTCCGGTCGACGCCAGCGGCTGCGCAGCAACCCTATCGCGAGCGCGGCAACGATTGCGACCAGCAGGTACTTGACCATCGATATCCCCGGAAACCGGACGACCCGTCATGCGCGACGCGGAGCAGCGCCTCGCGGCGCAGGTTTTCAGGCCCGCGCCGGCTCCGGGTCCACGGCCAGCGCCTCCAGAAAACGCGACACCAGATTG
>JAHCLD010000042.1 GCA_026125585.1 Burkholderiales bacterium
CTCGTCGACGTCAAGGGTTTCGCCGGCATGCAGGGACGGCGGGATACGTCCCCGGACGGATTCGACTCGCTCGAACTGGATCAGTACAACGAGCTGCACATGGTCACGCGCGCGCTGGCCGAGGAGGCGGCCGATGCACGGGAAATCGGGCAGGAAATCGAGCGGGGGGTTGGCGAACTGGCCGGCGTCGTGCTGCAGCAGGACCGCATCCGCCGCGATTTGCAGCATCTTGCCCTGTCGACCCGGATGGCGCCGGTCAGGGAAATCCTGCCGAGGCTGATGCGCAATGTCCGCCAGACCTGCCGTTCCACCGGCAAGGAGGCCGAACTGGTGCTCGAAGGCGGCGACACCATGCTCGACGGCGAGATTCTCAACCGCCTGGCCGATCCGCTGCTGCACATCCTGCGCAACGCGATCGACCACGGGATCGAGCCGCCCGGGGAGCGCGAACTGGTCGGCAAGCCGCGCGCGGGTGAGGTGCGGCTGGCGTTCTCGCGCAGCGGGCAGGGCCTGGTGGTGCGATGCACCGACGACGGTCGCGGGCTCGACCATGCGGCGATACGCGCCAGGGCGATCGAGCGCGGACTGATCAGTGCCGACCAGATCCTCGAACCGGGGGAACTGGCGCGGCTGATCATGCTGCCGGGATTCTCCACGCGCGACACCGTCAGCGAGATTTCCGGCCGCGGGGTCGGTCTCGACGTCGTCCGGGAGCGGGTGCTGTCGATGAAGGGCGGCGTCGACATCCATTCCGGGGGCGCGGACAGGGGCACGACGATCGAACTGCGGGTGCCGGCGTCGATGACGGCCCTTCATGTCCTGCTGGTGGAGGCGGCGGGCCAGGTTTTCGGCCTGCCCAGTTACGGCATCGAGCGCGCCGTGGCGCCCGGCGCGGGCGAGCAGGTGCTCGTCGCGGGCCGCCCCCATCTCAAGGCCGGGGACGGCATCTATCCCGTGCGCATGCTTGCGGAACTGGTCGGCGGCGGCGGAACGGAATTCGATGCCGCCCGCCAGGCCGCCGTGCTGATGCGGACCGACGACTCGGTCGCGGCGCTGGTGGTCGACCGGGTGGTGGAAGCGCGCGACCTGATCGCCAAGGACCTCGGCCAGTGTATCCGGTCGGTCAAGGGGCTCAGCGGCGCGGCGGTGCTCGGAGACGGCGCCGTGGCGCCGCTGCTCGATGTCGCGGCCATGCTCCGCGAACCTTCGCGGGACGCCGGCGCCGCCCATCCCGGGCGCCAGGAGGCCGCCGGGCATCCCGGCCGGACCCGGCTGGTCGTAGTCGACGACTCGCTCAGCGTCAGGCGGCTGCTCGTGCAACTGCTGGAGGACAACGGTTACGCGGTGGAAGCGGCGAAAGACGGCATGGAGGCGATCGCGCTGATCGAATCCTTCAGGCCGCACGCGGTGCTGACCGATCTCGAAATGCCGAACATGAACGGCCTCGAACTGACGGCGCACCTGCGCGGCCGGCAGGACACTCACGATCTGCCGGTGATCATGATCACTTCCCGGTCCCTCGATAAGCACCGCAGGCAGGCCGAGCTGTCCGGCGTCAGCGCCTATCTGACCAAACCCTATTCCGATCACGAACTGCTTTCACACCTGCACGCACAACTGGAGGGCGGGCACCATGCTGTCCAAAATACCCATTGACGGTTCGCCGGCGGCCTCGGGATTCCTGCTGGCGGCTTTCGACGGATTCTCCGCGCTGTTCGCGCAGCGGGATGTTTCCGTCATCGAGCAGAGATCGGTGCTGGCCAATCCGCGGGATTGCTACGCCGAGTACTGCAAGGGCGATCTCAGCGTCCGCGTGTTTTCGCTGTCGAAGGGGTTCGCGCCGCTGGCGCCGGCGGACAGACCCTTTTTTTTCGTCGCGCGCTGCCGCGCCGGCGCGTTCGGGCTGGCCTGCGACGAACTGCAGGTGGTCAACGCGTCGCGGGTCAGCATCAAGGCGATACCCGCTTCGCTGAAATGCGGGGAATCCCCGATCGAAGGGTATGCCCAGTTCGGGAAAAGGGTGGCGTTCCTGTGCTCGCTGGAGGCCATTGCGGATTTGCTGCCGCTGACGGATACCGGGGTTGTCGATCATGAGCAAAGCATTGCGGCTTGATGCCGGGGGTGATGTTGCTGCGGCCATCGGGCTGCACGAGATCATCGAGGTGGCGGCCGGCGGGGACATCGAACCGGTGCCGCTGGCTCCGGACCACTGCCGGGAACTGCTGTGCTGGCGCACGGAGTGGATTCCGGTGTTCGATCTCGCGGTCTGGCGGCACGGTCCGGCGGCGGCGTCCGGAGCATTCCTGGCGATCGTCGGCTACAGGGACCGCGACGGTGGGGCCCGGGCCCGGCCGGCGTGCATCCGGGTGGCGGCGTTTCCGCGCATCGTCGAAGTGTCGGACGCGGATGCCTGTCCGCTTCCGGAAGGGGGCTGGAGCCGGATCGCCAAATCCTGTTTCAGCGACGGCGGGCAGCGCGTTCCGGTCCTTTCCCTGCGCCGGGTATTCGCGATGCCTCATCCGCGGACCGGCGACGGCAACCGCGTCCTGCGTCAGGACGACGCCGCGACAACGGCCGGGCCGCGGTGAGGAACGGGCGCAGCAGCAATGGGGAACGACCGGGAGGAGGCGGACAACAGCCTGGATTTCACCGCCATCCTCACCAACCCGGTGATGGCGAAAACGCAGTCCTGGACCGTTGCGGAAGCGGTGGTACCGGGTGTGGACCGGGCCGCCGGACCGGCGGTGCCGCCCGGCGCGACGGGCACCGTCCGGAATTCGGCCGACGGATTCCGCATCGGTGGCGACGGCGTGGCGGACAGGGTGCGCAGGCTGCGCCGGAACGACCGCGCGCGGATCCTGGCAGGCGGCAGTACGGTGCTGGTCGTGGACGACGATTTCGTGACCAGGAAGCTCATGGAAAGACTGCTGACGAACGACGGATACCGCGTCAGGCTCGCGGGCAACCGCGCGGAGTTCATCGCCGCACTCCGCAGTCCCCCGCTGCCGGCGCTCGTGCTGCTTGACGTGACCATGTCCGACATGGACGGGTTTTCCGCGCTGTCCAGCCTGCGCCGGCACGAAGCGGGCAAAAATATCGCGGTGATCCTGGTGACGGCGCGCTCGTCGCCCGAGGACGTGAAGCGGGCCTTCCTGCTCGGGGCGGACGGCTACCTGTCCAAGCCGCTGACGGTGCGCGCGTTCCGCAGCACCCTGGCGGACCTGGGAAAGGCCGGTTGATGCCGCCGGATTCTTCAGCCGCGCCGGCGCCGCGGGCGGAAAGCGCGGAGGATCGGGAGCTGCCGGGCATTCCCGACGTGGCCGCCGCCCACGGCGAGGTCCATCGCCGGCTGTTCCGGATGCTGTCGGTCGCGCTGGTTGCGGCGGCGGCCCTGGTTTCCGCGGGGGCGTCGCTCGCCTGTTTCGGCAGCGGATACCTGGGACTCGCCGAGCAGCTCCGGATCCTGTCCGGGGAAAGGGCTAGGCAACTCGGCCATGCGGCCGCCGCGAGGCCGGAACTGCTGCAATCGCGGAGCGCGGTGCTCGATGCGCTGGCCGGACCGGGAAACGCCGCCGGTCCCGTTCTGCGCGTGATGTCCGCCTCCGGCATGCTGCTCGCGGGGCCGCCGGGCGGCGGCGGTCTCGTCGTCGGGGTACGGGCGCCGGTGACGGCGCCCGGCGGCGCGACGCTCGGCGAGGTGCGCGCCGAGGCGCCGCTGTTCCCGCTGCTCTGGCGCGCCATGCGCGTCGCCGGCATCGCGGCGGCGCTGTCGGTGATCCTGATCGCGTTCGTGCATGCGTATCCGCTGCGCCGGCTGCGGTCGGAAGCGGCGCGGATGCGCGCGGAAACCCGGCGCCTGCACCGCCATGCCCGGGATCTGCGGGCGAAAAACGCGCTGTTCCTGGAGGCCAACCGCAAGGCCCGGGAGGCGGTCAGCGCGAAATCCGCCTTTCTCGCGACGATGAGCCACGAGATCCGCACGCCGATGAACGCGGTGGTCGGCATGACCGGGCTGCTCCAGGAAACGCCGCTGACGATGGAGCAGCAGGATTACGTGCAGACGATACGGATTTCGGCCGACTCCCTGCTCAACATCATCAACGACATTCTGGATTTCTCGAAAATCGAGTCCGGCAAGATCGAGCTGGAGCGCGTGGATTTCGAGATCTCGGAAATGGTGGACGACGTCATGGATCTCGTTGCGGTGAACGCGCGCGCGCAGGGAACCGGCATTTCCTGCGCGATCGACCGCTCCGTTCCGGACATGGTCAACGGCGATCTGGCGCGCCTGCGGCAGGTTCTGCTCAACCTGTGCAGCAATGCGGTCAAGTTCACCCGCCAGGGGCAGGTGCTGATCAGCGTGACGCTGGTCTCGGCGGAAGCCGGCCGGCTGCTGCTCAGGTTCGCCGTTTCCGACACCGGGATCGGCATTCCCGAAAAAGCGATCGGGCGCCTGTTCGAGCCGTTCACCCAGGCCGACAGCTCCACCACGCGGCACTACGGCGGCACCGGACTCGGCCTCGCGATCTGCGCCCGCCTGGTCGATCTGATGGGCGGCGGGATTTCGGTCGAGAGCAGGGAGGGCGTGGGATCCACGTTCACGTTTACGACGATGCTCCGCGAACCGCTGTCGGTGCAGGCCGCGGCGCCTAGCGGGGATTTCGCCGCGCGGCGCATCGTCATCGTCGACGAGCAGGAGGCCGATCTGCAGCCGTTTTCGCGCCGTTGCCTGCGCGCCGGCATGGCGGTGTACGTTTTTCACGGGCTCATCGACGCGATCGACTGGCTGAAGTCGGCGCCGCCGGTGGATGTCGCCGTCATCAACGCCGGCGCGGGGTCGCGGACCACCGGGCTCGCGCATGCGATACGCGTGTTTTCCGGGCGCACGACGCTGCCGCTGATATTTCTGTCGAACGCCGGGCGCTCCGAGTCGCGGGTGGAAGACGGCGTCTTTTGCGCCCATCTGGTGAAGCCGGTCAGGGGATCGGTGCTGATGGAGGCGGTTACGCGGGCCATCCTCGGGGTGCCGCCGGAAGCCTGCCAGAGCATTCCGCCGGGCCGTGTCTGGCAGAGGATCGCGCTGAAGGTCCTCGTCGCCGACGACAACGACGTCAACAGGAAGCTGGCCGTCCGCGTGCTCGCGCGCCTCGGCGTCAACGCGGATGTCGCGGCGAACGGGCTCGAAGTGCTCTCGGCGCTCGAGCGCCGGCGGTACGACGTGGTGCTGATGGACATGCAGATGCCGGAGATGGACGGCCTCGACAGCACCCGGGAAATCCGCCGCCGTTACGGCGCGGACGGCCCGCGGATCGTCGCCCTGACGGCCAACGCGATGGACGGGGACCGGGAGCGCTGCACGGCGGCCGGCATGGACGGGTACCTGGCGAAGCCGTATTCGCAGTTGCAGCTCGCCGAGGCGCTGGGCCTGGAGTTCGAGAAACCCCTGCCGGCCAGGCCGGAGGCCGAGCAGGCCCTGGATCCGGAGGGTGTATCGATGCTGCGCGGCCTTTATGAGAACGATGCGGCCGGACTGGAGGAACTCGTCGCGTCGTTCGTGGCACGGTTTCCCGCCGAGCTGTCGGAGATCGTCGAGGCCGTGAACACGCAGAATTTCGCCGGCGTGGCGGCGCGTGCGCACAAGATGAAGGGCTCCGCCGGCGCCCTCGGCGCGCGGGGACTCGCCTGCGCGGCGGCAAGGCTCGAACAGAACGCTAGGGCCGGAGACCGGCGCGGCAATTTCGGGCTGATCCGCGAACTGATGGAAAGCTTCGAGGCGGCGCATGTCGCGCTGCGGGACCTGGTGTACGTGCACAAGGCCGCCGGGTCCGGCGAGAGGGAGAGGGCCGTGGGGTCCGGCGAGCAGGCCACCGCGTCCGGCGAGAGCCGGGCGGCCTGAATCCGTATCCGGAGCGCGCGGCTCAGCCGGCCGGCGGCGGCCCGTCGGTTTCCGTGCGCAGCTTGTGGGCGATGCCTTCCGCGATGTAGCCGACGCTGCGTACGGCGCGCACGGTCAGCTTGCGCTCGCCGAGCATCGCGAGCTTCCGCCGGATTCTGGCGATGTGGACGTCGATGCGGCGGTCGGGCGGTTCCCAGTGCCGGCCGGTCGCGCGGAACGACAGCTCTTCGCGTGACACCGGCGAGCCCAGCTGCTGGAGCATGAATTCCAGCGTCAGGTATTCGACCTCGGTGAGGCGGACGACCTTGTGATTGTTGCCGACCAGCTGCCTGCCCAGGGGCAGCAGGCGGCAGGCGCTCAGCCGCCACGTGAAGAGGCCGTTCTGCGGCCGCCCCGGATTCGCTTCCACGCGCCGGAATATCGCGCGCAGGCGAGCCGACAGTTCGCGCGGATCGAAGGGTTTCGTGAGGTAATCGTCGGCGCCCGCGTCGAGGCAGCCGACGCGGGCGTCGATTTCCCCCCTGCCGGTGATGATCACGATCGGTATGGGCGAGATTTCGCGCACGCTGCGGGCAATCTCCACGCCGTCGCAGCCGGGCAGCGCGAGATCGATGAGCAGCATGTCCAGTTCCCGCCCCAGCACCCTGTCGATGGTCTCTTCCGGAGACTGCATCACCGCGGTCCGGTAGCCCTCGACCTTCAGGTGTTTGCGCAGGATGCGCACCAGGCTGTCGTCGTCCTCGACGATGCCGACGGTTTTCGGACGGGCGGCATCCTGTTCATTCATCACCTTTCGCATGATCTCCCTGTGCAGGCCCTTCCGTGTCCTGTGATTTTGTGTCTTGTCCGCGGATTTCCGCATGCCGCGCGGACTGCATTTTTCCGATGCATGATCCGTGCCGGTTCCGCGCGTCCGATAACGTATTGGAGCGACTGCCGTTTTGCAAACGACTTAACACTTCTTAACATGGAGTTGTCCCGGCTGACCGTATGATTTCCGGCGTCAATCGGATCTTTTTTCCGGCGTTTCCGGGAACGGGATTTGCCGGTGCATGTTTCAGTTGCTGAAACGGTGTGTCAAGCGAAAAAGACAGTCGCGAGAACCAGGGTTCTTCCCCGCCGGATCCGGTCCGGGGGCGGGCTGGCGGCGTCGTCGACATGCGAGCCTATTCGCGGAAGAAGGTGGCTCCGGAGTTGCATGAGCTGATTGCGGGAGTGGATGCCGTCGGCGACGACGCTCCGGAGGTTCTGTGGGTCGCGGACGAAAAGTCCGGGCACCACAGCATAAGCAGGAACGTGGCGGAACTGATCGGCTACACCAGCGCCGAGCTGCGCGACATTGGACGCCGGCTCATATCCCTGGTGCATCCGGAAGACAGGATCGCCGTCGCCGGCCACGAGAGAAGGCTGAAGGTCCACGGGTACAGCCGCCAGTCGTACCGGGTCAGGCACAGGGCCGGGCATTACGTCGCGATCGACGAAACCGTTCACAGGGTCGCGTCCGCGGGCGACGGGGCACCGGCAATCATGGGGGTCATGCGCAGGATGGATGGCGAGGAGGAACAGGGTCATGGCGAAAAACGGGAGTCCGGCTCGCAGCTGTACCAACTGATCTCCGCCATCCAGGATTACGCGATCGTGCTGCTCGATCGCGGAGGACAGATACTCACCTGGAACGACGGCGCGGAGGCGTTTCTCGGGTTCAAGGAATCGGAGTTGGTCGGCAGGCATTTTTCGGCCATTTTCCCCGACGACGGCAAGGAGGTCACCGCGCAACTGCTGAAGATCGCGCTCGAGGACGGCGTCTTGCAGTGCGAGGGGACGCTGCGCAAGCGCTCGGGGGAAATCTGCCGCGCGCATCTCACGCTGCGCCCCGTGCAGCGGGGATTGCGCACGCCCCGCTGGGGATTCGCCCTGGTGCTGCGCGACACCAGGGACCAGTACGCGCATGAGCAGTACCTGCGCCTTGCCGAAGCCGGTTTCCTGTACTCGCCGAATCCGGCGATCTGCTTCCAGCGCTCGGCGAAAACCGGCCGTATCGAGTCGGTGCGCGCCAACGAACTGGCGAGCCGGCTGGTCCTCGACCTGCTCGGCATCAAGGACATTTCGCTGCCGGACATCGAGAATGCGCTGCGCGGGCCGATGGTCTCGGGCGGCGCCGAACTGATGAACCTGTTGTCCGAGGGGCGCTCGTTCGATTGCGAAATCGAGATCCGGGCGCCGGCGAGGACGCATACGCTCGAATTCCACGCCAGCGAGCCGCACCAGCAGGACAGCATGTTTTCCGTGCAGGTCGTGGTGCTCGCAGACAACGAAGGCAAGTCGGTGGAGCAGAGCCGGTTCCAGCACGCCCAGCGGGTGGAGCTCGTGGGACTGCTCGCGGGCGGCGTCGCCCACGATTTCAACAACATTCTGGTGGTGACGCTCGGCAACCTGCAGATGCTTCGCGACGAGCTGGAGCTGCGGGGCGTGGGCGGCGAGCCGATGGACCTGCTGGAGGAGGCGGTGCGGGCGATGCGGCAGGGCGAGAGCCTGACGCGGAGCCTGACACGGCTGTCGCGGCGGGAGCCGTTCGAACTGCAGGCGGTGCAGGTCGGGGACGTGCTCAAGGGCGCGGTCGAGATTTGCAAGCGGACGCTGCCGTCCAACATCGCCTTCACCACTGCGATGGATCCGCCGGATCCGCCGATGGTCTACGCCAGCTCCAGCTTTTTCGAGTCGAGCCTGCTCAATCTGGTGATCAACAGCCGCGATTCCATGCCCAAGGGCGGGGAGATCCGGCTCACGGTCGGCGTCGTGCGCATCGACTCGAAAGTGCCGTACGCCGCGGTGCGCGCCGGGGATTACGTCGAAATTTCATGCGCGGACACCGGTTGCGGCATGTCTCCGGAAACCAGGGCGCGATGCTTCGAGGCGATGTACACGACCAAGCCGCGCGGCGCGGGCACCGGACTCGGGCTGTGGGCGGTGCGCGAGTTCGCGCGCAGCTGCGGCGGCGACGCCTTCGTCAAGTCGACCGAGACCGGCAAGGGAACCACGATTTCCGTCCTGCTGCCGGTCGCGCGTTCCGTGCGGGCTTCAGAGGGCGTGCCCGGGGCGAGAACGGAGTCGTCGCGCGCGCTGGTCGTCGACGACAACCCTTCGGTCCGCAAGCTCGCCGGGCGCCTGCTGTCCCAGGCGAGTTTCAAGATCATGGAGGCCGAGAACGCGGTCAACGCGCTGGCCTCCATCGAGTCGGGGCAGGTGCCCGATCTGGTGGTCACCGACATCCTGATGCCGGGCAGGCTGAACGGGCTGGATCTGGTGGAGGCGCTCGAGTCGAGCGTTCCCGCGGTGCCGATCGTGGTCATCACCGCTTCGCAGAAGGCCGCGGCCGAGGCGCGCGCGCGTTTTGGCAAGCGTCATCTCGTGCTCGAAAAGCCCTTCGAGCCCAAGGCGTTCGTCGCGGCCTGCAGGCATGCCGTCGAAGTCGCGCCGTCGCAGGGATGATTGCCGGGGAAACTTGCCGAGGAAACCGCCATGCCGGTGCTTGCCGTTCCGAAAATTTCGCATCCGCTGCCGCAGCCGCGCACGGACGTGCTGATCTTGGACGACGATCCCGGCGTCGGCCGGCTGTTCACCCGCCTGCTGCACCGGGCCGGCTACAGCGTGAGTTGCATCCACGATCCGGAGAATTTCGCCGAGGCGTACAAGGCGTCGCGGCCCGAGGTGGTGATCGTCGATGTCATCCTCGGCCGCCAGGACTGCTGCACGGTCCTCGATTTCCTCGGCGGGCAGAAGGCGCCACGGGTTCCGGTGATCCTGACGAGCGGCTACGACCACCGCATCCTCGCGCTCGCCGAACGTACCGCCAAGCGCAACGGGCTGACGGTGGCGGGGGTGTTCGAAAAGCGGCACGACCCGGAGCGCATCGTCGATCTGGTGCGCCGGCACCGGGTGGTGCCATGCTGAAGGAGGAATCCGCGGACACTCCGGCCGGGGTCGGCGCCGGCGGGGACGTGCACCGCCTGCTGGTGCTGGACGACGACGAGCAGATCGTCGCGATGATCCGCCGCATCGCGGCCCGCGCAGGCTGCAACGTGGTGGCGACGACCGATACGGCCGTGTTCCTGCGCTACCTCGACGAATTCAGTCCGACCGTCGTCCTGGTCGACGTGTTTCTCGGCAACCGGGATTGCACGATGCTGCTCGACGCGCTGGCCGGGCGGCAGGGCCGGAGCCGGTTCAGGCTGCTGTTCATGAGCGGCATGGGCGAGTCCGCGCTGATGCTGGTCGGCCGCATCGCGCGCGAGCGCGGCATCGCGGTGGACCGGCTGATCTACCGCAAGCGCGACCTGTTCCAGCTCGAAGACCTGCTGCGCGGGAAAAACGAATTGCCTGCCCGTCTGGGGTGATTGGGCGGCAATATTGGATGGCGATATTTATAAGTATTTAATTATAAACATATTTTTGTTATAGACCTGCGGCATGCAGCCGCACCACCCTGCCGATTTCATCGACGGTCGTGCGCGCTCCGGGCTCCCAGCGCACCAGTTCCATGCGGCCGTCCATGTGTTCGACCACCGCGGTGCAGCTGTCGACCCAGTCGCCGCAGTTGATGTAGGTGATCCCGTCGATCCGGCGCAGCGCCGGCGTGTGGATGTGGCCGCAGATCACGCCGTCGAGGCCGCGCTGCCGCGCGGTGTGCGCCACGGCGCGCTCGAAATCGCTGATGAAGCTGACCGCCCGCAGCACGTTGCGCTTGGCATAGTCGGCGAGCGACCAGTGCCCGCTGATGCCGAGCCTGCGCCGCAGCCACGACAGGCCGCGGTTGAGATGGATCAGCATGCCGTAGGAGACGTCCCCGAGCACCGAAACCCAGCGGTGCAGCGTCGTGACCTGGTCGTACTCGTCGCCGTGCAGCACGAGGTAGCGCCTGCCGTCGGCGGCGACGTTCACGTGCTAGCGCAGCAGGTGCACGTCGCCGAAGTTGGAACCCGCATGCCCGCGCAGCAGCTCGTCATGGTTGCCGGGGATCAGGCAGACCCGGGTGTCGTGGCGCGCCCTCTTCAGGATTTTCTGCACCACGGTGTTGTGCGAGGCGGGCCAGTGCACCGCGCGGCTCATGGCCCAGAAGTCGATGATGTCGCCGACGAGGAACAGGTTCTCGCATTCGTATGCCCTGAGGAAGGCGAGCAGGTGTTCGGCCTGGCAGGCGCGGGTGCCGAGGTGGATGTCGGACAGGAACAGCGTGCGGACCCTGTGTCCACTGTGTCCGCTATGCCCGCTGTGTCCGCCATGTCCGGCCTGCGGCCGGGAGCCGTGCGCTGGATGCATGCCGCACACGATAACGGTCCGATGTTTCGATTGCATGACGGCCGGACGGTTTCGCTACAATGCCTTCATGGCCGCTCCCCTGCTGACCGAACTGCCCTACCGCGAGGACAGCGCCGCGCTGTTCGAGGCGGTCGCCGACCGGCCGTGGGCGGTGTTTCTCGACAGCGGCCTGCACCATCCCGGGCAGGCGCGCTACGACATCATCGCCGCCGAGCCGTACGTGCGGCTGGTGACCCGCGGCGCGCTGACCGAGGTCCACGCCGAGGCGAGCGAGCTGTCGCGCGCCGATCCCTTCGAACTGCTGCGCGGACGGCTGGGCATCGAGCCGGGCTGCGCCGGCGACTTGCCCTTCGCCGGCGGCGCGATCGGTTATTTCGGCTACGACCTCGCGCGGCGCATCGAGCGCCTGCCGGCGCGCGCGCGGGCCAGCGAGCGCATTCCCGACATGGCGGTCGGTCTCTACG
The DNA here is from genome assembly GCA_026125585.1 of Burkholderiales bacterium. Taxonomy (GTDB): domain Bacteria; phylum Pseudomonadota; class Gammaproteobacteria; order Burkholderiales; family SG8-41. The sequence continues at coordinate 11,677 of JAHCLD010000042.1, forward strand.
ACTGGGCGGTGGTGGTCGATCATTCCGAGCGCCGCGCTTGGCTGGCGGGGCAGGGCCGCGATCCCGACACCGACCGCAAATGGGACGCGCTGGCGCGGCTGTTCGGCGGCGCGAGGCCCGAGCGGCAGCGCGCGCCGTTCCGCGTGACCTCGCCGGTGACCTCGAATTTCACGCCGAAGGGCTACGGCCATGCCTTCGACCGCGTGCTCGGCTATATCCGCGCCGGCGACTGCTACCAGGTCAACCTCGCGCAGCGCTTCGTTGCGAAGGCGAGCGGCGATCCCTGGCTCGCCTACCAGCGGCTGCGGCTGATCAATCCCGCGCCGTATTCCGCCTACTTCAGCACGCCGTACGCGCAGATCCTGTCGGCGTCGCCGGAGCGGTTCCTACGGGTGCGCGACGGCGCCGTGGAAACCAAGCCGATCAAGGGCACGCGGCCGCGCGCCGGCCACGCGCGCCTCGACGCGGAGCGCATCGCGGAACTGGTCGCGAGCGAGAAGGACCGCGCCGAGAACCTGATGATCGTCGACCTGCTGCGCAACGACCTGTCGAAAAACTGCGCGACCGGCTCGGTGAAGGTGCCGAAGCTGTTCGACGTCGAGAGCTTCGCCACCGTGCACCACCTGGTGAGCACCGTGACCGGAAGGCTGAAACCGGGGCGCGACGCGATCGACCTGCTGCGCGGCGCCTTTCCCGGCGGCTCGATCACCGGCGCGCCGAAACTGCGCGCGATGCAGATCGTCGAGGAACTGGAGCCGCACCGCCGCGGCGTCTACTGCGGCGCGATCGGCTACGTCGGCTTCGACGGCGGCATGGACACGAACATCGCCATCCGCACGCTGGTGCATTCGCACGGCACGGTGCGCTTCTGGGCCGGCGGCGGTATCGTCGCCGACTCGCAGCGCGAGGCCGAGTACCAGGAAACTTTCGACAAGGCGGCGGCGCTGCTGAGTCTGCTGCAGCAGAGCGCCGAGAGCGCCAGCGGCGGCGCCTGAAGGCCGCCGCTCCGGACATCGTCATCGTCCTGTAAACATCCGGCCTTAAGGTGTGCGGCTTCCACATATCCGGGAGCGCACATGAGCCACGGTTACAGCGACGGGCGGCCCCTCAACGAGTCGCCGAATGCCACGTTCGAACAGATCCTCGAAGCCCGGCTGTCGCGCCGCGGCCTGCTGAAAGGCGCCGCCGCGCTGGCGGTGGCCGGCAGCCTGCCGCTGGCGGGTTGCGCGACCGCGCCGCGCCGCGAAGGCCGGCCCGGCTTCAAAGGCATTTCCGTTTCCACGGCTGATGCGGTTCGTGTCCCCGAGGGGTATGCAGCGAACGTGCTGTATGCCTGGGGCGATCCCGTCGGCCACCCTTCCGGTTCCCCGGCGTTCAGGCCCGACGCCGGCAATACCGCCGACGAGCAGGCGTTGCAGGCGGGCATGCACCACGACGGCATCCATTATTTTCCGCTGCCGTACGGCTCGGACAATTCCGTCAACGGCCTGCTGGTGATGAACCACGAATACACCGACGACGGCCTGCTGCACACGGACGGCTTTGCGGACTGGAGTGCGGACAAGGTGCGCAAGGCGCAGAACGCGCACGGCTGTTCGGTGATCGAGGTGCACGCGAACGGCGGCAGATGGGAGGTGGTGCGGCCTTCGCCCTTTGCGCGGCGCGTGACCGCGCGCACGCCGATGCGGGTCGCGGGCCCGGCCGCCGGCAGCACCGGCATGAAAACCGCCGCCGATCCCGCGGGCACGACCGTGCTCGGCACGTTCAACAACTGCGCGCACGGCTACACGCCCTGGGGCAGCTACCTGACCTGCGAGGAAAACTGGGACACCTATTTCATCAACAGCGGCACGCTGACGGCGGACCAGCGGCGCAACGGCGTATCGGCGAAGGGCCGCGGCTACCGCTGGAACGAGTTCGACGAGCGTTTCGACGCCGGCAAACATCCCAACGAACCCAACCGCCACGGCTGGGTGGTCGAGTTCGACCCGTACGATCCGCAGTCGCAGCCGGTCAAACGCACGGCGCTGGGCCGTTTCAGCCACGAGGGCGCATGGCCGGCGACGGCGCGCGACGGGCGGCTGGTGATCTACATGGGCGACGACCGCGTGTTCGAATACATCTACAAATTCGTGTCGCGCGACGCCTGGAACCGCAAGGACCGCAACGCCAACCGCAACCTGCTCGACCACGGCACGCTGTATGTCGCGAAATTCGGCGATGACGGTTCGGGCGAATGGATCCCGCTGATCCACGGCCGGGGCGCGCTGACGGCGGCCGCCGGTTTTGCCGACCAGGCCGACGTGCTGATCCGCACCCGCGCCGCGGCCGACGCCGTCGGCGCGACGAAAATGGACCGGCCGGAATGGATCGCCGTGCATCCCGCCACCAACGAAGTCTATTGCACGCTGACCAACAACAGCCAGCGTGGCGCCAGGGACCGGCCGGGAACGGACCGCGCCAATCCGCGCGCAAGCAACGTGTTCGGCCAGATCATCCGCTGGCGCGAAACGGGCAATGACCCGGCGGCGCTGAATTTCCAGTGGGATTTGTTCGCGCTCGCCGGCGACGCGCAGCATCCCGATCTGGCGCGGCGCGGCAGCATCAAGGGCGACTCGTTCGGCAGTCCCGACGGCCTGTGGTTCGACGGCGGCGGCATGCTGTGGATCCAGACCGACGTCTCGACCAGCACGCTGAACAAGGGCCATTACGAGCGCCTGGGCAACAACATGATGCTGGCCGCCGACATCGGGACCGGAGAAATCCGCCGCTTCCTGACCGGGCCCGCCGGCGCCGAAGTCACCGGGGTGGTCACCACGCCGGACGGCAGGACCATGTTCGTCAACATCCAGCATCCGGGCGAAACTTCGTCCGAGCGCAACGATCCGAAGAATCCGAAGGTGGTGAGCAGTTGGCCCGACGGTCCCGCCGGCGGGCGGCCGCGCTCGGCGACCGTGGTGATCCGCAGGAACGACGGCGGCGTGATCGGCACCTGAGCCGTCGCCGGTTTTGTGCCATCATCGCGCTTCGATTACAGCGGAGCGCAATGATGGCCGTACAGGAACTGACGCAGGACAATTTCGAAGCGACGGTCACCGGCAACAAGATGGTGATCGTCGACTTCTGGGCACCGTGGTGTGGCCCCTGCAGGAGCTTCGCGCCGGTGTTCGAGGCCGCCGCGGAACAACATCCCGACGTGGTGTTCGCCAAGGTCAACTCCGACGACGAGCAGGCGCTGGCCGGCCATTTCGGCATCCGCTCGATTCCGACCCTCCTGCTGTTCCGCGAGGAAATCATCGTGTTCATGCAGGCCGGCGCGCTGCCCGCGTCGGGCCTGGAGAGCGTGCTGACGCAGGCGAAGGCGCTGGACATGGAGCAGGTGCGCCGCGACATCGCCACGCAGCAGGCGCAACAGCAGTAAAAATATAAATAAAATCAAATACTTATAATTTATCCGGCCGGAGCCCCGCCGGACGGGAGGAGCGGCAATGAGCACGTGCGGTTTCTGGATCGATCATGTTCCCGGCAATTTCCTGTGGTCCAACGCCGCGCTGGCGTGCAAGGGCATGGCGCCGTACGGCGTGGTCGCGATGGACGAGATCGACCGCATCGCCGAGCGCCTGAAAACGCGGCAGGGCGAACCGGAGGCCTGGCAGGAAGAGTGGTGCGCGATGGCGGCGCGGCTCGAAAAAACCGCCGATGCCGAAGCCGCGCGCGGCCGCGACCGCACGGCGGGCAACTACTACCTGCGTGCCGGCAACTATTACTACACCGGCGAGCGCTTCATCCCGCCGGGCGAGGCCAAGGCGGCGGTGGGGCGCAAGGCCTACCGCTGTTACCGCGAGGGGCTGACGCGGCGCCATCCCGAAATCGAGTTCGTCGAGGTGCCGTACGAAACGAAGACGCTGCCGGCGCTGTTCATGAGGGCGCCGGGCGTGTCGCTGCGCGCGCCGACGGTGGTGATCTTCAACGGCATGGACAACTGCAAGGAAATGAGCGTGATCTTCGCCGGGCTCGAATTCGCGAAGCGCGGCATGCACACGCTGGCGATCGACGGGCCGGGGCAGGGCGAGACGCTGCGGTTCCGCGGCATCCACAGCCGCCACGACTACGAGGTGCCGGGCCGCGCCGCCTACGACTACGTCGCGCAGCGCGCCGACGTCGATCCGGCGCGGGTGGTGATCATGGGCTACAGCTTCGGCGGCTATTACTCGGCGCGCATCGCCGCCTTCGAGAAGCGCTACGCCGCCGGCGTCGCGATGACCGCGCTGCACTGGGACCTCGCCGGCTGGCAGCAGAAGATCAAGGAAAAGGCGCAGGCCGAGGGGACCAAGGTTGCGCAGTCGAATTTCCAGTTCCAGTGGGTGGTTGGCGCGCCGGATACCGACGCCAGCATTGAAATCGCGAAACGGTTCACGCTGCAGGACGTCGCCCACCAGATCACGATGCCTTTCCTGGTGACCCACGGCGCCAACGACCGCGTGGTGCCGGCGGAAAACGCGCAGAAACTCTACGATGCGCTGGGTTCGGCGAAGAAGACGCTGCGCGTGTTCACCGCCGAAGACGGCGGCGCCGAACACGCGCATGTCGACAACCGCCAGGTTGGCGTGGATTTCGTCGCGGACTGGATTGCCGGCAATCTGCCGGGCTGAAGGGCAGGGCCGGACTCAGCGCTTCAGCATCAGTACGGCTGCCAGCCGCCGCCCAGGGCGATCATCAGATCCACGGTGTAGCCGAGGTAGGCGCGGCGGTTCAGCACGAAGGCCAGCTGTGCGGCGTTCAGCGTGCGCTGCGCGTCCAGCACTTCCAGGTAGGCGGAATAACCCGATTCGTAACGCTGCGTTGCGAGGCGCAGCGCGTTCTGCGCCTGATCGACGCGGTTGCGGTAATCGGCGTCGGCTTCATTGGCGATGCGCACATTGGACAGCGCATCGGAGACTTCGCGGAACGCCGTGCGGACGGCCTGTTCGTGGGCCAGCGCCGACTGGCGCGCCCGGGCTTCGGCCTGTTCGGTGCGTGCCGCATAACGTCCCCAGTCGAGGATCGGGCCGACAGCGCCGAGGCCGATGGACCAGATGCGCGCGCCCGATGAGAACAGGTTCGAGAGTTCGGCGCTTTGCGAGCCGGCGGATGCGGTGAGGCTGATGGCCGGAAACTGCGCCGCGCGCGCGATGCCGATCTGCGCATTGGCCGACATCGCCGCGGCTTCGGCCTGCCGCACATCGGGCCGGCGTTCCAGCAGCGCGGACGGCAGTCCCGCGGGCGGCAGCGGCGGCGCGGGCAGCCGCAGGTCGCCCGCGGCGATGGCAAGCGACGGGTCGGCGACCAGCACGCCGAGCTGGTGCACGGCCACGGCACGCAGCCGCTGCAGTTCCTTCAGCTGCGTGGAAAACTGCAGGCGGCTGCCTTCGGCC
>JAHCLD010000043.1 GCA_026125585.1 Burkholderiales bacterium
CCCTGCGGCTGAACTCCGGATCGAACTCCCCGTGCCCAAGGTGAACCTTAAACGCGTTTTTCCGGCGCTCAGCCTCCAGAAAACCGCGAACATCCCTTCTCAGCTCGGCAACATGCCGTGGCAGCCTCAAGGATGAAAAATCAGTATTGTTGAAAAGCATTTGTTATTGCGCCTTTTGTTCAATATTGGCGATTACCAGCGCGTCCGCAGCAATGACACCGGTTCCTGCTGGGCCGATGAAGAGTGGATTGATGTCAATCTCCCTTATTTGATCCTTGTGATGCGAAATGAGATGGGCCAAGCGGAAAATCGCGTCTGCCAAAGCCTCAACGTCAAGGGGAGGCATGCCCCGATATCCGCTGAACAGCGGTGCCGCCCGCAACTCGAAAATCATCTCTCGCGCAGATGCCCTTGATACCGGGGCAAACCGTCTGGTGACGTCCTTCAGTACCTCGGCATGGATGCCGCCCAATCCGAGAATAACCACCGGACCAAAGCAGTCGTCGACGAAGCCCCCCAGAATCAACTCCATGCCCGAGCAGGTCTGCTGAACCAGCACACCTTCGATAACGGCATCTGGAAAATGCTTTTTTGCCGAGGCAGCCACTTTTCCGGCCGCCTGTCTGAGCTCCGGCAACGAGCGGATTCCGGTGATGACCGCCCCGGCTTCGGTCTTGTGGGCAATATCCGGCGATTCGATTTTGACCACCAGCGGAAAAGCAAACGGACTCTGCTCGAGATTCTCGATTTCCGCGAGATTAAAGAGTCTTTCGTTTACAACCGGGATGCCATAGGCGGCGATGATCTGCTTGGAGGCATGCTCGCCCAAGGCATCCGTCCTTGGCGGAAGGTTGATGGGCACTTTCGAAAACCACTCATCCGGTCCGACGACGGACTGCTGCAGCTTCGTCTGACGGCAATGAAAATCACCCAAGGCGGCAGCAGCGGTCACCGTCCTGCCCGGCGTGATAAACCAGGGAACGCCTCCTTCCTCAAGAATCTGCAGCGCCTTCGACGAGGTATCCGGTACACGGCTCCAGGCAACCAGCACGGGTTTTTGTGTTGCCTGCGCCATGGCAACCATCCCGGTAGCCCATGCTGGAGCATTGACGCCTTGAACCGCGCCATATCTGACCAGTATCTGGTCATAAGCCGGACTGTCCACGAACGCTTTCACCACTCGATTGAAAGACGCGGCGTCATCCCCCACCTGCGCGGTCATGTCGACAGGATTGGTGACTGCCGAATGCGGCGGCAGCATGCTGCGGATAGATTCAAGAAGCGCTGGCGGCGGCTCCGGCAACGTAAGCCGGGCTTCATCACAGCGATCCGCCATTAATACCCCGGAACCGCCTGAAGTCGTGACTACGGCAACCCGACGCCCTCTCGGGATGCGTCCACCCAAAAATCCCCGTGCGATATCAACAAGGTCTTCGATTTCCCTGATCTCGATATAACCGGATCCTGAAAATGCAGTCTTGAACAACTCGTAGGGCGCACTGAGGTTCGCGGTGTGGGATGCAACCGCATTCCGCGCAACGACCGAGTTGCCCACCTTCCAGCACAGTATGGGCTTCCCGCACGCCAAGGCCTTTTGGCCAACTTCCAGGAGCCTGCGCCCGTCCTTGACTCCTTCGATATACGTGACAACAACCTTAATTTCGTCATCATCGAGGATGTAATCGATAAGGTCAGCCGTGGAAAGATCGCATTCGTTGCCAGTTGATATGATCTGTGAAAAACCGATTCCTTGATGATTGCACAGGCCGACTACGCTGAAACCATAGCCACCACTCTGGGTCACCATCGCGACCGGCCCCTTCGAGAGCCCGTGGTTCCGGAATCCCGGACCGAATCCGCAGTACATGTGCCGCCTGACATTCATCAGGCCGATGCAATTGGGCCCTACGATCCGGACGCCACTTTCTGCAATCGCGTCATCCAGATCCCTCTGCAGTTTGATCCCCGATGCGCCGGCCTCGCCAAAACCGGAACTCAACACCACCGCAATGGAGATTCCGGCCTTTCCGCACTGGCGAATGACGTTTGGAACCAGCTCCGCATTTACCGCCACCACGGCCATGTCTGCAGATTTCCCGATTTCCGTCACTCCCGGAAAACAGGAATAGCCGCAGATTTCACTGTATTTCGGATTTACCGGAAAAACGTCACCACGAAACCCTCCCGCCTTGAGGTTAAGGACAATTTCGCCCCCTACCCTTTTTGTATCCTGCGACGCGCCCACCACCGCGATCGACGCCGGCGACACCAGTTTCCGCAAGTCCACAGGGACGGGCAGGGAATGGATAACACCACGCTCCGATACCGACACTGCCGCCTCCTCTCTCTACCCTAGGTGGACTCTTAATTTCTTTTTATGCGCGCAACCCTTGCCCTTCAACCTTCAACCTTCAACCTTCAACCTTCAACCTTCAACCGCGACACCGGCAACACGCACCTACTGCATGTACGGCCAGACATTCCGTCATTCGGCTTGACCTTGTTTCAGCAGGAAGTGGTACCGGTCGGTTCTTGCATAGCTGGTGCGCAGCTCCACCGGAATATTGTTGAACGTATAACCGATCCGATAAATCTGCAGCAGCGGCTGCCCCTTCTTCAACCCCAGGTGTCGTGCCAAATAGGCATTGGCGGTAACGGCCCGCAACTTCTCGACCGTTCTTGTCAAAGTCACTCCGTACTTGGACTGATACATTCCGTAAATGGTGTCCCGCTCTTCGTTGATCACTTTCTCCGAAAGGTTGTGAAAATAACCAGCGGGGACGGTAATCTGTGAAAGCATCACCGGGTCGCCGTTGATGCCAAGGCAGATCGAAAACTCGAATACGCGACTCCCCTCCTTGCCTGCCTGAAGATTCAGGTCGCGGATGGCATCGGCGTTCGCCGCAGATTTTGAAAATGACAAGAGCGTGAAACGGGGAAGGGCTTTGGGACCATCGTCGGGAACCATATGAAAAAACTGGTACACGTTGTGATGATTGTGAGAGGCGACAAATGTTCCCTTACCCTGCTTTCGCATCAAAACTTTCGCGGCGACCAACTCTGATATCGCCGCACGCAATGTCGGAACACTTACGCCAAAACGCTCTGCAAGCCGGGCTTCGCTGGGCAACGCCTCCTGTGGTTTCCACTCACCCTCCATCAACCCCCTGACAATCCGGTCCTTTACTTCCTGATAAAGGGGCCGATCCGAGGAAAAGATTGATGTGTCGACAGTGCCCGGCCGGCTTATCGCTGAAATTGCGTTTTTTTCCATGATTTTTGGCATTTGATTTGTGGTTACCCGGCAAGCTTGACACACCTGCCTATCAATCCTAGCATTAGACATACTACTCATATTAATGACTAGAATCAATAATATCAGTAGTGGCCGGCAGCCATTCCACCAGACTGGGTTTCGTTTCCTGTCAAAACCGGGGTTGCGGAACAGAGCGGATGGCGCCGGACAAACGGTCAATCGGGGAGATTTGATGGAAGAGACGGTAAACCGGCCTTGCCCGGAGGTGCGCGGCACCGGAGAGAAATACTGGGTATCGGGGCGCAATGGCACGCTCTCCATTCCGCAATGCGATACCTGCGGAAAAACGCATTGGTATCCGCGATCATATTGCCCCCACTGCGACGCCAAAACACTGAAGTGGATTGCATGCAGCGGAAAAGGGGTGATTCACACCTTCACGGTTGCAAGGCAAAGCGGGCACAAATATTTCAAGACCAAGGTTCCCTACGTGATTGCCATGGTCACCCTTGCAGAGGGTCCCCTGATGATGACAAATATCGTTGATTGTGATGTCGAGGCCGTTCGGATCGGCGCACCGGTATCTGTGATTTTCGAGGACATTACGGACAGCATAAGTGTTCCTTTGTTCAAACTCGATACGGAAAGCGTTTTGTGATGCCCTCTAAACTTTCCGGAGCAGCAACCATTGTCGGGGTATCTGAAGCCGAAATCGGGTGGGACACGACGCTGTCCGTCGCGGAAATCATGTCTTTGGCCGCCCACCGCGCTGCTGACGATGCCGGGCTGTCGATCAGAGATATCGACGCAGTGTTTGCCGTGACACCTTATTTCTGGATGTCCTCGGTAACCCTTGCGGAACAGCTCGGAATCCAGCCCAAGTACACGGACTCGACAAATCTGGGCGGTTGCTCGTTTGTGTCACATCTGGGACACGCGCTCAGCGCCCTTGCGACGGGAAGATGTGAAGTCGCACTGATTGCCTATGCCAGCACGCAACGTTCCGACGGGGGAAAACTGGTCACTGGCGCAGACAATCTGCCTTATGAAGTGCCTTACGGATTTCAACATCCGATTTCCGCATACGCCCTGGCCGCGCAGCGGCATATGCACGAATTCGGCACGACGCGGGAACAACTCGCCAGAGTCACCGTTACCGCGAGCCAGTGGGCGGCACTCAATCCGGCGGCCCTGAAACGGGAGCCTGTGTCCGTCGAGGAGGTCTGCCAATCCCCGCTGATCAGCGATCCGCTGCGGAAACTCGACTGCTGTCTCATCACCAACGGCGGCGGCGCCGTGATTGTCACCACAAAGGAGCGCGCAAAAAAGCTGGGCCGGAAATCCGTACGGGTTCTGGGTGCAGGCGAAAGCCACAGCCACCGATACGGTGCAGCGATGCGTAGTTTCACCACTACGGCCGCCGTCGCTTCAGGCAAGGATGCATATGAAATGGCGGGATTGGGCCCCGGCGATATTGACGTGGTGCAGATCTATGACGCCTTTACGATCAATGTGATTCTCGGACTGGAAGATCTGGGTTTCTGCAAAAAGGGCGAAGGCGGCCTGCTGGTCGACAAAGGCATCGGCCCCGGCAGCAAACTCCCTGTAAATACGTCTGGCGGCGGATTGAGGTACTGCCATCCCGGGATGTTCGGCATCTATCTGATCATCGAAGCAGTGCGCCAGCTTCGCCGGGAGGCGGGGGCGCGCCAAGTCGATAAACCCCGGCATGCCCTCATTCACGGCATAGGCGGAGTCCTGTCCGGACATGCCACCGCGATCCTCGGCACATAACGCGGATTACACAAGACCCTCTCGTTTTGTCACTCTGGAATTGATATGACTATAGCAGCACCACTACAAATTGCAGTGGGTATTGTTGGCGCGGGAACAATGGGCCGGGGCATCGCGCAAGTCGCCGCAACCGGCGGCATCCAGGTGTTTCTTACGGATGCGAAGCCGGGCGCGGTGAGTGACGCACATGACTTTGTGTCAAAAATGCTGCACCGTGCCGTCGAGAAAGGAAATATTTCAAAACCGGACGCAGCAGCGGCCATCAGCAGAATCCATCAAGTCGCCAGTATCGAGGATCTGGCGAAATGCCAGATCATCATTGAAGCTGTTGCCGAAGAGCTTCACGTAAAACAGGCATTGTTTGCCAAGCTGGAAACCATTGTTCCCGACAATTGCATATTGGTTTCAAACACCTCCGCGCTTTCGATTACCAGCATCGCCGCCAACTGCAAACGTCCTGAGCGGGTTGCCGGCATGCATTTTTTCAATCCTGTCCCCCTGATGAAGCTTGTCGAAGTGATTGACGGACTCCGGACGGACCCGTCGACCTGCGAATCGCTGGTTCTGCTGGCCAAGCAAATGGGACGCGAACCCGTACGTTGCAAAGACTTTGCCGGATTCCTGGCGGGGAACATCGGACGCGGATTCACCCTAGAAGCGGCGCGTATTGCGGAAGAAGGGGTCGCCACGTTCGCGGAAATCGATAACATCATGCGCCAGGCTCTGGGTTTCCCCATGGGCCCCTTCCAGTTGATCGACAATAACGGCATCGACGTCGTCCACCGTGCAATGGAAGGCGTTTACGAACAGTTTTACCAGGAACCGTACTTCCGGCCTTCCCCGCTACTCAGGCAAAGGGTTGCCGCCGGGCTTACAGGTCGAAAATCCGGCCAAGGTTTCTACCGCTACCAGGACGGCAGGATCGTCGGTGGCACGCCAGCCACTCCGGCCGGCGGCAATGTCCCACAATCCATCTGGATCAGTTCCGAAGAACCCACGCTCCGTACAGCAGTGATCGGTGTACTCAAGGACTGCGGCGCCACGATAGACGAAGGTGAAAAACCCGGCGCAAGCGCACTTTGCATCGTGACACCCGTGGGCAAGGACACCGCGACGGTCTGCTCGGAACAGGGGCTCGACGCGAGGCGCACGATCGCTGTTGACGCCCTGTTCGGACTCGAGAAACACCGCACTTGCATGGCAACACCGGCAACCAGCCGGGAAGTGATCGATGCGGCACTGACCTTGCTGTCGCGAGATGGCGTTCCAGTAACCCTTGTCCGGGACAGCCCGGGATTCATCGCACAGCGAATTGTTGCCATGATCGTGAACATCGGATGCTGGATTGCCCAGTCAGGTTTTGCATCGCCGGAAGACATCGACATGGCAGCCCGCCTCGGACTGGGTTATCCCAAAGGCCCCTTTGAATTCGGTGAACAAGTCGGCGCTCAACGGATGCTTTCCATACTGAAAACCATCCAAACCGGAACCGGCGATCCTCGATATCGTCCCAGCCCATGGCTGTCCAGGCGCGCTGCGCTTTCTTTACCTTTGCCACTCCTGTAAATGTAGTTCGCTTCCTTTCCGAGATTCGAGCTGGAAGCGGTGCTACTGGGCCGGAACGTACGCTCAGTCCAGCGCCGCCACCAGCACGCGCGCGACGTGCACCGCCTCGCGCCGCGTGCCGTCGTGGATCTGGTGGCGGCAACTGGTGCCGTCGGCGACGATCAGCGTGTGCTCGCCCGCCTCGCGCACCTTCGGCAGCAGCGACAGTTCCGCCATGCGCATCGACGTCTCGTAATGGCGCGCCTCGTAACCGAAACTGCCGGCCATGCCGCAGCAGCTCGATTCGACGGTTTCCACCTTCAGTTCCGGCACCAGGCCCAGCACCTTCTGCACCGCCGGCATCGCGGCGAAGGCTTTCTGGTGGCAATGGCCGTGCAGCAGGGCTTTGGCCTGCGGCAGCGCCTTCAGCTTCAGTTGCAGCCGCCCGGCCTCGTGTTCGCGGGCGATGAATTCCTCGAACAGCAGCGCCTGTCCCGCCAGCGCCGACGCCTCCGCACCGGGCAGCAGCGACAGGAACTCGTCGCGCAGCGAGAACAGGCAGGACGGCTCGAGGCCGACCACCGGCACGCCGCGTTCGACGTACGGCTTCAGCACGGCCATCATGCGCCGCGCTTCCGCCCGCGCCTCGTCCACCAGACCGCCGGCGAGGAAGGTGCGGCCGCAGCACAGCGGGCGTGCCTCGCCATCCGGGCGTGGCAGATGCACCGCGTAGCCCGCCGCCTCCAGCACCCGCAGCGCGGCGCGCGCGTTCTCGGGCTCGAAGTACGTATTGAAGGTGTCGACGAACAGCACGACTTCGCGGCCGCCGGCCGTGTCCGGCACTGCGGGCGCGGCAAAGGCGTCGCCGCGCCAGGCCGGCAGCGACCGTTTCGAAGCAAATCCGAGAAAGGGCTTCGCCAGCGCCTGCAGCACGTTGACCAGCGGCGCCGCCCGTTTCGCCCAGGGCGCGTAACGCGGCAGCCAGGCGATCAGCCGTTCCTTCAGGCCGATGCCGTGGTGGCGGCGCCAGTGGTGCAGCCACTCGATCTTCATTTTCGCCATGTCGACGCCGGTCGGACATTCGCGCCGGCAGCCCTTGCAGGACACGCAGAGTTCCATCGCGTCGCGCACCGCGTTCGAGGTCAGCGCGTTCGGTCCCAGCTGGCCGGACAGCGCGAGCCGCAGCGTGTTAGCGCGGCCCCGGGTCAGGTGCTGTTCTTCGCGGGTGACGCGGTACGAGGGGCACATCGTGCCGGCGTCGAACTTGCGGCAATGGCCGTTGTTGTTGCACATCTCGACGGCTTTGTCGAAGCCACCCCACTCCGACCAGTTGAGCACCGTCGCCGGCGGCTTTGCAGCGTAGCCCGGCTTGAAACGGAACAGGCTACGGTCGTCCTGCTTCGACGGCCGCACGATCTTGCCCGGGTTCATCAGACCCTTCGGGTCGAACAGGTCCTTGATTTCCCCGAAGGCGGCGGTCAGCTTCGGCCCGAAGAAGGGCGCGATCCATTCCGAGCGCACGATGCCGTCGCCGTGCTCGCCCGAGTATGAGCCCTTGTACTGCTTCACCAGCGCCGCGGCTTCCTCGGCGATCGCGCGCATTTTCTGCGCGCCGTCGCGGCGCATGTCGAGGATCGGCCGCACGTGGAGGCAGCCGACCGAGGCATGCGCGTACCAGGTGCCTTTCGTACCGTGCTGGTGGAACACCTGCGTGAGCCTGTCGGTATATTCGGCGAGATGTTCCAGCGGCACCGCGCAGTCCTCGATGAAGGACACCGGCTTGCCGTCGCCCTTCATCGACATCATGATGTTGAGCCCCGCCTTGCGTACTTCCCAGAACTCGCGCTGCAACGCCGGATCGACAACCTCGACCACGCTGCCCGGCAGGCCGCGGTCGGCCATCAGCTCGGAGAGCTGCTTGAGCCGTCGGATCTGCTCGTCGCGGTCCTCGCCGGCGAACTCCACCAGCAGGATCGCGGCAGGATCACCCTTGACGCACTGGTTGACGACCGGCAGAAAAGCCGGGTTGCCACGCGCCAGCGCGATCATCGTGTCATCCACCAGTTCCACCGCCGCAGGCTTGAGTTTCACGATGTGCTGGGGCGCCTCCATCGACTGGTAGAAGGTCGGGAAGTGGCAGATGCCCAGCGTCTTGTGCTTCGGCAGCGGCGACAGCTTCAGTTCGATGCGCCGCGAAAACGCCAGCGTGCCCTCGGAGCCCACCAGCAGCTGCGCCATGTTCGCGCCCGGTGGCAACATCATGTCGAGGTTGTAACCGCCGACGCGGCGCAGCACCTTCGGATAACGGTGCTCGATCTCCTCCGCCTCGCGCGCCGCGATCGCGGCGACGCGGCGGACGATCTCGCGATAGCGCTCGCTACCGTCGAGCTGCGACAGGTCCTGCGGCAGCAGGCCGAAGCGGCAGACCTCGCCGTCGGGAAGCCAGGCATCGATGCCCAGCACGTTGTGCACCATGTTGCCGTATTCGATCGAGCGCGAGCCGCAGGAATTGTTGCCGGTCATGCCGCCGATGGTCGCCTGCGCGCTGGTCGACACGTCGACCGGAAACCACAGGCCGTGCGGCTTCAGCCAGGCGTTGAGGTGGTCGAGCACGATGCCCGGCTGCACGGTCACCGTGCGCGCATCGCGGTCAAAGGCGACGATTTCATTCAGGTGCTTCGACACGTCGAGCACCAGCGCCGCACCGACGGTCTGGCCGCACTGCGAGGTGCCGCCGCCGCGCGGCAGCACCGGCACGCCGGCCTCGATGCCGATCTGCAGCGCGGCCAGCGCGTCGTTGTCGTCGCGCGGCACCACCACGCCCACGGGTTCGATCTGGTAGATGGAAGCGTCGGTGGAATAACGGCCGCGGGAGGCCGCGTCGAACAGCACTTCGCCGCGGATCTCCCGCCGCAGGCGCTGCGCCAGCGCGCTGCGGCCGGGCGCGGCGCGGACGAGCTGCACGGGCTGCGCCGGGGCATTCATCGCGCGGCCTCCGTCTTCCGGGCCTGCAGTGCCTCCATGACCATCACCAGCTTGTTCGCAAGGTGGTCGCGCAGCAGCGCCTGCAGTTTCGCGCCGTCGCGGCGGGTCAGCGCCTCGATCATCTCCTCATGCTCCTTCACCGCCTTGTCCCAGCGCTCGCCCGACAGATTGGCGAGGTAGCGCGCGCGCTTGACATGGGCATTCATCGCGCGCCAGGCCTGGG
Organism: Burkholderiales bacterium; assembly: GCA_026125585.1. Lineage (GTDB taxonomy): Bacteria > Pseudomonadota > Gammaproteobacteria > Burkholderiales > SG8-41. Next base: position 9,804 of record JAHCLD010000043.1, read on the forward strand.
CCAGCGTGGCATTGCCGGCACAGTCGATGATGCGCTGGTGGATCTGCTGGTTGTAGCGGAAATACTGCGCCAGCTCGCCGCGGGCATGATGGGCGAGCATGTGATAGTGCAGCGCGCGGATGTCGGCGATGTCGGCATCGGCCGCGTTGCGGCAGGCGAGATCGCCGGCCAGCGCCTCCAGCGCGCCGAGCACGACGAACACTTCCTGCATTTTCTCCGGCTTCAGCGGCGCCACCACCGCGCCGCGATTGGGCAGCAGCTCGACCAGCCCCTCGGAAGCGAGGAACTTGATCGCCTCGCGCAGGGGCGTGCGCGAGGTGCCCAGCCGTTCGGCCAGCACGCGTTCGTTGAGCTTGGTCTCCGGCGCCAGTTCGCCCTGCACGATCAGGTCGCGCAACTGGTCGACGACGGTTTCATGAAGCAGCCGGCGTTCGGCCAGCGAAGTCACGTTCGAGGGTTGCAGCATCGGCTTGTCCAAACCGGGAGTATGTGATTTGTATGCATAATAACTTTTTCTGATGTCGATGGCAATATAAAAATACTAATAAAAACAAATATTTATAAATTAACCTAGATGAAGTACTTGGATATTCGATATTTTGCATACAAAAATCATTTGCCCTGCCACGCGCCCGGCGTTACCATGCCGGCTCAACCACGCCTTCTTTCCCGGAGCCCGATCATGACCCACACCGCCGGCCGCCACTTCCTGCAGATCCCCGGACCAAGCACCGTCCCCGAGCGCGTGATGCGCGCCATCGACATGCCGGTCATCGACCACCGCGGCCCGGAATTCGCGCAGCTCGGCAAGGACGTGCTGGCCGGCATGCAGCGCGTGTTCAAGACCGCCGGCGACGTGGTGATCTATCCGGCGTCCGGCACCGGCGCCTGGGAGGCCGCGCTGGTCAACACGCTGTCGCCCGGCGACACGGTGCTGATGTATGAAAGCGGCCAGTTCGCGACGCTGTGGAAAAACCTCGCGCTGCGCCTCGGCCTGAAGCCGGAGTTCATCACTGGCGACTGGCGCCACGGCGCCGACCCGGCCGCGATCGAGGTGCGCCTGCTCGAGGACAAGGCGCATGCGATCAAGGCCGTCTGCGTGGTCCACAACGAAACCTCCACCGGTGCCACCTCGCGCGTCGGCGAAGTGCGCAAGGCCATCGACCGTGCGAAGCATCCGGCGCTGTTCCTGGTCGACACCATCTCGGGCTTGGGCTCGCTCGACTACCGCCACGACGAATGGGGCGTCGACGTCACCGTCGCCGGCTCGCAGAAGGGCCTGATGCTGCCGCCGGGTCTGTCCTTCAACGCCATCTCGGCGAAGGCACTCGCCGCGAGCAAGGCCGCGAAGCTGCCGCGCTCGTACTGGTCCTGGGACGAAATGCTCGCGCCCAACAAGAACGGATTTTTCCCGTACACCCCCGCCACCAACCTGCTCTACGGCCTGCGCGAGGCGCTGCGCATGCTCGAGGAGGAAGGTTTCGACAACGTCTTTGCGCGCCACCAGCGCCATGCCGAAGCCACGCGGCGCGCGGTGAACGCCTGGGGCCTCGAAATCCTGTGCCAGAACCCGGCCGAATACTCCGGCGTGCTGACCGCGGTGCTGATGCCCGCGGGCCACAGCGAAATCGCCTTCCGCAAGGTCGTGCTCGAACACTTCAACATGTCGCTGGGCAGCGGGCTCGGCAAGATCGCCGACAAGGTGTTCCGCATCGGCCATCTCGGCGACTTCAACGACCTGACGCTGATGGGCACGCTCGCCGGCGTCGAGATGGGCCTCGAACTGGCCGGCGTGCCGCATAAAAAAGGCGGCGTGGCGGCGGCGATGGATTACCTCACCGGCGGCAAGGCCGCGGCGCGCCCCGCCAGGGCCGCCTGAGCCGCCCGGCCGTGGCGGGCGCCGGTGCTATGCTCCGGATTCAACCGGAGCCCCATCAGCCCGCCCGACACCACGGACTCCGGCCACGACAATCCAGGAGGAGTCCCATGCCGAAACATGCTTTCATCGCGTTCGCCGCGCTGTTCATCGCCCTGCCCGCAGCCCAGGCGCAAAACTACCCGGAACGCCCGATTCGCCTGGTCGTGCCCTTTGCGCCGGGCGGGGGCACCGACATCATCGGCCGCATCGTCGGCCAGGGCCTCGCCGAAGCGCTCGGCCAGCCGGTGGTCATCGACAATCGCGGCGGCGCCGGCTCGACGCTGGGCACGGAAATCGTCGCCAGGGCGCCGAACGACGGCTACACCCTGCTCTTCGGCAACATCAGCCTTGCCTTCAACGCGACGCTGTACAAGAAGCTGCGCTACGACACGCAGCGCGACCTCGCGCCGGTCAGCCTCGCCGCGGTGCAGCCGAACATCGTCGTCGTCAATCCGAAAATCCCGGCGAACAGCCTCAAGGAATTCATCGGGCTCGCCCGCGCCAACCCCGGCAAGTACAACTTCGCGTCGGCGGGCACCGGCTCCGGCACCCATCTCGCCGCGGAACTGCTGAAGCTGATCACCAAGATCGACCTCGTGCACGTGCCGTACAAGGGCACCGGCCCGGCGCTGACCGACCTGATGGGCGGCCAGGTCGCGATGATGGTGTCGACCTTCGCCTCGGCGCTGCCCCACATCAAAAGCGGCCGCATGCGCGCGCTCGGCGTCACCACGATGAAGCGCTCGCCCGCGGCGCCCGACGTGCCCACGCTCGACGAAAGCGGCATCGCCGGCTACGACTACAGCACCTGGTACGGCCTGCTCGGCCGCGGCGGCACGCAGAAAGCCGTCGTCGACCGCCTCAACGCCGCGACACGCCAGGTGCTCGAACGCGCCGAGATCCGCCAGCGCCTGGACCAACAGGGCGTCGAGCCGATCCGCAACACGCCTGCGGAATTCGCCGCCTACCTGAAATCCGAAACCGAGAAATGGGGCAAGGTGGTCAAGGCCACCGGCGCCACGGCCGACTGACGACATGGATGGCGCCATTCTCGCCGCGCGCGACGGCGATATCGTCACCGTCACGCTGAACCGGCCGGAGCGGCTCAACGCGCTGGACCGCAGCATGTGGCAGGGCCTCGGCGACAATCTGCGCGCGCTGTCGGCGGACGACACCCTACGCTGCATCGTGCTGCGCGGCGCCGGCGGCAAGGCCTTCGCCGCGGGCGCCGACATCGCCGAGTTCGCCGCCGAGCGCGCCGACGCGCGCCAGGCCAAGGGCTACGGCGAACTGATCCATGCCACGATGCAGGCGGTCGCGCAGTGCCAGCATCCGACCGTCGCGCTGATCGAAGGCGCCTGCGTCGGCGGCGGGCTCGAGATCGCGGCGATGTGCGACATGCGGATCTGCGGAACGTCCAGCCGCTTCGGCGTGCCGGTCAACCGGCTGGGACTCACGATGGGTTACGGCGAACTCGCCGGCCTGCTCGCACTCACCGGCCGCGCGGTGGCACTGGAAATCCTGCTCGAAGGCCGGGTGTTCGGCGCCGACGAGGCCTTTCGCAAGGGCCTGGTCAACCGCGTGGTGCCCGATGCCGACGTCGAGAAGGAAAGTTACGCACTGGCGCGGCGCATCGCCGACGGCGCGCCGCTGGTCGCGCGCTGGCACAAGCAGTTCATCGAACGCCTGACCCCGCGCGCCGACATCCCGCCCGCCGATTGGGACGAAGGTTTCGCCTGCTTCGACACCGAAGATTACCGCGAAGGCGTGCGCGCCTTCCTCGCCAAGACCAAACCGGAATTCAGGGGACGCTGATGCACAAGCTGATCATTCTGCTGCTGTTCACCGCGCTGAGCCTCGACGCCTGGGCCGCGGCCGACTACGCCCGTGAAAAACGCTGGGCGGACGAAATCACGCCGGCCATTCTCGTCGGCGATCCGCTGCAGCTCGCGCTGCCGTCGGGCCGCAAGTTTCTCGCCATCCATGCGCCGAACGCGAAAGCGCGGGCCGGCGTGATCGTCGTTCACGGCATGGGCCTGAATCCGGACTGGGGCCTGATCAACCCGCTGCGCAGCAACCTGTCGGAGCAGGGTTACGCCACGCTGTCGGTGCAGATGCCGGTGCTCGCCGCCGAAGCGCGCGGCGAGCAGTATCCGCCGCTGTTCCCGGAAGCCGCCGACCGGATTGCCGCCGCCGTGCAGTTCATGCGCGGCAAGGGCCACAAGAAAATCGCCGTCGTCGCGCACAGCCTCGGCGCGCGCATGACCAACGTGCTGCTCAACCGCCCCGACGCGCCGGCGATCGACGCCTTCGTCGCCATCGGCATTTCCGGCGAATACACGCAACCCGAAACCTTCAGGGCGCCGGTGCTCGACCTGATGGGCGAAAAGGATTTTCCCGCGGTGCTCGAAAACGCCGCGAAACGCGCGGCGGCCATACAGAAGGTGCGCGGCTCCGGCCAGATCAGCGTCGCCGGCGCCGACCATTTCTTCAACGGTATGGACCGCGAACTCGTGCAGCAGGTGAAGCTGTTCCTCAACCGCACCCTGCGCTAGAAAAATATCAATATAATCAAATATTTACGATTACAGGATTGCACCATGGCCATGATGTTCGGGGCGCTGTCGGAACGGCATATCGAATTCATCCGCGCGCAGAAGATCTACTTCACCGGCACCGCCACCGCCGGCAGCCGCGTCAACGTCTCGCCGAAGGGCATGGATTCGCTGCGCGTGCTCGGCCCGAACCGCGTCGCCTGGCTCAGTGTCACCGGCAGCGGCAACGAAACCTCGGCGCACGTGCAGGCCGATGCACGCATGACCGTGATGTTCTGCGCCTTCGAGGGCGCGCCGCTGATCCTGCGGCTCTACGGCACGGCGAAGGTGATTCACCGCAACGATCCGGAATGGCCCGCGCTGTTCCCGCTGTTTCCGCCGCTGCCCGGCGCGCGGCAGATTTTCGATCTCGCAATCGCGCATGTGCAGACCTCCTGCGGCATGGGCGTGCCGCTGATGGACTACAAGGGTGAACGCGGCGCGCTCGAGGCCTGGGCCGAAAAGAAGGGCGAGTCCGGCCTGCAGGATTACTGGGCGCTGAAAAACCAGAACAGCATCGACGGCCTGCCGACCCACATCGTGGCGCGCAACGCCGGATGAGCGCCTGCCGCCGGTAAAATCGCAGGCCCAGGCACAACGGAGCCCGCGATGACCATCGACCATGCCGCCGTCACCCTCACCGGCGGCCACTTCCAGTGGGACGACCCGCTGCTGATCGAAGCGCAGTTGAGCGACGAGGAGCGGATGATCCGTGACACCGCGCGCCAGTACGCGCAGGAAAAACTCGCGCCGCGCATCCGCGACTGGAACCGCAGCGAAACCTTCGACCGCGAAATCATGCGCGAGATGGGCGCGCTCGGCTTCCTCGGCGCGCCGCTCGAAGGTTACGGCTGCGCCGGCATCGGCTACGTCGCCTACGGCCTGATCATGCGCGAACTCGAGCGCGTCGACACCGCCTTCCGCTCGGCGGTGGGCGTGCAGGGCGGCCTCGCGATGACGCCGATCTACGCCTACGGCAGCGAGGAGCAGCGGCAGAAATACCTGCCGAAGATGGCGGCCGGCGAACTGCTCGGCTGTTTCGGCCTGACCGAACCCGACCACGGCTCCGACCCCGGTAGCATGCTGACCCGCGCGCGCAGCGTCGACGGCGGCTGGCGCCTGACCGGCACCAAGCTGTGGATCACCCACGCGCCGATCGCCGACATCATGGTGGTCTGGGCCAAGGACGACGGCGGCGTGATCCGCGGCTTCATCCTCGAGCGCGGCATGGAAGGCCTTTCCACGCGCAAGATCGAGGGCAAGTTCTCGGTGCGCGCCTCGCCCACCGGCGAAATCGTGATGGACGACGTGTTCGTGCCGGAAGCCAACCTGCTGCCGAACATTTCCGGCCTGAAAGGCCCCTTCGGCTGCCTCAACAACGCGCGCTTCGTGATCTGCTGGGGCGCGCTCGGCGCCGCCGAAGCCTGCTGGCACACCGCGCGCCAGTACACGATGGACCGCAAACAGTTCGGCAGGCCGCTCGCCGCGAACCAGCTGGTTCAGAAAAAACTCGCCGACATGCAGTCCGAGATCGCGCTGGGCCTGCTCGCCTGCCTGCACGTCAGCCGCCTGCGCGACGAAGGCCGCGCGACGCCGGAGATGGTGTCGCTGCTCAAGCGCAACTCCACCGGCAAGGCGCTGGAGATCGCCCGCGCCGCGCGCGACATGCTCGGCGGCAACGGCATCTCCGACGAATTCCCGGTGATCCGACACATGCTCAACCTCGAAACCGTCAACACGCTGGAAGGCACCCACGACATCCACGCGCTGGTGCTCGGCCGCGCGCAGACGGGACTGTCGGCCTTCAACTGAAACCGCGGACATGGCCGAGCCGCTGAAAAACCGGTACGGCCCCGAAATCCCGCGGCGCATCGCGGCCATGATCGCGCATGTGCATCCGGCGTTTCCGAAGGCGGCCTTCCTGCGCGATGCGCTCGAAGGCTACGAGGCGCTGGAACTGATGCCGCGCGGACGACACATCGCGCAGGCGATGCGCAAACATCTGCCACAGGACGTGCCGGCGGCGCTGGACATCCTGCTCGCCTCGACCGACGCGCCGGGGGCCAACCCCGACGGATCGCTCGCGTCCTTCCTGTTCCTGCCGCACACCGAATACGTGTCACGCTACGCGCTCGGCCATTTCGAGGCGGCGATGCGCGCACAACATGCACTGACGCAGCGCTTCACCGCCGAATTCAGCATCCGGCCCTTCATCGACAAATATCCGGAGCGCACGCTGGCGCTGCTGCGGCAATGGACGCGCGACCCCAGCCCCCATGTGCGGCGCCTGGTGTCCGAAGGCACGCGCCCGCGCCTGCCCTGGGCGCCGCGGCTGCGCGCGCTGCAGCGCGACCCGCGCCCGGCGCTGGCACTGCTCGAACGGCTGAAAGACGATCCCGAGCTTTACGTGCGCCGCTCGGTGGCCAACCACCTGAACGACATCGGCAAGGACCATCCGGCGCTGCTCAACGCGGTCGCGAAACGCTGGCTGAAGGGCGCGTCACCCGAACGTGCCTGGATCGTGCGCCACGCGCTGCGTTCGGCGATCAAGCGCGGCGATCCCGGCGCGCTGGCGGTTTCGGGATTCGGTGCGAAGGCCGAAGTCTCCGTGCGCAAGGCCGCGGTCACGCCGCGGCGCGTGAAAACCGGC
>JAHCLD010000044.1 GCA_026125585.1 Burkholderiales bacterium
TTCGAGCGCGGCCAGCTCGAGATCGCGCCGCTGGCCTTCATGCGCGGGCGCACGCTGAACCACGCCTTCGTGATCCTCGACGAGGCGCAGAACACCACGCGCGAACAGATGAAGATGTTCCTGACCCGCATCGGCTTCGGCAGCAAGGCGGTGGTCACCGGCGACGTCACCCAGATCGACCTGCCCAAGGGCACGGTCAGCGGCCTCGTCGAAGCGCAGGCCGTGCTGAAAAAGGTGCGCGGCATCGCCTTCACCTTCTTCGAAGCCGCCGACGTCGTGCGCCACCCGCTGGTGCAGCGCATCGTCAACGCCTACGACCGCCACCGCAGGACCGCCGGCGGCGACGGCAAATGAGCGCCCGCCGCAGGGCGCCGCGCATCGACGTGCAATGCGCCGCCACCGCGCGCAACGTGCCGGCGCCCGCGCGCATCCGCCAGTGGGCGCGCGCGGCCCTGCCCGGCGACGCCCGGGTCACCATCCGCATCGTCGGACGCGCCGAAGGCCGGCTGCTCAACCGCAGCTACCGCAACAGGGACTACGCCACCAACGTGCTGACCTTCGTGTTCCGTGATCGCCCGCCGTACGAAGGCGACATCGCGCTGTGCGCCCCGGTGATCACCCGCGAAGCCCGCGCCCAGCGCAAGACCGTCGCCGCGCATTACGCGCACATGGTCGTGCACGGCCTGCTGCACCTGCAGGGTTATGACCACGAGAACGACGCGGATGCCGCGCTGATGGAGCGTCGCGAAAAAACGCTGCTCGCCCGCTTCGGGTATCCTGACCCTTACCGCCCGGACCCCGCGCGCGGCGCCTAACTTTTCCGACATGGACGAATCCCAGAAACCGACCCTTCTCGAACGGCTGTCCGCGCTGCTGCTGCGCGAGCCGGAGGACCGCGAACAGTTGATCGGTCTGCTGCGCTCCGCGCACGACCGCAACCTGCTCGATGCCGACGGCCTGGCGATGATCGAAGGCGTGCTGCAGGTTTCCGAAATGCAGGCGCGCGACATCATGGTGCCGCGCGCGCAGATGGACGTCATCGACGTCAACGAGCCGCCCGACCGCTTCATCCCGCTGGTCATCGAGACCGCCCACTCGCGCTTCCCGGTGATCGGCGAGAGCAAGGACGACGTGATCGGCATCCTGCTCGCCAAGGACCTGCTGCGTTATTACGCCGGCGAGGAGGAGTTCGACGTACGCGACATGCTGCGCCCGGCCGTGTTCATCCCGGAATCCAAGCCGCTCAACGTGCTGCTCAAGGAATTCCGCAAGAACCGCAACCACATCGCCATCGTCGTCGACGAGTACGGCGGCGTCGCCGGCCTGATCACCATCGAGGACGTGCTCGAACAGATCGTCGGCGACATCGAGGACGAATACGACTTCGACGAGGCCGAGGACAACATCGTCCAGGAAAAACGCGGCGTCTACCGCGTCAAGGCGCTGACCGAAATCGCCGACTTCAACGCCGCCTTCGGCACCACCTTCAGCGACGGGGAATTCGACACCGTCGGCGGCCTGGTGCTGAAACGCTTCGGCCGCGTGCCCAAGCGCGGCGAACAGCTGATGATCGACGCGCTGAATTTCCGCGTGTTGCGTGCCGATGGCCGGCGCATCTACCTGCTGCAGGTTTCGAAAAAATCGGACAAACCCGCCGCATCATCATAAGTATTTGTTTTTATTGATATTTTAAATCAGCCGCGATGACTGCTCCGCGCCGTTCCACCCAGTGGGTCATCGCCGCGGCGCTGGGCGCGCTGACCGTCACGGGCTACGCGCCGTTCGGCCTGTTTCCGCTGCCGCTGTTCAGCTTCGCGCTGCTGTTCCTGCTCTGGCAGCAGGCAACCTCCGCGCGCGAGGCCGCGCTGCTCGGTTTCGCCTTCGGCCTCGGCTGGTTCGGCGCCGGCGTCTCCTGGGTGTACATCAGCCTCAACGTGTTCGGCGCGATGCCGGCGCCGCTGGCCGCCGCGGTGACGCTGTTGTTCTGCGCCTATCTTGCGCTGCATCCGGCGGCGGCCGGTTATCTCGGCCGCCGTTTCGTGCTGCCGCCCGCATTGCGCTGGATTCTCTTCGTTCCGGCAATGTTCACGCTGCTTGAATGGCTGCGCGGCTGGTTGTGGACCGGCTTTCCCTGGCTCAATCCCGGCTACACCCAGGCACCGCTGAGTCCGCTCGCCGGCTACGCGCCGGTCCTCGGCCTGCACGGCGTGACGCTGCTGCTGTTCGCCAGCGCCGGCGCGCTGTGCTGGGCGTGGACCGCGAAGCCGTGGCGGCAATGGCGCGGCACTTGGCCATGGCCCGCGGCACTGCTGGCGGTCTGGCTGGGCGGTGTCGTGCTCAAAACCGTGGCCTGGACCGAACCCACGGGCTCGAAAGTCCCCGTCAGCCTGCTCCAGGGCAACATCGCGCAGGATCTCAAGTGGCGCGAGGATCACCTGCGCGACACCCTGCTGCGTTACCTCGACCTGGTGCGCGGCAGCGACAGCCGGCTGGTCATCCTGCCCGAAACCGCGCTGCCCCTATTCCTGCGCGACGTGCCACCGGACTATCTCGAAGCCCTCGCCGGCCACGCGCGCCGGCACCGGGGCGACGTGCTGATCGGCGTGCCTGAACGCCTGCCCAACGGCGACTACTACAACAGCGTGGTCTCGGTCGGCAGCTCGCCGCAGCAGGTCTACCGCAAAAACCACCTGGTGCCCTTCGGCGAGTTCATCCCGCTGCGCCCGCTGCTCGGCGAACTGGTGTCCCGGCTCGCCATCCCGCTGCAGGATTTCGCGCGCGGCGCGCCGGACCAGCAACCGCTGGCCGTGGCCGGCGAACGGGTGGCCGTCAACATCTGCTACGAGGACGCCTTCGGCGAGGAAATCATCCGCCAGCTGCCGCAGGCCACGCTGCTGGTCAATGTCAGCAACGTCGCCTGGTTCGGCCGCTCGATCGCGCCGCAGCAGCACCTGCAGATCGCGCAGATGCGCGCGCTGGAAACCGGCCGCTACATGCTGCGCGCGACCAACACCGGCATGACCGCGGTGATCAACCCGCGCGGCCGCGTCGAAGCCGCCGCGCCGGAATTCACGCAGACCGTGCTGACCCACGCCGTCGCCGGCATGCAGGGCGCAACCCCCTTCGTGCGCTGGGGCAATCGGGCCGCGCTGGGCCTGTGCCTGATCGCGGCAGCGATGGCGTTCCTGCCGCGGAGAAACGGCCGGCCATAACGGCGTTTTGCCTGCGGCCCGTCTTTGGCGCAGTGCCGCAAAGCCTGTAAAATCCGGCGCTTGACTCGCGCCCTTCCGATGCTCACTTTCCAGCAAATCATCCTCAAGCTGAACCAGTACTGGGACCGTCAGGGCTGCGCCCTGCTGCAGCCCTACGACATGGAAGTCGGCGCCGGCACCTTCCACACCGCGACCTTCCTGCGCGCGATCGGCCCGGAGCCGTGGAAGGCCGCCTACGTGCAGCCCTCGCGCCGCCCGAAGGACGGCCGTTACGGCGAGAACCCGAACCGGCTGCAGCACTACTACCAGTACCAGGTCGTGCTGAAACCCTCGCCGCCCGACATCCTGGAGCTCTACCTCGGCTCGCTACGCGAGATCGGCATCGATCCGCAGCAGCACGACATCCGCTTCGTCGAGGATGACTGGGAATCGCCGACGCTGGGCGCCTGGGGTCTCGGCTGGGAAGTGTGGCTGAACGGCATGGAAGTCACCCAGTTCACCTACTTCCAGGAAGTCGGCGGCATCGCCTGCAAGCCGATCATGGGCGAGATCACCTACGGCCTCGAACGGCTGGCGATGTACCTGCAGCAGAAGGAAAGCGTGTTCGACCTCGAATGGGCGCCGGGCATCCGCTACCACGACGTCTATTTCCAGAACGAGGTCGAGCAGTCGACCTTCAACTTCGAGCAGGCCAACGTCGACGTGCTGCTGCTGCAGTTCGGCCAGTTCGAAGCCGAAGCGAAGCGCCTGTTCGAAGCCGGACTCGCATTGCCCGGCTACGAGATGGTCATGAAGTGCTCGCACAGCTTCAACCTGCTCGACGCCCGCGGCGCGATCTCGGTGACCGAACGCGCGGCCTACATCGCGCGCGTGCGCGCGCTGGCGCGGCTGGCGGCGCAGGCCTACTACGCCTCGCGCAAGGCGCGCCGCTTCGAGCGCGCCAGCGTCGAGGCGCTGCAAGCCTTCCTGCCCACCGAAGAACGCGACGAGGTGCTGGCGGCGCGGGCCGGAGCAGAAGCATGAACAAGCCGCTGCTGGTCGAGTTGTTTACCGAAGAGCTGCCGCCGAAGGCGCTGAAAAAGCTCGGCGAAGCCTTCGCCTCGGGCATCGCCACGGGGCTCAGGCAGCGCGGATTGCTCGACAGGGACGATCGCACGGTCTACGCCACGCCGCGCCGCCTGGCGGTGCTGTTTGCCACGGTGCCCGACAAGGGCGCCGACCGGCCGGTCGAGGAAAAACTGATGCCGCTGGCGGTGGCGCGCGGCGTCGACGGCAACGCCAGCCCTGCGCTGGAAAAGAAACTGGCCGCGGCGGGACGGACGGCGCTGGCAAAGCTGTTTCCGGACGGCCGCGACGGTGCCGACGCCTTTGTCGTCAAAAAGGAAGGCAAGGCCGAGTTCGTCTACCTGCAGACCCTGGCCCTGGGCCAGCCGTTGGCGCGTGCGCTGGAGGAAGCGCTGGCCGAGGCGATCGAAAAACTGCCGATCCCCAAGGTCATGACCTATCAGCTGCCGGACGGCATCACCACGGTGAAATTCGTGCGCCCGGTGCACGGCCTGGTCGCCCTGCACGGCAGCGAAGTGGTTGCCGTCAGCGCACTGGGCCTGAACGCCGGCCGCGTGACGCACGGCCACCGCTTCCTCGGCCAGGCCGACATCGAACTCGACGCCGCAACCGGCTATGAAGCCGCGCTGAAGGATGCCGGCAAGGTCATCGCATCCTTCGAACAGCGCCGCGGCCTGATCGAAAGCCAACTGCTGGCAAAGGCGAAAGAGCTCGACGCCGGACTCGGCGATTACGGCACCCTGCTCGACGAAGTCACGGCGCTGGTCGAATGGCCGGTGGTGTACGCCGCCGGCTTCGACCCGGCATTCCTCGAAGTGCCGCAGGAATGCCTGATCCTGACCATGCGCACCAACCAGAAGTATTTCCCGCTGTTCGACGCCAGCGGAAAGCTGACCCACCGCTTCCTGATCGTCAGCAACATGCAGGTCGCCGACCCGATCAACATCGTCAGCGGCAACCAGCGCGTGGTACGGCCGCGGCTGGAGGATGCGCGCTTCTTCTACAACCAGGACCGGAAGGAACGGCTCGAAACCCGCGTGCCGCGCCTCGGCAAGGTGGTCTATCACAACAGGCTGGGCACCCAGCTCGAGCGCGTCGGGCGCGTGCAATTGCTGGCCGGAAAGATCGCGCGCGCGCTGGGCACCGATGCGGCGCAGGCCGAACGTGCCGCCTGGCTGGCCAAGGCCGATCTGGTGACCGGCATGGTCGGCGAATTCCCCGAACTGCAGGGCATCATGGGCCGCTACTACGCGCGGCACGACGGCGAGCCGGAAGCCGTCGCCGACGCGATCGCGGAACACTATCAGCCGCGTTTTGCCGGCGACCGTCTGCCAGAACATCCGGTGTCCTGCGCCGTCGCGCTGGCCGACAAGCTGGAAACGCTGGCCGGCCTGTTCGGCATCGGCCAGTTGCCGACCGGCGACCGCGATCCCTTCGCGCTGCGGCGGCATGCGCTGGGGGTGATCCGCATCCTGATCGAGCGCGGCCTGCCGCTGAAACTCGACGCGCTGGTCGGCGACGCCTTCTCGGTATTCGCGAAGGAGCTGAAGCTCGCGGACGCCCGCGCCGACCTCGAAACCTTCGTGTTCGAACGCATGCGCGGCTACTTCGCCGAGGCGGGTTACAGCACGCAGGAAATCGATGCGGTGCTCAGCATGCGGCCCGCGCTGATTCACAAGATTCCACTGCAGCTTACAGCGGTCCGCGCCTTTGCCGCGCTGCCCGAGGCGGCGAGCTTGGCCGCGGCCAACAAGCGCATCAAGAACATCATCGGCAAATCGGCCCCCTCCGCCGGCGACGTGTTTTCCGAAAAGCATCTCCAGGCCAAAGAGGAATCCGAGCTGTACAAGGCCTTCATGGCCGCCGACACGAAGGCGAATACCGCCTACGAGGCCGGACAATTCACGGAAACCCTGCAGGCCCTGGCCGTGCTGAAGCCGGCCGTGGATGCGTTTTTCGACAAGGTCATGGTCAACGTCGAGGATCCCGCCCTGCGCAGCAACCGCCTGCTGCTGCTGATGAAGCTCGAAAACGCCTTCAACCGCTTCGCCGACATTTCCAAACTCGCCGCATGAAGCTCGTCATCCTCGACCGCGACGGCGTCATCAACCAGGACAGCCCGTCGTACATCAAGAATCCGGACGAGTGGAAGCCGATTCCCGGCAGCCTCGAAGCGATCGCGCTGCTCAACCAGGCCGGATACCGGGTGCTGGTCGCCACCAACCAGTCCGGCGTCGGCCGCGGATTGTTCGAAATGGCGACGCTGAACGCGATCCACGACAAGATGCACCGTGCGCTCGGCCTGGCCGGCGGCCGCCTCGACGGCATTTTCTACTGCCCGCACGCGCAGGACGCGAACTGCGGCTGCCGCAAGCCGAAGCCCGGCCTGCTCGAGGAAATCTCGCGGCGTTTCGGCGTCAGCCTCGAAGGGGTGCCGTTCATCGGCGACTCGCTGCGCGACCTGCAGGCCGCCACCGCGGTGGGCGCGCAGCCGGTGCTGGTGCTGACCGGCAAGGGCAAAAAAACGCACAAGGACGGCAACCTGCCGGAGGGCACCGTGGTCCACGACGACCTGGCCGCGGCCGTGCACAGCCTGCTGCAATGATCCTGCTGACCGCGCTGCGCTCCACCGTCTTCGCGGCCACCCTGATCCTGATCACCCCGGTGTTCGCGGCCATCGCGCTGCTGACCTTCCCGCTGCCGCCGCTGACGCGTTACCGCATCATCACCGCATGGACCCGCTGCATCGTCTGGTCCGCGCGCGCCGTCTGCGGCATCCGCTACCGGGTCATCGGCGCCGGAAACATTCCGCGGGAACCCTGCATCATCCTGTCCAAGCACCAGTCGGCCTGGGAAACGCTGGCCTTCCAGCTGATTTTCCCGCCGCAGGTGTGGGTGCTGAAAAAGGAACTGCTGCGCGTGCCCTTTTTCGGCTGGGGACTGGCGATGCTGTCGCCGATCGCAATCGACCGCAGCTTGCGCCGCGAGGCGCTGCAGCAGCTGATCGAGCAGGGGCGGCAGCGGCTGGACGCCGGCTTCTCCATCGTCATCTTTCCGGAAGGCACGCGCATCCCCCCCGGCAGCCGCGGCAAATACCGGCCGGGCGGAGCGCGGCTTGCCGTGCAGACCGGCACCCCGGTGCTGCCGGTGGCGCACAACGCCGGCCGGTGCTGGGGGCGCAACGCCTTTCTGAAGCATCCGGGCCTGATCACCGTCAGCATCGGCCCGCTGATGCATCCGGAAGGCAGCGATGCGGAAACGCTGTCGGCCCGCGTCGAGCAATGGATCGAGGACGAAATGCCGCAACTCGATGCGCGCTGAACGGACGGCCGGCGCCCTGTCCGCCGAACAGGCGATCGACCTTGCGGGCAACCGCATCGCCTACCGGCTGAACCGGTCGCCGCGCCGGCGTACCATCGCACTGCTGATCGACGACCGCGGCCTGCGCGTGGCGGCGCCGCTGCGCGCCCCGCAGCGGGCCATCGACGACCTGCTGCGCGAACACGCGGCCTGGGTCATCCGCAAGGTCGGCGACTGGGAACGCAAAAGACCGGCACCCCGGCTGTGGGTCGCCGGCGAACAGATCATGCTGCAGGGAACGCCGCTCACGCTCGAGGCCCGCTCCGGTGCCGGCCGGCCACAGCTCGAAGGCGATCGCCTGCTGGTCGACGCGGCGCTCGATGCGCCGTCCATCGAATCCGCCGTCCACCACTGGCTGAAACAGCGCGCGCTGGCGCACTTCACCGCCCGCTGTCATGCCTACAGCGCGCAACTCGGCCTGCCGGCGCCCGCCGTGCGGCTGTCCAGTGCGCGCACGCGCTGGGGCAGTTGCCATGCCGGCGGCCGCATCCGCATGAACTGGCGCCTGATCCAGGTGCCGCAGGCATGGATCGACTATGTCGCCGCGCATGAAGTCGCCCACCTGCGCCAGATGAACCACTCGCCGGCTTTCTGGGAAACCGTCGCATTGCTGGTTTCCGATCACGCCGCGCGCCGGGCCGCGCTGCGGCGCGAAGCGCATCGTTACCTGCTGCCCTGAACGGCAGTGCGCCGCGGGGCCTGTGCTACACTGCCCGCCACTTTTCGCGCGAGCATTCCTGTGCGTCCGACGCTGCCCAGAATCCCGTCCCTGATCCTGTTTCTGATGATCCTGTCCTTCACGGGTTGCGGCTACAAGGGACCGCTCTACCTGCCCAAGGACAAGCCCGCGGCGGCGAAACCCGCGCCACAGCCGGCACCCGCAGCGGAACCCGTCCGCCAGCCATGAGCGCTTTCGGTTACCGCAACGGCGAGCTGCATGCGGAAGACGTGCCGCTCAGCCGCATCGCCGCCGAGTTCGGCACCCCCTGCTACGTCTATTCGCGCGCCGCGCTGACCGGTGCCTGGCGCGAATTCGACGCCGCCTTTGCCGGCCGCGACCACCTGTTGTGCTACGCGGTGAAGGCCAATCCCAACCTCGGCGTGCTCGACGTGTTCGCGCGCCTGGGCAGCGGCTTCGACATCGTCTCGGGCGGCGAGCTGGCGCGCGTCATCGCCGCCGGCGGCGATCCGCGCAAGGTGGTGTTCTCCGGCGTCGGCAAGACCACCGCCGAGATGCGCCAGGCCCTGCAGGCGGGAATCCTCTGTTTCAACGTCGAATCCGCCGCCGAACTGGAATTGCTGAACCGGGTGGCCGGCGAGCTGGGGGTCATTGCGCCGGTCAGCCTGCGGGTGAATCCCGACGTGGATGCCAAAACACATCCCTACATCGCCACCGGGCTCAAGGAAAACAAGTTCGGCGTCGCCTACGACGAAGCGCCAGCGACCTACCGCCGCGCCGGTGCGCTGCCGCACCTGCGCATCGAAGGCGTCGACTGCCACATCGGCTCCCAGCTCACCGAAGTCGCCCCCTTCATCGCCGCGCTCGAACGCGTGCTGGCACTGGTGGACGTACTGGAGCGCGACGGCATCGCAATCCGCCATCTCGACCTCGGCGGCGGGCTGGGCATCCGTTACCGCGATGAAACACCGCCGGCGATGGCGGATTATGCGCGGGCACTGGTCGCCGCGCTGGGCAGCCGCCCGCAGAAACTGGTTCTCGAACCGGGCCGCCTGCTCACCGGCAACGCCGGCGTGCTGTTGTCCACCGTGCTCTATCTGAAGCCGGGACAGGACAGGAGCTTCGCCATCGTCGACGCCGCGATGAACGACCTGATGCGCCCGGCGCTGTACGACGCCTGGCACGACGTGCTGCCGCTGCGCGAAAGCGCGGCCGGCGACCGGCCTTACGACATCGTCGGCCCGGTCTGCGAGAGCGGCGACTTCCTCGCCCGGGATCGCCGGATCGCCGCCGGACCCGGCGACGTCATCGCCATCGCATCGGCCGGCGCCTACGGCATGAGCATGTCATCGAACTACAACACCCGCCCGCGCGCGGCGGAGATCATGGTCGACGGCGGACAGGCGCATGTCGTGCGCGACCGCGAAACCGTCGCCATGCTGTTCGCCAACGAGCATCGCTTGCCGGAATGACGTTGTCAGAGCCGCCAATCACGCACGACATTCAGTACGGATGCGGTGTTGCCGCAAATCCACAGCCGCAATCGCTTGATCAAAAAAACTTGACAAAGGTATTGCATTTATTTTTCGCCCTAGCATAGAATTGGCGCACCGAACACGGTTCCCGTGATTTTTTTGCGATGATCGTGTGCTGGTAGTGCGGAACTTAAACCGCATTCAGACGATGCCTAAGTTAACTTTCAAGGAGACGATTATGGCAGCGAAGAAAAAAGCGAAAGCTAAAAAGAAAGTAGCCAAGAAGAAAGCAGCCAAGAAGAAGTAAGTAGCAAGTAGTTAGCGAAGGCCGGGTAACCCCCGGCCTTCGCATTTGGTGGATCCCGCAAGCCGGTTTTCTTTGATGCAGCAGCGCGCTGCGTATACCGGCATCCTGTCTTTAGTTCATTCCTGTCATTTGGCAATATATAAAAAATACTTTAAAAACAAATACTTACAATATATATCGCTGCGGACACCACGGTCCTTCGCGACAGCACCCTCCGATCCTCAGGGATTCAGCTGCCGGTAAACGGCATCGGCAACACGCAACAACTCCTCGCGCCCGGTTTCACCGGACAGCGCATAACCGAGACGGCCGTCGAGCCAGTAAAACACGCTGACGCCGTTCTCCCGCGCAAAGCGGAATGCCGTCTGCGCATGAACATCGCTGCCCGCGCGAACATACAGCGTCAGGCGCTGGCCCTTGATGTCCTGGTACATGAACTGCGCCGCCGGTCCGCGCTCGCCGGGCAGCAGCCGTCCGCCGACCAGCGAGTACCCCGATCCCGCGAGATGGGGGATCTTCAGGCTGGCGCCGAGCCGTTTCGACAGCCAGCGCACGAGATGCGCCTCCTGGTCCGCGCCGACTTCAACCGGATGCCGTACTTCCGGACTGTAAACCGCGTGTGCGACGGCGGCGACTCTCGCCAGGTACAGCGTCTGCACCCTTTCCGCCGCGACATGGGCATGCAGCTGCCAGCCGGCGATCCCGCTCAGCAGTATCAGGGCGGCAACCGCCGCATGCCGGCGCCACTGCAATGCGGCGCCCCGTCGTCCGGGATGCAGGCGCGGCGGGACCGCTTCGGCCAGCAGCGGATCAAAGACCGTCCGCAGCGCCGCCGCATGGCGGCGATAGGCGTCGATGCGCCGCGCATCGTCCTGATGCCGCGCCAGATGGTTTTCGACATCGGCCCTGCGCACGGCCGGCAGGCAGCCGTCGACATAGGCCTGCAGCTCGCTTTCGGTCACCGGGGTTTCGCTCATTTGACGACCTTCAGCGGCGCATTGCTGTCCGGCAGACCCTGCAGCAGCCGGCGCAAGCGCTCCCTGCCGCGCGACAGCCGCGACATCACGGTGCCGATGGGCACATCGAGCACACGCGCGGCCTCGTCATAGCTCATCTGCTCCAGCCCCACCAGCAACAGCACGGCGCGCTGCTCTTCCGGCAGCGCCTGCAGCGCCACGTCGAGGTCGCGGATTTCCAGCCGGTCGCCCGCCTGCGGCTGCGGCAAGTCGGCGGCGGAAACCTCCAGCGGCACCGTCCTTGTGGCGGCGGCGCTGCGCACCTGGTTGACGAATACGTTGTGCATGACGGTGAACAGCCAGGCCCGCAAGTCGCTGCCTTCGCGCCACAGGTCGCGCTTGACCAGCGCGCGCTCCAGCGCATCCTGCACCAGGTCATCGGCGGCGCTGGCATCCCCGGTCAGCGCTCGCGCGTAACGGCGCAGGCGCGGGATGTACTGCATGGCCTGGGTGGTAAACATGTCGGATGCCGGTCGGGTCACCTGCTGTTGCCTCCTGAACACCGGGCCGTGCCGGCTTATTCCCCGGCGCCTGCCGCGGCGCGCGCCGGAAACACGTGCTTCGTCATGCCCCAGCGCGCCGCCAGCGTTTCCACCGCATTGAGGATTTCCTCGGCGCGCGCCGGATGATTGTAAGCGGCCGACGCCAGCCGTGACAGCGCCTGCGGAGTGCCGAACTCCATCCCCAGCAGGCCGATCAGTTCTCCGGCACCGCGCCCGGCGATTTCGGCGCCCAGCGCACGGCCGCTGTCGAGATCCGCGACTAGGCGCAGGAATCCGCCATGCTCCCCGGCGGCCAGCGCCGCGGGATTGAAATCAAACGAAGTGAAACCGGCCGCAGGTTCCAGGCCCCGCGTCTCCGCCTCGTCCTCGTTCAGCCCGACACGCGCCAGTTCCAGCGCGGAGTACAGCACCTGCGGCACCTGCTCGTCCCGGCGCGGACGACTGCCGGGATCGAGGATGTCGGACACCGCCACCGCGGCATCGGCCAGCGCATGGTTGGCGCTCATGCCGGGATTCGCGACATCGCCGATGGCGTGGATGCCGGGCGCGGCGCGGTTGTATCCGTCGACGACGATATGGCCCTGCGCGCCGGTCGTGATGCCGGCATGCGCGAGCGCCAGCCCTTCCGTGCAGGGACGGCGCCCGGTACCGGCCAGCACCCAGTCGACGCGGAGCCGGTCGCCGTCACCCAGGATCAGGGTAACGCCGTCATCCGTCACCTCCACAGCGCTGATGCGCCCCTGCAATCGCGGCGCGATCCCGGCGCCGGCCAGCGCCTCGCGCAAGGCCGCCCGCGCCGGCGCGCTGAATGCGGAGGACGACAGCGGCTCGCGCCCGGTCAGCCAGGTCACGTCGAGACCGAGCCGGTGAAGGATGAATGCCATCTCCGTGCCGACTGCGCCGGAACCCAGCACCGCCACGCGCCGGCCCGGCGGCGGCGGCCTGTCGAACAGGTCGTCCGTCGTCAGGATCCGCCCCGGAATCCGCTGCAGCGGCGGGGGCAGCCAGGGCTGCGAACCGGCGGCAATGATGATGTGCCCGGCCCCGACCGGGACATCGTCCACGCGCAGCGACCGCGGACCGTCGAAACGCGCATGACCATGCAGGCGCGCGATGCCCAGCCGGCCGAGATAATCGGCGTAACTGTCGCGCACCGTGTCGACGATCCGCCGCTGGTGACGCCAGGCCTGCGGAAAATCGGCGGACAGTGTTCCGCCGATGCCGCGTTCCGGGTATGTCGTTGCATCGGCGATGACGCAGGCGCTGTGGTACCAGGCCTTTTTCGGCACGCAGCCGCGGTTGAGGCAGGTGCCGCCCCAGGTGTTTTTCTCGATGATCGCCACCTTCAGGCCGCGCAGGGCCGCCAGCACCGCCGCGCGGTAGCCCCCGGGGCCGGAACCGATGACCGCCAGGTCCAGCGCCGGCATGTCCCTACACCTGCCCCGCCACCAGCGTCCGCAGTTTTTCCGCGGCATGGGCGATCAGCTCCGGCCAATCCGTCAACTCCGGCGCGGACACGATTTCCACCGACGGATACCACAGGCAGCGGTGGTCGCCGCCATGCGCCCAGTAATGAAACGGCGCCCGTTCCCCGGGGTACAGCAGCCAGACCGGTTTGCCCAACGCGGCGGCAAGGTGCGCGCTGACATTGCTGGTGGTGATCAACAGATCGCTGGCCTCGATGATGGCGAGAACCTCGTCGAGGTCATTGTAGTAATCGACATCGTCAAAATGCAGGATTTCAACCCCAAGATGTTGTGCCGCCCGATTTCGCTCGTCCACGGTATCACCATACTGGACATCCACCCACCGGACACCCGGGACCCGGAGCAATGGCGCCAGTTGCTCCAAAAACAGATTCTTGCTGCGTCCACGCCAATCCGTACGCCGCGTACGCCAGGATAAGGCGACACGGCAGCCCCTGCCCAGAATACCGCCGTAGTGATCAACACGCTGCGGTAACGCGCCAAGTATCCGTCGCGGCTGCCGGGAAAAACTCTGGACATCCTGGCGAAACCAGCGCGGCAGGGAACCGGCCAGCACGGAGGCCGGCATCGACATGAGAGCCGGCAACGGGGGATCCGACAATTCAACAAACGTCAAGGCAGGAAAAGACCGCCGGTATGCGGAAATCAGGCGACGGTCGATTTCACAGACAACGGGTTGCCCGGTTGCCTCCAGTTCCGGCAAAAGTGTTGAAAACAGGATTTGATCGCCGATACCCTGTTCCGCCCACACGGCCAATCCACCAGGGGCGTCATGCCCTGGTCCGCGCCAGTGTCGGGCGCCATCAAACCGGGCCACCGAATCCGGATTGGCCCGCAGACGCATTCGATAGTCCGGAATGGCAAGACGTGATTCATATCCATCCCAGGCCCGGGAAAAATTCCGGCGAAACAAGTGCAATAGCGCCAGATTATGGATCGCCTCCCCGTACCCGGGCCTGGCTTCCAGCGCCTTCGCAAAAAAATCCCCGGCTTTTTCATAATCCCCAGCGCGCTGCAATGCCATGCCCAATCCGTTGCAGGCCGATGCATCAAGAGGCTGGACTGCGAGCGCCGCCGCAAACTCTGACTGCGCCTCTGGTATCCGTCCCTGCTCCAGCAAGGCATGGCCAAGGTTGACGCGCGCATCGACGAATGCCGGGGCCAGGGCAAGTGCCCGGCGGAAACTCCCCGATGATTCCTCGATGCGGCCGGCCTGCAACAGCGCGTTGCCGCGATTGTTCCAGGCATCGGCATGATCGGGGGCATGCCGCAGCACCCTGTCGAAACTGTCAACCGCCTCCTGAAAACGGCCCAACGCCATCAGGGCATTGCCGCGGTTGTAATGCAGCATCGACACCTCCGGCCGCAGTCGCAGCGCCCGGTCGAAACTATCCAGTGCTTCCGCATGGCGGCCAAGCTCCTGCAGGGCATTGCCGCGGTTGCACAGGATTTCCGGCTGGTCGGGCCTCAGCATCAACGACTCATCGTAACTGCGCAGCGCATCCTCGCAACGTCCCAGCCGTCTGTAGGCATTGCCGAGTCCGAACAACGCCTGCGCATCCCCCGGTGCCAGCGACAGCGCGTGCTCAAAACAGGCGGCCGCATCCATCGGCGACCCGGATTCAAGGCGCAGCTGTCCGAGCAGCAGATGGGCTTCGGGATTTCCCGGGTCGGCGGCAAGCGCCATGTTCACCCAGTATTCGGCCTCGGCATAGGCTCCGGCCTCGGCCCGGATCAACCCCAGCAGACGGCCCGCGGCCGCATCGCCGGGCTTCGCCGCAAGCCGGCGGCGCAGCAGAACTTCGGCTTCGCCGGGACGACCCTGCATCCGCAGCTTGCGCGCACGTTCAACACCGCCGTTTCGCCCTGACATGATCGGCCCTTGCGCCCGCCTACACCAGGAACAGCGTCGCCAGTCCGAGGAAAATGAAGAATCCGCCGCTGTCGGTGATGGCGGTGATCATCACGCTCGAACCGATCGCCGGATCGCGGCCCAGCTTGTCCATGAACAGCGGAATCGCCACGCCCATGACCGCCGCCAGCAGCAGATTGAGCACCATGGCGCCGGTCATCACCAGGCCAAGCTGCCAGCTGTGGTAGATCAGGAACGCAAACAGGCCCACCACGCTGCCCCAGAGCAGGCCGTTGAGCAGGGATACGCTGATCTCCTTCAGGAACAGCTGGCGCGCGCTGGCGCGCGTGATCTGGCCCAGCGCCAGCGCGCGCACGATCATGGTGATGGTCTGGTTCCCCGAATTGCCGCCGATGCCGGCGACGATGGGCATCAGCGCCGCCAGCGCCACCAGCTGCGCGATCGAATGCTCGAACACGCCGATCACGCGCGAGGCGATGAAGGCCGTCACCAGGTTGACCGCCAGCCAGGTCCAGCGGTTGCGCACGCTGCTCCAGACCGAGGCGAACAGGTCCTCCTCCTCCTTTAGGCCGCCGGCGGAGAGGATCTCGCTGTCCTTCGCTTCGCGGATGTAGTCCACCACCGCGTTGATCGTCAGCCTTCCGACCAGCCGCCCCTGGCCGTCGACCACCGGCGCCGACACCAGCTCGTAACGGTCGAAGGCGCTGGCGGCCTCGTGGGCATCCTGTTCGGAATGGAAACTGTGGAAATCGCGGACCATCACGTCGCCCACCAGCATGTCGGGATCGGCCACCAGCAGGCGGTTGACCGGCAGCAGGCCGCGCAGGTTTTCATCGCGGTCGACGACGAACAACTGGTCGGTATGATCCGGCAGGTCGGTCAGCCGCCGCAGGTAGCGCAGCACCACTTCCAGCGTGACATCCTCGCGCACCTCGATCATGTCGAAGTCCATCAGCGCGCCGACCGCATCCTCGGGATAGGACATCGCCGCGCGCAGCTGCTCGCGCTCCTCCGTCGACAGCCCCTTGAACACATCGAGGATGACTTCCCGCGGCAGATCCGGCGCGAGGTCCGCGATCTCGTCGGTTTCGAGCTGCCCGGTCGCGGCCACCAGCTCGCCCTCGTCCATGTGCGCGATCAGCGATTCGCGCACCGCATCCGACACTTCGAGCAGGATCTCGCCGTCGCGTTCGGCCTTGACCAGGTCCCAGACCACCAGGCGCTGGTCGAGCGGCAGCGCCTCGAGGATGTAGGCGATGTCCGCAGGATGCATGCGCTCGAGCAGCTGCTGCAGTTCGGCGAGATGCTGGCGGTGGACCAGCGTCTCCACCAGTTCCTGGCGCGGGCCGTCCTGACCCTGCACCAGGTTCTCGACCAGCTCGTGACGATGCAGCAGATCGAGCACCTGCTCGAGCTGCGCCGCGACGCCGGGACGGTTTTCCTGCCTGTCAGCCACCTGCGATTCCGGGGAGAGTGAACGTGAACGGGGTCGGTCGGATCTGCGGCC
>JAHCLD010000045.1 GCA_026125585.1 Burkholderiales bacterium
CAGGAAGCGGCCCTCGCCGAGAACCACCGGCTGGCCCTCGGCCTTGCCGCCGGCAAACTCCGTGCCGTCGATCTTCCCCACATAATCCATCGTCACCCGGTCGCCGCTCTCGGCGGCGCGCTCGGCCTTTTCGAAGGTCACGCGCTGCTTGCGCATGATCTCCAGGGTCTTGTCGACGTCGGCCTCCGACACCTCCAGCACCGGCCGCGACAGCGTGCTCTTGGCCACGTCGCCGACCACCACTTCGGGATAGACCTCGAAAGTCGCGCTGTACTGGAACTCCTCGGCGCCGTCCACGGGCGGCACCGCATCGAATTTCGGGTAACCGGCGACCCGCAGCTTCTGCTCGTTCACGGCGTCACCGAAGGTTTTCTGCAGCGTGTCTCCCAGCACCTCCTGGCGCACCTGCGGCCCGTACTGCTGGACCACCACCTTCAGCGGCACCTTGCCGGGCCGGAAGCCGGACATCTTGACGGTCCGCGCCAGCCGCTTGAGGCGGTTCTCCACCTCACCGTTGATTTCCGCCATGGGCACCACAATGCTCAGCTTGCGCTCCAGGCTGCCCAGCGTTTCCAGATTCGCTTGCATCAATTCATTCCCTGTTGAGTTTCCGTAGTGTCAGTGCGGTCTGGTGCGAAAGGAGGGACTCGAACCCACACGCCTTGCGGCGCCAGAACCTAAATCTGGTGCGTCTGCCAATTCCGCCACTTTCGCGCTGCAACATGCACCCGGCCTGCCGGTGCCCGTGCCGCCTGTCTGACGCGTCTTGCAACCCTTTGATTGTAATATACTTGCGGCTTCGGCGACATGGCCCCGGAGCATCCCATTCCGGGGAAAATCCACGCCAAGTCCTTGATGGCAATCTCTTTTCCGGATCCCGTGGCCGTCGATCACTACGAAAATTTTCCCGTCGCCTCGATCCTGCTGCCGCAGCGCCTGCGACGCCCCGTAGCCCTCATTTACCGCTTCGCCCGAGAATCCGACGACTTTGCCGACGAAGGCGATGCGCCGGACGACGAACGCCTGGAACGGCTTGCCGGTTTCAGCCGCGAACTGCGGCGCGTGGAACGCGGCGAACCGCCGGTCATCCCGTGGTTTTCCGAACTCGCCGCCGTCATCCGCGAACACGATCTGCCGCTCGACGCCTTCCACGACCTGCTGTCGGCCTTCGCCCAGGACGTCACCGTCAAGCGTTATGCCCGCTACGCCGACGTGCTCGACTACTGCCGGCGCTCGGCCGATCCGATCGGCCGCCTGCTGCTGGTGCTCTACGGCGCCGCGACGCCGAAGAATCTCGAATACTCCAGTGCCATCTGCTCCAGCCTGCAACTGATCAACTTCTGGCAGGACGTGGCCATCGACTGGCGGAAAAACCGCGTGTACTTCCCGCAGGACGACATGCAGCGCTACGGCATCGGCGAGGCGCAGATCGCCGCCGGCGACAGCGGTGGCCGCTGGCGCGAATTCATGGCCTTCCAGGTGGACCGCACGCGCGCGCTGCTCGATTCCGGCCGGCCGCTGGGCCGCATCCTGAAGGGCCGCATCGGCCTCGAAATGCGCATGATCATCGCCGGCGGCGCGCGCATCCTCGACAAGATCGCCGCGGTCGACGGCGACGTGTTCCGCCGGCGCCCGGTGCTGACCAGACCCGACTGGGCGCTGATGCTGGCGCGGTCGCTGTTTTGATGAAGCCCGAACCCCTTTCCCTCACCTCCGGCCTCTCTGCTGCGCGGCAAGTGTTCCCTTGTTCCGCGGGGAGAAGGGAGATACTGGCGCCCGGCGGCGTGATCGCCGTCGAGTGGAAACCATGACCGGACAAGCGCACCAGTACTGCCAGGACAAGGCCGCCGCCAGCGGCTCGAGCTTCTATTACAGCTTCATGTTCCTGCCGCCGGAGCGGCGCCGCGCCATCACCGCGCTCTACGCCTACTGCCGCGAGGTCGACGACGTGGTCGACGAGTGCACGGATCCCGGCGTCGCGCGGACCAAGCTCGCCTGGTGGCGCGACGAACTGCGCCACCTGTATGCCGGCACGCCGCAGCATCCGGTGACGCGCGCGCTGGCCGATGCCGTCGGCGCCTACGGCATCACCGAGGATCAGCTCGCCACCGTCATCGACGGCATGGCGATGGACCTCGACTACAACCGCTACCCCGATTTCGACACGCTGAAACTCTACTGCCACCGCGTCGCCGGCATCGTCGGCCTGATGTCGGCGCGGATTTTCGGATTCAGCGACCCGCGCACGCTGGACTACGCCGAACAGCTCGGCCTCGCCTTCCAGTTGACGAACATCATCCGCGACGTCGGCGAGGACGCGCGCCGCAACCGCGTCTACCTGCCGCTCGACGAACTCGCCGCGGCCGGGCTCGACGCGACGCAGATTGTCCACGGCAGCGCGGCCGTGCAGAAACAGGAAGCCTTCGGCAAACTCATGGAACGCCAGGTCGGGCGCGCGCTGGCCGCCTACGACCGCGCGTTCGCGCTGCTGCCGGCGCAGGACCGCAAGCCGCAGCTGCCGGGCATCATCATGGCCGCGATCTACCGCACGCTGCTGGAGGAAATCCGCGACGACGGCTGCCGCGTGCTGACCCACCGCACCTCGCTGACGCCGCTGCGCAAGCTGTGGATCGCGTGGAAGACGTGGGCAAGAAGGCAATGATGAGTTATGAATGATGAGCGATGAACGCAAGCATCCCCGGGGTAGCTTTCGCTCATCATTCATCGCTCCTCGCTCATCGCTTTGTTAACTACACAGAACAGGTAATAGACCCAATGAACCTCGAGCTCACCGGAAAAACCGCCCTAGTGACCGGCACCAGCCAGGGCATCGGCCGCTGCATCGCAAAAATGCTCGCCGCCGAGGGCGTGAAACTGTGCATCGCCGCGCGCCGGCGCAATCTGCTCGAAGAACTGGCCGGGGAAATCATCGCAGCCGGAGGCGCCGCGCCCGCCATCGTCGAAACCGACATCATGCAGGACGGCGCGCCGCAGCGGCTCGCCGACGCCGCGCGCGAGGCACTGGGCCGTGTCGACATCCTCGTCAACAGCGCCGGCGGCAGCCGCCCGGCGATCCCCATCGACGCGCCCGAGGAGGAATGGGAAAGCGTCATGCGGCTCAACTTCGTGCGCGTGCGCCAGCTCACCCACGCCGTACTGCCCGGCATGATCAAAAACGGATGGGGCCGCGTCATCAACCTCTCCGGCAAATCCGAACCCGACTCGCTGCTCGCCGCCACCCCGGCAAAAGCCGCCATCCACGGCTGGTCGAAAGGCCTGTCGCGCGAAGTCGGCCGGCACGGCATCACCGTCAACTGCCTCGCCCCCGGCCGCATCATGAGCGAGCAGATCCGCCGCAAGTACTCGCCCGAATTCCGCGCCCGCGAGGAACAGCACGAAATTCCGCTGGGCCGCTACGGCGAGCCGGAAGAAATCGCCGCGATGGCGGTATTCCTCGCCTCGCCGCGCGGCAGCTACGTCACCGGCACGGTGATCCCGGTCGACGGCGGTATGCGTCGTTATGCTTTCTAAAAATATCAATTAAATCAAATAGTTATATAATATCATCCCTCGCTGCATATACGGGCGGCTCTGACTGCCCCTCCTCTTTATCGCCTGCCCACAAAATGAGATCCACGCAGGCGCGCGCGGATTCTGGGATTCTTCTTTTCTCTTTTTGAACTCTGCGGAGCCCGGACCATCGCAGATAGCAGGCCGCGATGCGCCTGCCCGCACACAGGCGCCACCGGTTTGTGCTATTGAAGAATCGAACCGGAAACGATCAGGAAACCGTTTTTTTCGCACTCCGTTTTTTCACACCCCGTCACCATGAGCAATCCACCACGGCAGCAACCCGCCCCCCGGGAAACGACGGCATGGCACCACATGGACGGCGCCGCCGTCCTCGCAGCATTGGGCAGCGACGCCCGCGCGGGACTGTCCGCGGCGGCGGCCGCGCAACGGCTGCGCGAGCACGGCGCCAACGAACTGCCGCCGCCGCCGAAACGGCCGTCCTGGCTGCGTTTCCTGCTGCAGTTCCACAACGTGCTGATCTACGTGATGCTCGGCTCGGCCGTCATCACGGCGCTGCTACAGCACTGGATCGACACCGGCGTGCTGCTCGGCGCGGTGATCATCAACGCCATCATCGGCTACATCCAGGAAGGCAAGGCCGAGGACGCCCTCGACACCATCCGCAGCATGCTGTCGCCGCACAGCATCGTCGTGCGCGGCGGCGAGCGCGCCGAGATCGATGCCCGGGAACTGGTGCCGGGCGACATCGTCGCCCTCGCCTCCGGCGACAAGGTTCCCGCCGACCTGCGCATCGTCGCCGCGCGCAGCCTGCGCGCCAGCGAAGCCGTGCTCACCGGCGAATCCGAAGCCGTCGAAAAAACGCCGGACCCCGTCGCCGCCGACGCGGTGCTCGGCGACCGCGGCAACATGCTCTACTCCGGCACGCTGATCGCCTCCGGCCAGGCCACCGGCGTCGTCGTCGCCACCGGCCGTTCGACGGAGATCGGCCGCATCAGCGTGCTGCTCGAGCAGGTGGAGGCGGTCACCACGCCGCTGCTGCGGCAGATGGCGCGCTTCAGCCACTGGCTGGCGCTGTTCATCCTGGCGATGGTGGCGATGACCTTCGTGCTCGGCGTGCTGTGGCGCGGCCACGCCCCGGCCGACATGTTCATGATGGCCGTCGCGCTGGCCGCCTCGGCGATTCCGGAAGGCCTGCCGGCGATCATGACCATCACGCTGGCGATGGGCGTGCGCCGCATGGCCGCGCGCAACGCGATCATCCGCCGCCTGCCCGCGGTCGAAACCCTGGGCTCGGTCACGGTGATCTGCTCCGACAAGACCGGCACGCTGACCCGCAACGAAATGGCGGTGCAGCGCGTGGTCACCGCCGCGCAGGTCTTCGAGGTCAGCGGCGTCGGCTACGCGCCAACCGGCGGCTTTCACCTGCTCGGCGCCGCGGTCGCGCCCGCGGACCATCCGGATCTGCTCGAAATCGGCCGCGCCGCCGCGCTGTGCAACGACGCCTCGCTGAGCCGCCACGACGGCGACTGGCAGATGCAGGGCGACCCCACCGAGGGCGCGCTGCTGACGCTGGCGCTGAAGGCCGGGCTCGACCCCGCCGGCGAAGCGCGCGCGCTGCCGCGCACCGACGTCATCCCCTTCGAATCCGAACACCGGCTGATGGCCACGCTGCACCACGACCACGAAGGCCGCGGCATCATCTACGTCAAGGGCGCGCCCGAGCGCATCCTCGACTTCTGCGCCTTCCAGCGCGGCGGCCCCGGACAGGCCGCGCTCGATCCCGACTACTGGCGCCGCCAGGCCACCGACCTCGCCGCGCGCGGCCTGCGCGTGCTCGCCGTGGCCGCCAAGCCGGTGCCCGGAGAACAGCGCGAGGTGCGCTTCGCCGACCTCGAGGACGGCGCCTGCCTGCTGGGCCTGCTCGGCATCATCGACCCGCCGCGCGCGGAGGCCGTCGCGGCCGTGGCCGAATGCCACAGCGCCGGCATCCGCGTGAAGATGATCACCGGCGACCATGTCGACACCGCGCGCGCGATCGGCGCCGAACTCGGCATCGGCCGCGGCAAATCCTCGCTGACCGGCGCCGAGATCGAAATCATGGACGACGAGCAACTGCGCGAGGTCGTCGGCGAAATCGACGTCTTCGCGCGCGCCAGTCCCGAGCACAAGCTGCGCCTGGTGCAGGCGATGCAGGCCAACGGCCAGGTGGTGTCGATGACCGGCGACGGCGTCAACGACGCGCCGGCGCTCAAGCGCGCCGACGTCGGCGTGGCGATGGGCCTCAAGGGCACCGAGGCGGCGAAGGAAGCCGCGCACATGGTGCTCGCCGACGACAATTTCGCCACCATCGGCAACGCGGTGCGCGAAGGCCGCGCGATCTACGACAACATCCGCAAATTCGTGCTGTTCATGCTGCCGACCAACGGCGGCGAGGCGCTGGTCGTGATCTCGGCGATCCTGTTCGATCTGCCGCTGCCGCTGACCGCGGCCCAGGTGTTGTGGATCAACCTGGTCACGTCGAGCACGCTGGGCCTCGCGCTGGCCTTCGAGCCGCCGGAACGCGACGTCATGCAGCGGGCGCCGCGCGACCCGAAGGAGCCGCTGCTGTCCTGGTTCTTCGCCTGGCGCGTGGCGATGGTCTCGCTGCTGATGCTCGCCGGCGCGCTCGGCCTCTTCCTGTGGGAAACCTCCCGCGGCGCCAGCCTGGAAACCGCGCGCACGATGGCGGTCAGCGCGGTGGTCGCCGCCGAGATGTTCTACCTCTTCAACAGCCGCCACGTGCTGCACAGCGCGCTGTCGCGCGAAGGCCTGTTCGGCAATCCGCAGGTGCTGCTCGCGGTCGCCGTCTGCGCGCTGCTGCAGCTGGCCTTCGTCTACGCGCCGCCGCTGCAGCAGGTCTTCGGATCGACCGCGCTGTCACCCGACGAATGGACCCGGGTGCTGCTCGCGGGGCTGCTGGTGTTCACGGTTGCCGAGCTGGAAAAACTCGTCATCCGCCGCCTCGGCCTCGCAGGCCGGGGAGGCACGCCATGAACGCATCCCGTGTGCCGCTACTTCTTCGCCTTCAGCGCGCCGATGCGTTTTTTCTCTTCTGCGCGGATGGCCGCCAGCATCTTCGGATCCGGATCCCTCCAGGTGCCGCCCGCCGCGCGGGCCATGTAAGCCGTGGCCCGTGAAAATTCTTCCAGTGACAGGTTCGGGTTGCCGCCCCGCGCCGGCATGCCGCGCACGCCAACCCAGCCATGCGCGGTCAGCACCGCCTGCCCTTCCGCGATCAGCGGCGCCCAGGTTTTCCTGTCGCCGAACTTCGGCGCATTGGCAACCCCGGCGGCATGGCAGGCCATGCAGACTTCCCTGTAGACCTGCTCGCCCGGTTTGGTCTGTGCCGCCGCGCCGCCAGCCAGCCAAAGCCCGCCGCACAACGCCACCTGCAGCACCCTCGACAATCCGGAATCCGGCATGACAGTCTCCCTGGAAAATACATGGAGAAGACTGTAACAAGGGCAGAGCAGGCGGCACCTGATCCACGTCAAACCGGCGGCAGGCCCTGCCTCATTTCGGCGTCTTCGCCAGACCCAGCTCCGTCAGGATTCCCCTGATTTCGCCGTACTCGCCGGCAATGTAACTCGTGGTGTCGGCGCTGTTGCGGTAGCTATTCGACATCTGCGCCGCGGCGAGGTCGTCGTTCCATTCCCTGCTCTGCGCCAGCGTGCGGAAGGCGTTGTCCCAGTACGCCACCTGCGGCGCGCTGAGCCCCTTGGGCGCGATCACCAGCCGCCAGTTGTCGGCGACCATCGGGAACCCGGCCTCCTTCGCCGTCGGCAGGTTCGCCAGCGCGCCGGGCAGGCGCTGCGGCGCGGCGATCGCCAGCGTGCGCATGGTGCCCGCGGCGGTGGGCACCGCCAGCGAGGATGCCGAGTTGACCCACAGCGTGACGTGCCCGCCCAGCGTCGCCGCCAGCGCCTCGCCGCCGCCGTTGTAGATCACCACCTTCAGCTTCTTGATGTCGGCCCCCGCCGCCTTCGCCAGCAGGCCCGCGGCGATGTGGTTGGCGCCGCCGGCGCTGCTGGAGGTGCCGACGGTCACCGAACCCGGATCCTCCTTCAGCGCCTTCGCCAGGTCGGCGAGCGTCTTGTACGGCGAATCCGCCTTCACCGCGAAACCGATGTATTCGCTGATCAGCAGCGAGATCGGGGTGAAATCGCTGTAGGTCACCGCGCTGCGGCCGGTGATGTGGTTGGTGACCAGGTTGTACGAGGTCACCAGCAGGAAATGGCCGTCGCCCGCCTTCGGCCCGAGATAGGCCCAGCTCACCGCCCCGCCGCCGCCCGGCTTGTTGACCACCGTGGCGGTCACCGGCAGCGCCTTCTGGTCCTGCCAGATTTTCTGGATCAGCCGCGCCGTGCGGTCGGTGCCGGTGCCGGCGCTGGAGCCGACGACGATTTCGATGTTGCGCTCGGGTTTCCAGGTCGCCTGGGCCAATGCACTGCCGCAGACCGCGGCCAGCGCCAGGGAAACGGCCAGCCTGATTGTCCTGTTCATGCCTGTCTTGTTCATGCGCTCCTCCTTGTTTCGGCTTTTACAAACCCGCCTCTGGAAAGCAGAGTGCGGAAATTAAAAATATCAATAAAATCAAATACTTATAAAATCATGCCTTGACCAACTTCTGCACATTCCAGTTCAGCGAATCGGCAACGTAGATATTGTCGTCGCCGTCGAGCGCGAGGTAATGCGCCTCGCCATAACGGTTCGGCCCCTTGCCCTGGCCGCCGGTTGCCGCAAGCAGGTTCAGATCCATGTCGAGCTTCATGATGCGGCCGGCATGGCCGTGCGCCATCATGATGTGCTTTTCGTCGCTGCACAGCGCGAGCCCGCAGGGCGTGCCCGGATGTTTCTTCTCGCGCAGGAACTTCCCGTCGCCGTCGAAAACCTGGATGCGCTGGTTGGAACGGTCGGCGATATAGACCAGCCCCTGCGGATCGACCAGCACCGCGTGCGGCTGGTTGAACAGGCCGGCCTCCTTGCCCTCGCCGCCCCAGGTCGCCAGGAAGCCGCCGTCGGCGTCGAACTTCAGCACCCGCGACTCGCCCTTGCCGTGGCCCTGGGTCACGTAGA
Source organism: Burkholderiales bacterium (assembly GCA_026125585.1). Classification (GTDB taxonomy): domain Bacteria; phylum Pseudomonadota; class Gammaproteobacteria; order Burkholderiales; family SG8-41. The sequence goes on from JAHCLD010000045.1 coordinate 8,650, forward strand.
CCTCGCCCTTCGGCCCGAAGGCAATGTCGTTCGGCTCGTTGAAGCAGCGCAGGTGCCCGGCCTGGTGCCAGTCGGTGGCGCGCCCCTTCACGCCCAGCACCATCCGGATACGGCCTTCCGGGCTCATTTTCACGACGATGTGCGCCGCGGTGTCGGTGGCCCAGATGTTGCCCTGCGGGTCGAGCTTGAGGCCGTGCGGGTTGTCGAACAGCCCGCGGCACATCGTCCTCAGGTACATGCCCCCGGGGTTGAACTCCATCAGTGCATGTTCACTGCGGTTGAAGACGAGGATGTTGCCGTCGGCGCGCACCGCCACCGCCGAGCAGGGCCCGAAGTTCATGCCCTCGGGCAGGGTAAAGATGTCGGGCACGACGCGGTAGTTCAGTTCGGGGACATTCTGTTCGACGGCAATCGTCGCAGCCTGGGCCATGGCTCGCTCCTTGGAATGCGTTGTTGTTGTCGTGCGCGGCGGATCACGCGCCCGTGGCCGGAGGATAACGCGGAAATCCGCACCACGGCGCGCGCAGTCCACGGCGCGGTTCCGCAAGGGTTTGGTCCACCGCGGTTCGGGGCTAGAATGCGACGGTCACCCCTCATGAACAAGAGACAGGAACCGCCATGCATGACTTCCGCCTGAACCGCACCCTCGCCCTTGCCGCCGCCTGCGCCATCTTTGCCGCCGCGCCGGCCGCCGCGCAGACCATGAAACCCGGCCTGTGGGAAATCACCAACAAGATGGGCGGCAGCGGCGACATGGGCGCCAAGATGGCCGCGGCGCAGGAACAGATGCAGAAAGCGATGGCGAGCATGCCGCCGGAGCAGCGCAAGCAGATGGAAAAAATGATGGCCCAGCAGGGTGTCAGCATGGCCCCGGGCCAAGGCGGCGGCATGTCGAGCCGCATCTGCGTGACCAGGGAAATGGCCGCGCGCAACGAGGCCCCGGCCGCGCAAAGCGACTGCAAGCAGGAACAGATGCAGCGCAGCGGCAACACCACGAAATTCCGCTTCACCTGCGGCAACCCGCCCTCCACCGGCGAGGGCGAGGTCACCGTGCACAATCCCGAGTCCTACACGATGAAAATGAACGTCACCCAGAAAGGCAAGAACGAGCGGATGACGATGGAAGCCCGGGGCAAATGGCTCAATGCCGACTGCGGCAGCCTGAAACCCCTGAAATGACCGTCGCCGCATCACCAGGCACAAACCCGACCACAAACAGGACAACCCGCCCTTGAAACCCGCGCTCAGCCTCATCGCCGCCGCCCTCCTCGCCGCCACCGCCGCGCAGGCCGCAGAACCATTCCCCAGCAAGGTCATCCGCATGGTCGTGCCGCTCGCTCCCGGCGGTACCGGCGACACATTGGCACGCACCGTCGGCGAGGAAATGGGCCGCCAGCTCGGCACCAGCATCGTCATCGACAACCGTCCCGGCGCCGGCGGGCTGATCGGCACCGAAACCGTGGCCAGCGCCGCGCCCGACGGCTACACGCTGATCAACGTCAGCCCCTCGCACGTCATCAACCCGGCGCTCTACTCGCGCAAAACCTACGACCCGATCAAGGATTTCACAGCGGTCATCCACATCGCCAACACCTACCAGATCATCGTCGCCCACCCTTCGCTGCCGGCAAAGAACCTGAAGGAACTGATCGATCTCGCGAAAAAGACACCGGGCAAGCTCTCCTACGGCTCGGCCGGCACCGGCTCGGCGACGCACCTGAACATGGAACTGTTCAAATCCATGGCTGGCGTGGACATCGTGCACGTGCCGTACAAGGGCAGCACCCCGGCGCGCATGGACACCATCGGCGGCCAGGTGCAGCTCGCAATGGACGGCCTGCTGCCGGTGCTGCCGCTGATCAAGGATGGCAAGCTGCGTCCGCTGGGCCTGACCAGCAGCAAGCGCTCGCAGGTCGCGCCGGACATCCCGACCATCGGCGAGACCGTGCCCGGCTACGCCACCGACGTCTGGTACGGCATCCTCGCGCCGGCGAAGACGCCGAAACCGGTCATCGCCGCGCTGCACGGCGCGGCAGTGAAAGCCATGAACACGCCGGCGACGGCAGCGCGGCTGAAGCAGTTGGGCACCGATCCGGTGGGCGGAACGTCGGAGCAGTTCGGGAAACTGATCGAGAAAGAAGCGAAGCTGTGGGCGAAGGTGGTGCAGGTTTCGGGGGCAAAGGTCAACTAGCGGCAAATACCAAATTTAAAAAACATTTTCATCACCGCATTGTCCCCGGCCGCCCCCGCCCTCCCGGCCGCCATCGCCTGGATGACCGGCGCGCTGGTCCTGTTCACCGGCATGGCCGTCGCCGCGCGTGAACTCTCCGCCGACCTCGGCACCTTCCAGCTCCTCGCCCTCCGCAGCCTGATCGGCCTAGCCATCGTCTCGGCCCTGCTGCAAAAAAGCGGCTGGTCGCAACTCGGCACCGCTCACCTGAAGCTGCACGCGCTGCGCAACCTGGCGCACTACGGCGGCCAGTTCGGCTGGTTTCATGCCATCGCGGCGATTCCGCTGGCGACCGTGTTCGCCATCGAATTCACGGTGCCGGTCTGGACGGCGGTGTTCGCCGCGCTGCTGCTGGGCGAGCGCATCACCGCGCCCCGCGTGATCGCGATCGCCTGCGGGCTTGCCGGCGTGCTGGTGATCCTGCGGCCGGGCGCTGCCATCGTCCATCCGGCGGCGCTGGTCATGCTGGCGGGCGCGATATCCTTCGGCCTCGCGCACACGATGACCAAGAAGCTCACTGCACATGAGCCGATGCTGGCCATCCTGTTCTGGATGTCGGCGCTGCAACTGCCACTGGGCCTGGTCCCGGCGCTGTTCCAGTGGGCGCCGCTGGAAGCCCGGCATGCGCCCTGGCTGCTGCTGGTCGGCTGCGCCGGACTGGCGGCGCACTGGTGCATGGTGCGCGCGCTGGCGCTGGCCGACGCCACCGTGGTGGTCACCCTGGATTTCCTGCGCCTGCCGCTGATCACGCTGATCGGGTTCTGGGTCTACCACGAGCCGGCGGACTGGTATCTCGCCATCGGCGCCGCGCTGATCCTCGCCGCGAACCTGGTCAACGTGTTCGCCAGGCAACCGGCGCCCGGAAACGCACAGTCCGCCGGGACCACCACGGCCGGTTAAACTGCCGCAGCGGCAGGCGGCGCGGCGCGCGCGCCCGCCCGTCAAATCCCGCCGGAAAACACGATCAGATGGAATCCCACGGAAACACGTCCGCGGTGCGCTCGGTCGGCGGGTAGAACCCGCTCTTCAGCGCCGGATACATGTGCTCGGCGCAGCGCGCCGGCGTCCAGCCGTCGGCGCGGTGGATGCCGCGCAGCGGACGCGACTGGCTCATCAGGAATATCTCGTTCTTGCGCGTCGCGAACACCTGCGCATTGACGCCCTTGGCGGCATCGCTCAGCAGAAAAACCGCAAGCGGCGCATTGTGCTCCGGCGTGACCTGCTTTCTCTGCTCGATGCGGGCAGCCGCCGCAGGATCCTTGGGCGGAATGGATTCCGTCATGCGCGTCCATGCCACGGGGCCGATGCAGTTCGAGCGCACGTTGAAGCGCGACATGTCCACCGCGATCGCCTTCGACATCGCCACCATGCCGAGCTTGGCGGCGCCGTAGTTGACCTGGCCCATGCCGCCGATCAGGCCCGAGGTCGAGGTCATGTGCACGAAGGCACCGGATTCCTGCTTCCTGAAATGATCCGCGGCATGACGAGAGACGTTGAATGCGCCCTTCAGCATCACGTTGTGGACGGAATCCCAGTCGTCTTCGGTCATCTTGTGGAAGATCACGTCGCGCAGGATGCCGGCGTTGTTCACGATGCCGTCGATGCGGCCGTAATTGTCCAGCGCGCACTGGACGATCTTCGCGGCGCTGCCGAATTCGGCAACGCTGTCGTAGTTGGGCACGGCCTGGCCGCCGGCCTTTGCAATTTCGTCGACCACGCTCTGCGCCGGCGTGCGATCCCCGCCCGACCCGTCAAGCGAAACGCCGATGTCGTTGACAACGACCTTCGCTCCTTCAGCGGCGGCCAGCCTCGCGATCGCGGCGCCGATGCCGCGGCCCGCCCCCGTAACGATTACAACCTTGCCTTCCAGCATCTGTCGGATTCCTGTCATTTATTCTGAGGTAAAAAAACATCCATGGATTACTGCGCAGTCGCTCCCGATTCCTTGATGACCTTCGCCCATTTGGCCACTTCGGAATGCAAGAATTCGGAAAATTGCTCCGGCGTGATTGCCATGGGATCCGCGCCCTGTGCAAGGAATGAATCGCGCACGTCGCTCGATTTGATTATTTTCGAGAATTTCGAGTTCAGGATGCCCACGATCTCCAGCGGCGTTTTCGCAGGCGCGAACATCCCGAAGAACGAACTCGCCTCGAAGCCGGCAAGTCCCGACTCCGATATCGTCGGCAGCTGCGGCAGCACGTCGGACCGCCTTGACGATGCCACGGCGATCGCCTTCAGCCTCTTCTGCCTGATGTGCTGGATGGTGCCGGGCATGGTCGCGAACATGAGGTCGATGTGCCCGCCGAGGAGATCGATCACGGATGGCCCCATTCCGCGGTACGGCACGTGAATCAGCTTCACGCCCACCATCGTGTTGAACAGCTCCCCCGCCAGATGGCTGACGCCTCCTATGCCCGCCGATCCGTACTTCAGCATGCCGGGCCTGGATTTTGCGAGGCGAACGAGCTCCTTGACCGACCCCGCGGGAACCGACGGATGCAGAACCAGCACGGATGTCGTGACCGCGATGAGTGAAACCGGCGCGAAATCCCGGATGGGATCGTACGCGATCTTCCTGTACAGGCTCACGTTGATGGCGTTGGGCCCGGTGGCACCGAAGAGGATCGTGTAGCCGTCACCCGCCGAGCGGGCCACCGCCTCGGCACCGATCATGCCGTTGGCCCCCGGCCTGTTGTCGACGATGACCTGCTGGCCCAGCTCGGAAGACAGTTTCGCCGCCAGCAGGCGTCCGAGAATGTCGGAAGTGCTGGGCCCCGGAGAATAGGGGATCACCATCCGGATCGGCTTCGCCGGATAAGGCTGCGCATGGACGGGAACACACCATGGCAGGACGGCGACAAGCAAAGGCAGCAGTAAAGTCCGTTTCATTCGCCGCCCCTGTCAGTCGATTTTCAGTTGGGCGCGCTTGGTGAGATTCGAGTATTTTTCGAATTCCTTCCTGATGAATTCCGCGTACTCCTTCGGTGTGTTGCCAACCGGATTGAGTCCCATCCCGATCAGAAGCTCCCTCATGTCCGGAGAGGAGATCGCCTTGACCGCTTCCTTGTTGATTCTGTCGACGACTGGCGCCGGAACACCTCGCGGCGCCAGCGCCCCGTACCATCCACTCATGTCGAACCCCGGGACCCCGCTCTCGGCGACAGTGGGAATCTGCGGGAATCCCATGGACCGCGTCGCGCTCGAAACCGCCAGCGCATTGACTTTCCCGGCCTTCACATGGGGCAGGACGCCGGGAATGGCCGAGAAAAACATCTGAATCCGGCCGCTGACCAGATCCGCAAAGACGGCGCCCGCCCCTTTGTACGGAATATGCACCGTTTCTATCCCGGCCATCAGGTCAAACATCACGTTGGTCAGATGCTGCGAGCTTCCGGTTCCGGAAGACGCGTAATTGATCTGGCGCGGCTTGCTTTTCGCCAGGGCGATCAGCTCCGGAACCGTTTTCGCAACCGACGGATGCGTGACCAGCATGTAGGGAGACATGACCACCAGCGTTATCGGCGTCAGATCCCTGATGAAATCGTGCGGCAGATTTTTTATGAGACTCGCATTGGCGGCGTTTGCAGCGCTCGCCATCAGAAAAGTGTAGCCATCGGGGTGGGCCTTGGCGACGATGTCGGTTCCAATGACGCCGCCGGCGCCGCCACGATTGTCGATGATCACGAACTGCCCCAGCGAGGCCGCCAGTTTCTGGCCGAGCGCGCGCGTGACGATATCCGTGGCGCCTCCGGCGGCAAAAGGCACCACGAACCTGATTGGCCTTTCGGGATACCCCTGCGCGCCCGCGCCAACGCAATTCGTCATCAGGAAAAAAGCGATCAGACAGCCATATGCACGCATGGGTTTTCCTCTATTGCCTCTGCGTCCACTCTGCGCAGGCAGGCGTGTTTGCCATTCCGTATCCAAAAAATGATGTCTCTTTGGAATGACATATATAATATAGTGTCATTTCAGAATTACCAATTGTCAACGTCCATTTTTATGCATTCCCCGTAAAAATCCCGGCCTGCCACGGCCGCCCTCACACATCAGCACGACTTATTGATGCATTGTTTTTTTCACGCCCTTTATTAGCAATTGATGTTTTTAACCGCCCTCCCCTCCCGCCATGGATAACAACATTGATCGAATCACCCGGTTCATCGTGCAGCTCGAGTACGGGCAGCTCCCGGAACACGTCGTCCACGACTGCAAAAGAAGGATCATCGACACGATCGGATGCGGGCTCGGCGCCTTCCATGCCGAACCCTGCCGGATAGCCCGGCAGATGGCCTTGCGCGCCGAGGTGGAAAACGGCGCTCTTGTGCTGGGAACCGGGTCAAGGACGCTGCCGGAACTCGCAGCCTTCGCCAACGGCGTGATGATGCGGTATCTGGACGGGAACGACAGCTACCCCGGAGGCGGCGGGCACGCCAGCGACGCGATTTCGGCAATCATTTCCGTGGCGACGGCCATCAGGGCCGACGGGCGGGCGGTTATCACCGCCGTGGTCGCCGCATACGAGGTGTTTCACAATCTGTACAAGGCCGCCCGGCTGCGCGAGAAAGGCTGGGACCACGTCTTCTACATTGCGGTTGCCAGCACCGCCGGGGTGGCCAAGCTGCTCGGGCTCACCGCGGAACAGACGGCCAATGCCATCGCGCTGTCCATCACGCCGAACCTGGCTCTCGAAGTGACGCGGCGGGGAAAGCTGTCGATGTGGAAAGGCTGCGCCGGAGGCAACGCCTCCAGGAATGGCGTATTTGCGGCGCTGCTGGCGGCCGAGGGGCTGACCGGGCCGGACAAGGCCATCGAGGGAGTGCACGGGCTCTGGCACATCGCCGGGAATTTCGAGATCGCGCCATTCCCCGGGGAAGGCCGCCCTTTCCGGATCACGCGGGCCAATCTGAAATTCTTTCTTTCCGAATACCATTCGCAATCCCCCATCTCAGCCGCGATTGAGCTTCACAAAAGATTGCCGGGCCTTGAAGGGATCCGGAAAATAACGGTCTTCACATATAAATTTGCGCAGCAGGAAATCGGGGAAGAACCCGAGAAATGGCACCCGACCACCCGGGAAACCGCGGACCACAGCCTCCCGTACATAATTGCCGCGGTATTGATTGACGGCGATTTCAGCGACGCGATTTTTTCAGATGCCCGGCTCGGCGACCAGGGAATTCACGGTCTCTCCGACAAGATTCGCGTAATCGAGGATCCTGAAATGACGCGGCAATTCCCGGAAAAAATACCGTGCCGCATAGAGGTCGAGATGGACAGCGGGGAGAAGATGTCATCGTCGATCGAATACCCCAGGGGACACTACATGAATCCCATGACCGATGACGAGGTCTCCGGCAAATTCATGCAACTGGCCGCCCGGGCA
>JAHCLD010000046.1 GCA_026125585.1 Burkholderiales bacterium
CGCCGAACGGCACTTCGGGCAGCGCGAAACCGAGGTGGTTGATGGTCATCATGCCGGTCTCGACCTGGGCGGCAATCGCCGTCGCGGTCTTGGCCGATTTCGTCCACGCATAGGCGGCCAGCCCGTACGGCAGGCGGTTCGCTTCCGCGACCGCGTCGTCGAAGGTCTTGAACGGATTGATGATCGCCAGCGGGCCGAAGGGCTCGGTGTTCATCGCCATCGCGTCGGTCGACAGTTCGGTGATCACCGTCGGCTCGAAGAAGTTGCCCTTCTCGCCGATCGGATAACCGCCGGTCTGCAGCTTGCCGCCGTGTTTTTTCGCATCCTCGACATTAGCCACCATCGCGCTCTGCCGGCGCGGGTTGGCGAGCGTCGCCATTTTCGTGTCCTTGTCGAAGCCGTCGCCGACCTTGATCGCCTTCGCGCCTGCGGTGAACTTCTCGACGAACTGCTTGTAGACGCCCTCCTGCACCAGGAAACGCGTCGGCGACACGCAGACCTGGCCGGCGTTGCGGTACTTCATGAAGGTCATCGTCTTCGCTGCGACCTCGACGTCGGCGTCGTCGAAAATGATCACCGGCGCGTGGCCGCCGAGTTCCATCGTCGCGCGCTTCATGTGCTGGCCCGCGAGCGCGGCGAGCTGCTTGCCGACCGGCGTCGAGCCGGTGAAGGTCATCTTGCGGATCACCGGATGCGGGATCAGATAGCTCGAAATCTCCGCCGGGCTGCCGTAGACCAGGTTGATCACGCCCGCCGGCACGCCGGCGTCGGCGAAGGCGCGCACCAGTTCCGCGGGCGAAGCCGGCGTCTCTTCCGGCGCCTTCAGGATCACCGAGCAGCCGGTGCACAGCGCCGCCGACAGCTTGCGCACGGCCTGGTTGATCGGGAAATTCCACGGCGTGAAGGCCGCCACCGGGCCGACCGGCTCCTTCACGACGAGCTGATAGACGCCTTCGGCGCGCGCCGGGATCACGCGGCCATAGGCGCGGCGCCCCTCTTCGGCGAACCAGTCGATGATGTCGGCGCCGGCCAGCGCCTCCAGCTTCGCCTCGCCGACCGGCTTGCCCTGCTCGAAGGTCATGTACGTCGCCACGGTGTCGGCACGCTCGCGGAAAATGTCCGCGGCCTTGCGCATGATCTTGCAGCGCTCGAAGGCCGACACCTTGCGCCAGGCCCTGAAACCCTGCTCCGCAGCTTCCAGCGCGCGGTCGAGGTCGGCCTTTTCGGCATAGGCAACGGTGCCGATCTGCTGGTGGTTGGCCGGGTTGACTACCGGCAGCGTGCGGCCCGAAGCCGCCGCGCACCACTGGCCGTTGATATAGAGCAGCGTGTTCGGATACGACATGGCGATTCCCTCGTGCGTGATAGTGATGGATTGAAGAATTGAGCGGGAAGCGGAAGGATAAACGGTTTTGGCGCCCGGCGCGGCCGCCCGGTGCAGTCACTCGGCGCGGTCGCTCAGCGCGGCGGCTCGCCGCGCAACTGCACGCGCAGCATCTCGCGGCCCGGCGCCGCGGCCACATCGTGGCGATACAGCACGCAGCGGTTGTCCCAGACCAGCGTGTCGCCGGGCTGCCAGTCGTGCTCCCAGACGAACGCCGGCTGCGTCGCATGCGCCCACAGGCGGTCGAGCAACGTCTCGCTTTGTTCCAGCGGCAGGCCGACGATCCAGGCATTGCGCCGGCGGCCGAGGTACAGCGCCCTGCGCCGGGTTTCGGGATGGGTGCGCACGATGCGGTGCTGCGCGCCGGTGCACTCGCGCGGGTCGGCGATCGCGGCATGGCCCTCTCGCAGCCGTCCCTCGTTGTCGAGGCTCTCGTCGTGCAGCAGCGTGCGGCCTTCGACCTGCGCGCGCAGATCCTCGGGCAACGTCTCCCAGGCGCGGTACTGGTTGGCGACCGCGACACGCCCGCCGCCGGCCGGCAGCACCCGCGCGTGCAGCAACGCGATCGAACAGGGCCGCATCCGGTAGGCGAGATCCGATTGCCAGACGCCGGCATCGCCGCCGAGGCTGCCGGTCGGACGCGCCGGCGCCGCAGCGCTCGACGCCACCAGTTGGCCCGCGGACGCGCCGGATGCCTCGCCGGTCAGTACGCCGAGGCCCTGCCCCTCCGGCGTGCCGAGCATCCGGGCCAGTTCGAGCAGTTGCGCGGCGGACACCGGCCGGCCGCGCACCACCACCGCGAGATGCTCGGCCACCGCCTGCAGCAGCGCCGCCGCCATGACCGGGCCGGGCGCGGCAGGATCGACGCCGCGCAATTCGGCGCCGCAAGCGGCGCCGGAAGGAAGAATTTCCGGACTGTGCATCGCCGCCGATGTTACCGGCGGCGATGCCGCCCTGTCATCACGCCGGTCCGGCGGGGTCAGCGCAGGGCGAGGGCGGCATGCGCCCGGGCGCGGCGCTTCTTCAGCCAGATGATCACGCCGGTGACGGACAGCAGCGTCACGACCAGTCCCATCGCGCAGACAAACAGCCGGAACGGCATGCCCCAGACATGGCCGAAATGCAGCATCGTCATCCAGCGCAGGATCAGGTCGCCGCGGGTCAGGCGCGGGTGCTCGAACACGAGCTCGCGGCCGTCCACGGCGCTGAAATAGATCTGGGTCCGGCCGTAGCGGTCGTCGATGTCGAGCGTGCTGCGCACGCGATAGGCATAGATGCCGCGCTGGCGGCTCAGGCCGAGGCTGGTCTCCTCGGCCACCGCGAATCCGTTCTGCCGCGCATGCGCCGCCATCAGCCCGCGCGCGCGCTCCAGCGCCTCGTCCCAGCCGACCGGCGCATAGCCGCGCGGCGGCCGCGGCACCGCGGCCAGTTGCCCGCGCACGTCGCTCACCGGGAAAAACGAGGTGAACAGCGGTCCGAACAGTTCCCGGTAGAGGTTCAGTTGCACGCTCGACACCGCCAGCACCAGCAGCATGACCCAGGTCCACAGCGCCGCGGCGCGGTGCAGGTCGAAATTGATGCGGATCGGCGAGCGCGAGAAGCGGACCAGCCAGGCGGGTTTCCATCCGCTGAAAAAATTGCGCCGCCGCCGGGGCAGCGTCAGGTAAAACCCGTTCAGGCAGTCGAGCACCCACAGCAGCGCGACGAAGCCGAACAGCCAGCGCCCCCAGGGCTCGGGCAGCGCCAGCGTGTAGTGCAGCTCGTAGATGAAAGCGAGGATGTGCTCGCGGTCGAACCATTGCGTGCCGAAATTGCGCGTGCCCAGCACCGCCCCGCTGTACGGATCGAGATAGAGCGCGGTGAATCCGGGGTTGCGCCGCTCGCCGCTGGCGGGATCGACGCGCGGCGACATCCAGAACACCGCGCTGGCATCCGGCGCGCGGCGCAGCGGAATCTGGCCGACTTCGGCATCCGCGGAATACCGCTGGGCGATGCCGCGCAGCACCGCCGGCGGCAACGGCTCGCCGCGCGGCTCGACCACCAGCAGCCGCGGATTCAGCCAGCGGTCCAGCTCGTCCTGGAAAACGATGATCGAACCGGTGAGGCCGGCCACCACCAGGAACAGGGCCATGAACAGCCCCGCCCAGCGGTGCAACTTCACCCATAGCGACCGCTTAAAAATCGAACTGCGCCGCAATCCGCACCGTGCGCGGCACGCCGGCCGTCAGCGTGCCGAAGGAGTCGACCGAATCCCAGTAAAACTCGTCGGTCAGATTGTCGATGTTGAGTATGATCCGGCTGCGCGTGCCGCCGACCCGGAATTCGTAGCGGACACCGGCGTTGAGCAGCGTGTACGCCGGGGCGTGGCCGCTGTTGTCGGCGAAAATCGGGCGCCGGCCGATGTGCACCACGCCACCGTTGACGCTCCAGCCCGGCAGTCCGGGCAGCCGGTAGTCGGCGTACAGGCTCAGCGCCTGCCGCGGCACGCCGGACGCCCGCTTGCCGTTGAGCAGCGCGTTGCCGGTTTCCCTGAGCTTCGCATCGACCAGCGTGGCGCCGCCGTACAGCGACAGGTTGCGGGTCAGCTGTCCCGCGACGCTGAATTCGGCGCCCTTGTTGACCTGCTCGCCGTCCTGCACATAGACGTTCGCGGCATTGCTGTATTCGGACGGCTTGCTGATCTCGAACAGCGCGGCCGACAGGCTCAGCCCGCGCGCCAGTTCGGCCTTGACGCCGGCCTCGTACTGCCGGCTTTCGAGCGGCGGCATCAGCTCTCCGGCGTTGGCCGCGACCACCGGCGCGACGCCGCCGCGCTCCAGGCCTTCCATGTAGCTGCCGTACACCGAGGCCCAGGGCACCGGCTTGTAGACCAGCGCCAGCGTCGGCGTGTTGCTGCTTTTTTCGTAGGTCGGCTGCCCGATCTGGGTTTGCCTGAAATCGTTGTGGCGCACGCCGGCGATGGCCTGCCAGCGTTCCGACAGCGTGATGCGGTCCACGACGTAGCTCGAACGGTTGGTGACCGTCGAGCGCCGCAGGCCGCCGAAGGCCGCAAAGGGTTCGGCGATCAACGTCGGGCTGTAAATGTTGAACACCGCGCCGCCGGGGAAAGCCCGGAATTCGTCATAGACGTAGCGCTGCGGCGCATGACCGATGATCAGTTCGTGGGTAACCGCGCCGGCCCGCACCCTGCCTTCGACCTGCAGTTGTCCGGACCAGGTATCGTAGTACTGGTCGTAGATGCCGAAGAAGGCCAGCCCGTCGCCGGTCACCTTGTCGTTGAGCTGGATGTTCGAGTACTTGTAGGGACGGTCGAGGTTGAGCTGGTTGCCGGCGACGCGGATCGACCAGTCGGCGTTGAAGGCATGGGTCAGCTGCAGCATCAGGTTGCGCGAATCCGACACGTGATAGGTCCAGGGCTGTCCCAGGAACTTGCGCGGATCGATTTCCGACGGAATCTGTGCGGCGTTAATCGCCGTGATGCCCGGCTGGATGTGGGTGCGCTTGTACTGCTGGTCGTAATCGAGCTGCAACAGCGTGTCGCGGCCGATGCGCCAGTCGAGCGCGAGGCTCTCGACGTCGCGCCGCCCGGAGAAATCGCGGATGTGGTTGGCGATGTCCTCGTAACCGGCATTGACGCGCAGGCCCAGTTGCCCCTCGGCACCGATGCGCCCGCCGACGTCCACGGCGACGCGCGAGCCGCCGAAGCCGTTGACCCCGGCCTGGACGCTCACGACCCGCCCCGACTCCGGAGGCCGCTTGGTGATGTAGTTGATGATGCCGCCCGGCGAGTTGAAGCCGTAGAACATCGCCGACGGCCCCTTGTAGAGTTCGAGCCGCTCGATGTTCTCGAAGGCGGTGTCGCCGCGAATCAGCAGCGGCAGGTTGTTCTTGCGGTAGTTCGAGAACGCGCTGACATCGTAGCCACGGACCATAACCTGGTCGTAATAGCTGCCGCCGGGCTGGCTGTTGACCACGCCGGGCACGTAGCGCAGCGCCTCGGTGAGCCGGGTCGGGTTTTCGTTGCGGATCAGTTCCTGCGTGATCACGCTGACGCTGTACGGCGTGTCGAGCAGGGCCGCCGAGCCCAGTGGGCCGAGAGTCGACGCGGTCTTCGCCTGCAGGCCGGTCTCGCCCGCCCCCACGACGCGGACTTCCGGCAGTCGCTGCTCGGCGGCCGGCGCCTGGACACGCTGCACGACGAAGCCGGCGTTTTCCTGGCGCGCCTCGAGCCCGCTGCCGGCAAGCAGCCGCGACAGCGCCTCGCGCGCGGTGAAGCTGCCCTTCAGCGGCGGCGCCTGCCGCCCGGCGACGAGCGCCGCCGGCGCGGCGATCTGAACGCCGGCCTTCTGCGCCAGCGCATTCAGTGCCTGGCCCAGCGGCTGGGCGGGCAGATCGACCTCGATCGCGGTCTGGGCAAGCGCCGGCGCCTGGATCAGCGCAAAAAGCAAGGCGCAGACCAGCGCGGCAAAACGGACGCGCAGCATTGGATTCTCCCTGTGGTTTCGTGTCGATGGCACCGGCCCGCAGCCGGCGCCCCGGGTAGAAGACGGACGGGAAGAAAAAAACCGGACAGTTTTTTTACGGGCGCCGCGACATCACGGCGGCGGTGCCGTCCCCGGCACGGCGCACTTCGACCGGCAGCACCTTCGGCAGCAGGTCGAGAACCGCCTCGGGATCGCGGATGCGGAAACTGCCGGTCAGGCGCTCCGCGCCGGCCCGTGCGTCGGCAAGGCTCACCGGGGCCCGACGATAGGCGTTGATCGACTGCAGCGCCTCGGCCAGCGGTATGTCGTCGAACACCAGCCAGCCGGAACGCCAAGGCGCGGCCTGCGCCAGCGCAGGCTCCGGTTCGCCGGCCTGTCCGTCCGCGATGATCACCCGCTGGCCGGCGGTCAATTCCACCGGTTTCGCCGCGGCGCCTGACGGCGCCACCGCGACACGGCCGCGCTTCACGCTCACGGTGACCGCACCGCCGCGATCGCGGACCGTGAACGCCGTGCCCAGCACCGACACGCGGCCCTGCCGCGTGTCCACGATGAACGGCCGCGCGGCATCCGCCGCCACGTCGAAATAGGCTTCCCCGCTGCCGAGGCGCACGCTGCGGCTGCCGAGGAAAAACACAACCTGCAGGCGGGTGCGTGCATCCAGCGAGAGCCTGGACCCGTCGGGCAGTTCGAGACCCGCGGTCTGCGCGACCGCGGTCATCAGTTCCCGTTCGTACAGCGGCAGCGCAAGATAGCCGCGCAGCAGCAGGCCGATCGCGAGCAGCAGGCCCAGCACCAGCCCCGCCTTGGACGCCACCTGGCCTGTCCGCCGCGCCTTGCGCGGTTCGGGCAGGACGCCGCGCAGATCCGGCGCCAGGCCGCCGATCGCCTTCCAGCGCCGGTCGGCCTCGTGGAAAGCCATTTCGTTTTCCGGCGCGGCGCGGCGCCAGGCCGCGAGTTCGTCGCGGGCCTGTCCGGCACGCGCGCCGTCGCCGCCGTGCATGCGCGCGATCAGCGTCAGCGCCCGTTCGACGGCGTCAGCCGGCATGCGCAAACGCTCCGTCGTTTTGCAGGGCCAGGAACAGATCGGCGCAGTCGAGCGTCGCTCGCACCACGTGTTTCTCGATGGCGGCCACCGACAGCCCGAGTTGTGCCGCCGCTTCGGCATGGGTGCAGCCGTAGACGCGTACCAGCACGAAGGCATCGCGGCGTTTTTCCGGCAGGCGCTGCAGGCGCGAGGTGATGCGCGCCAGCGCCTGGCGGTCGGCGACCACGCGCTCCACCGATGGCGCGGTCACCGGTGCCGCCGCATGCAACGCCTCCAGCGCGCGCGCCTCGACCTGGCGATGGCGTCCGCGGTCAATGCACAGCGTGCGTGCGGTATGGAACAGCAGGGCGCGCGGGGTGGCGACGGTGCCGGACAGCGCGCAGGCATAAACGCGCTCGAAGCTCGCCTGCGCGACATCGGCGGCATCGTCGACGTTGCGCAGGCGATGGACGAGGAAACGCCGCAGTTCGGCATAGGCCGCAACCAGTTCGTCGCCGATATCCTTGATGTTCAACCGTGCCACCCCGCGCGCATGGCGCCGGAAGGCCCGGCACCGGATCAGTGGCTGGCTGGGGGAGGAGGGGACCCGGCTGGCTATTTGAGAATTGTTCTCATTATTGTGGGAGGTGCCGGGACTGTCAACCGTGCGGCGGGCAAATGCAGCCGCTCAACCGCCGATTTTCCTGAAATACGCCTTGTTCGCAACCTCGACCACGCCCATGCCGGCGGCGACATCGCGATTGCGCTCCTCCTCGCCCGCCGACAGCGCCTGCGCGCGCGCCAGCACCTCGGCGATGCGCGCGCGCAGAATGAAACAGACACCGTTGTCGTCGGCCACCGCGAGATCGCCGGCGTTCACCGGCACGCCGCAGATCTGCACCGGGCCATTGATCGCGACGGTCTCGACGCGCCATTTGCCGGTGATCAGGCTCACGCCGCGCGCCCAGATCGGGTAGCCGATGCTCCGCGCGGTGGCGACGTCGCGCGTCGCGCCGTCGACGATGGCGCCGGCCTCGCCTTGGCGCTTGCCGACGTTCGCCGAGTTGCCGCCGAGGCTGGAGATGTGCTCGACGCCCTCGATCACCAGCACGTCGCCGGGTTTCGCGAGGTTGTGCGCCTCGATGTCGGCCTGCCCCGACCGGCGCGCCTGCGCGCCCAGCGTCGGAGGCACCGCCTGCATGATGTTGCGCACGGTCGTCACCGGCCCGACCATGCGCGCGCCCGGCAGCATCGGCTGCAGCTTCGCCGCCGGGATCGCGCCGTGGATGCCCAGTTCGTCCATCGCGTCCGACACCGTGCCGGCGAGGTCGGTCAGCGCGAGGAATGCTTCGATGACGGCCCTGTCCGGCCGCGGGATGTCGAGCATGACGATGCGCTCGCGCGCGATTTTTCCTGTCAGTTGCGGTTCACTCATGGTTGCGGCCCCCTGTTCCCGTGATCACGCGAGGATCGCACGGCGCCGCACATTTTGCAGCGCGCAGTCCACACCGCGCTCAACTGGCCTTCAATTCGCGGTCCACCGCGGCGCGGCTCCATTTCGGCGCGACCCGCGCGATGAAATCGTAGGCATACCCGCGCAGGTACTGGCCGCGGCGCAGGCTGATGAAAGCCTGCGAGGCGGGAAACAGCGCGCCGGGATCGAGGACCGCCAGCCGCCGGTCCTCGGCCGGCTCGTGCGCCATTTTCTGGAACACCGAGATGCCCAGGCCGGCAGCAACATAGGCCTTGATCACGTTGGCGTCGGTCGCTTTCATCGCCACCCGCGGCTGCAGGCCCTGTTTTTCGAACGCGCCGAACACGACGCTGCCGGAGTTGAACACGCGGTCGTAGGTGATCAGCGGGTATTTCGCGATCTCGCGCAGCGTCAGCCGCTTCGCCTTCAGCAGCGGGTGCTTCAGCGGTGTGATGATGCAGCGCTCGATGACATAGGCCGGCAGCGTCAGCACGCTCGGCGGCACCGTTTCCGGCAGCGTGCTGACCCCGAGCTGCACGGTGCCCGCCGCGACCCAGGCCATGATCTCGTCGGGATTGCCTTGGGTCAGGTCTAGGTGCACGTCGGGATAGGCGCGGGTGAACGCGGTGATCACGTCGAGCAGCGCGTAGCGCGCGTGCAGATGGGTGGTGCCGATGCGCAGCACGCCGCTGGTTTCGCGCGCGCGCTCCGCGGCGAGGTCGTTCAGCGCCGCCGCGTCGCGCAGCATGCGCCGCGCCAGTTCGTGCACGTCGCGGCCGATTTCGGTGAGCCCGGCGATGCGACCACGCGCGCGCACGAACAACTCCGCCCCCATCTGCTGTTCGAGTTGCTTGACCAGCTTGCTCACGGCGGGCTGCGAGGTGTGCAGCGCGGCCGCGGCCCGCGACACGCTGTAGTCGCGGTCGACCACTTCACAAAGGCAGCGCAACTGCTGCAGGGTCATGCCGGCGGCGTCCTCAAGGTATAACCTGAAATATATACATGAATGATAACAATTTATTTTATGGAATAGCCCGCCGCGTGTACCCTGCGGCGGTCCCGCATTCTGGAGGAACCCCGTCATGACCCTGAAACTGCGCCGCCTGTCCAACGCGCTGGGCGCCGAAGTCTGCGACGTCGACCTGACCCAGCCGATGAGCGAAAGCACCTTCGGCGAAATCTACGGCGCCTTCCTGCAGCACGGCATCCTGCTGTTCCGCAACCAGAACATCAGCCGCGAACAGCACATCGAGTTCAGCCGCCGTTTCGGCGAGCTCGACGACCACAAGTCGCTGCCGCGCGACCGCCATCCGGACTACCCCGAGCTGCTGCTGGTCACCAACCGGCCCAATGCCGACGGCACGCCGTCGGAGTCGCGCTACACCGGCCGCTCCTGGCACACCGACATGTCGTACACCACGCAGCCGGCGCTGGGCTCGCTGCTGCGCTGCCACAACCTGCCGGAAGTCGGCGGCGACACGCTGTTCGCCAACATGACCATGGCCTACGACGCGCTGTCCGAAGGCATGAAGAAGCTGATCGCGGACCTGCACGGCATCCACCTGTCCGGCACGCGCAAGATCAACGTCGCCGAGGCCGGCGAGGCGAGACGCAACGAAGTCATGAAACTCAATCCGCCGATTGCCCAGCCGGTCGTCCGCGTGCACCCGGAAACCGGCCGCAAGGCGCTCTACCTCGGCGAGAAGGTCAAGCGCTTCGAGAGCATGACCGAAGAGGAGAGCAAGCCGCTGATCGACTACCTGAACAGGCACGCGACGAAACCCGAGTTCGTCTACCGCCAGATGTGGCGTGAAAACGACCTGCTGATCTGGGACAATCGCTGCACGCTGCACCAGGCGCTCGGTGATTTCGACGAGACCCAGCTCCGGCACATGGAACGCACCACCGTGCTCGGCACGCCCTCGGGCTACGTCACCGCCGCCTGAACGTCCCTGTTGAACGAAAAATATTGAATGAACGAGGAGGAAATCCGTGAACAGAACCGCCATCACCGCCGCCGCGCTGCTTGCGCTGGCCGGCGCGCCGCCCGCATCCGCCAACAGCTACCCGGACAAGCCGATCCGCATCATCGTTCCGTTCACGCCCGGCGGCTCCACCGACATCCTCGCGCGCATGATCGGCCAGAAACTGACCGAGGCTTGGGGCCAGCAGGTCGTCGCCGACAACCGGCCCGGCGCCAATGGCGTGGTCGCCGCCGACATCGCGGCGAAGTCGAGCCCCGACGGCCACACGCTGATGTTCGTCGCCATCGGCCACGCCATCAATCCGCTGCTGCAGAAGAACCTGCCCTACGACGCCGACAAGGCATTCACCGCGGTGAGCCTGACCGCGATCCTGCCGCAGATGATCGCCGTGCATCCATCGGTCAAGGCGAACAACATCCACGAGCTGATCGCGCTGGCAAAGGGACCGAAGCCCGTGAACTACGCCACCGGCGGCATCGGCTCCTCGCAGCACCTCGCCACCGAACTGCTCACCCACATGGCCAAGGTCAAGATGAACCACATCCCGTACAAGGGGGGCAACCAGGGCCTGCTCGACGTCGTCGCCGGCCATGTCGACATGACCATGACCACCGCGCTGACGGTGCTGCCGCATGCGAAGTCCGGCAGAGTGCGCGCACTCGCGGTGAGCACCACCAAACGCCTCGACGTTGCGCCCGAAGTGCCGACGGTGGCGGAATCGGGCGTGCCCGGCTACGAGTCAGTGGCCTGGTACGGCCTGGTCGCCCCTGCCGGCCTGCCGCCGAAGGTGCTGGAAAAACTCGCCGCCGAAACCGTCAAGGCCACGCACTCGGCCGACATGAAGGCCGCGCTGGTCAAGCAGGGCGCCATTCCAGTCGGCAACACGCCGAAGGAATTCGCCGCCTTCATCAAATCCGAAAACACCAAGTACGCCAGGGTGATCAAGGAGGCCGGCATCAAGGCCGAGTAAGCCTGCTTCCGGCCGGCCAGGGCGGACCGCGGTCCGCCCTTTTTGTTTTGTCCGTCGCTCAGTTCTCCCGCCGCATCAGCATCGGCACGATCGCATCCACCGCGATGCGCGCCTTCTCGCGCAGCACCGTGTCATCGTTGTTGGCAACCGGATGCGCGATCACCGCGAAGGGGTAATCCTTCAGGCCGTTGACGCCGGCCACTGCCTTCGCGGTGGCGACGAAGCGGTCGGTCATGATCGCAACCGCGGGAATCCCGAGCCGTTCGGCCTCGATGGCGTCGTGCAGACTGCACGACGAGCAACTGCCTCAGTCGCCGGTGGCGGCAAGGATCGCATCCGCGCCGCGCAGCTCCATCAGCATCGGTTGCGGCACCGGGCGCGAGGCATCAGGCTTGCGGCGACGGATGCACTCGCGCACGCGATATTCCTTTTTCAGGATGTCCTCGATGAAATCGAACAGGCGCCCGGTGCCGATCTTGGCGTTGTCGATCATGCCAACCACCGCGCCTTCGAGGGACGCCAGCGGCGGCGCGAGGCGCGGCGCTTCGCCGTGTGCGGACTGCGTGGGATCAAGAACTCTGAGCGTCATGGTTTCCTCCTTGCAGCTTGCGGGGACAGCGAAACACTTGAAACGAAGCAGTGGGTTGGGGTGAGGGGTTACCGCGGCCGTCGTTTATTACAAGCTTCACGCACCGATGGCCATCGTCACCGCCAGCGATTTTTTCCCGTACCACGGCGGCAGGATCGCGGCAAAACCACCCGCGGGCCCGCCGGCCGCGACCACCAGCAGGTCATCCGGCGAACGCAGCGCACAGTAGACCTTGTCCTCGTCCTTGCGCCCCGCCACCGCGGCCTTGCCGACGCCGCGCCACTCGCCGCGCCTCACCCGCGCCTTCTCGTACACGTACTCGCGGATGTTCCGCTTGCTCCAGCCCGCCGCCGAAAAAATCTCGCGATGCTGCTTCGGGATCACGACCGCGTAATTACCCTCCCAGATCGAATACAGCAGCATGTTGCTGCGCATCGCCGCGGCGTAGGTGTCACAGATCTCGCGCGGGTCATGCGTCCACTCGTTCATGATCTGCAGCGGCGACTCCACCTGCAGCGCGGTCACCGCGGACATGCCCGCCGGCACGCCGCGTTCAACCGACAGCGGCAGCCAGGGCGAATCCTCCTCGTCTTCGGCGATGCAGAAGGTGAACTTGCCGGGGTGCCCCAGCGTCGAGCGATCGAGCTGACCCGGAATGCCGCCCAGCACGTTGAGCAGGATCAGGCGGATGCTGCGGCCGATGGTGGCATTGGCGCGGCTGGCATTCGCCAGCACATTGTGCGTCGCGTTCATGCCGATCGCCCTGCGCACGGAGCCGTTGACCACGATGAAGGGCGCGCTGCCACCGGTGCTCGCGGTGCTGCCGTGCAGCGCATACTCCGGCTGGCACATTGCCTTCACCACGGCGACCACCACCGGCAGGTATTCGGGCAGGCAGCCCGCCATCACTGCGGCAATCGCGACCTTTTCTGCGGTAAGGCTGCGGCGACGCACCGGCTCGATGCCGATCACCGTCTCCGGCAAGAGTTGCGCGGCGTCGAGAAACCGCGCGACGGCCGCCTCGGTCGGCGGCACGATCGGCAGGCCGTCGGTCCAGCCATTGCGCTGGTAGAGCTCGTTGGCCTCGGCCGCGTCGGCAACCTCGTGGACGGTGCTCGCGAATTCCGGAATGGCGCTCATGGCCGGATTGTAACCACGGGCCGCAGTGCTCAGCGCCTTGACACCTGCTCCGCCAGGAAATCCAGCGCCGCCGCCGCGAAAGCCTGCATGTTGGCGACGCGGTCGGCGACACCGGTCTCGAGTGTCGTCGCATGCTCGACACCGGGCCCCGCGACTGCGAAACAGGCATGTCCCGGCGGATAACCGTAGCGGCTCCCCGTCGGGCCGGTGGCACCGGTTTCGGCGAGGGTCCAGTCGGTCTTCACGCGTTCGTGCAAACGCCGCGCCTTGAGTAGCGCATAGCTTTCGGTCGAGGGTGTGAAATCTTTCATCTCCTCGTCGGCGATGCCGAGGATCGCGCGGCGCATGTCGTAGGTGTAGATCACCACACCGCCGCGCACGCAGGCCGAAGCACCGGGCACCGCCAGCAGCGCCGTGGTGATCAGGCCGCCGGCCGAAGACTCGGCCACCGCGATGCTTTGATTGCGCGCCTTCAGCGCGGCAATCGCGCGTTCGGCATGGGGCAACAGTCTATCCATCACGCAGGGCTCCTTTCGGCGGGGACTGCCAGTTTACCGGCAGCCCGATTTTCCGGCGGGCCGGAAGGGTCGGACACATCGTTGCACGCCGGCACAGGGCTGCGGTCGCAGCCGGAATCGCCGGTGACGATCATCGGGACATCCTGCAGCCGCCAGGCCGCACCATCCGCTGCGAGTCGCCGGACCCGTGGGACACTTTCGGGATACGCCCCGCGGCATGTTCCTCGGCCAGATTCCAGCTCGGTTTCTGCGTCCAGTCGCGCCTCGCACCCCGAGTGTAGTTGAAACCCAGTTCCTCGATGATCGAGCCATTGAGCATGATCAGTGTCTCGCCACCCGGCATGTTGCCGCTGTAATCAACGCTATAGGGATCGGTCATCGCCTCGGTCAAGGCCAGCAGCACGCCCAGCACCTCTTCGGCCTTGCGATCGGTATAGCGCAGGAAGGTTTCAATCTTCTCCACCGTCGGCGGCACGACGCAGGCCGTCGGAGAGTTCATGCGCGATGAAATACTCGTTGACGCCCTCGAAGCTGCCGCCGTACATCGCGTCGCGCAGCCACAGCGCGGCGTATTGCGTACCCGCCATTGCTGACCTCAGATGAAGCAACGTCAAATCCCAATATTTGACGCTCCGGAACCAATATCAAATTTTATATGGTCTGGTTAATTTGACTTGAACTTGGCCCTAAGGCAGCGCGGCCACACACTGCATGACCGCATCGAGATCACTGTTGTCATTGTAGCCGTGGAATGAAATCCGCAGGCGGCCAACGCCTTTCGCCACCAAAATTCCACGCGCGCTCAACGCTGAATAAAGTTCGCTGCCAGCCGGCTCCGGAATGGCAATGCTGGTGCCATGCCTTGCGGGGAGGACGGGCGTCCAGCATTCGATACGGCGCGCTTTCAGTTCGCTACGCAACGCTGAGGCCAGTCCGAGAGCCTGCTCAGCGATGGCGCCGCGTCCGGCGCTTTCCTGCACCTTCATGCTTTCGATGAGAGCAAGCAGCAGCAGAAAAGCCGGATTGCCAATCTCATATGCGGACGCGCCATTCTTGAACGTGAAGCTTGGCTCACCGTTGCGGATCGCGAAATTGTCTACACTGTCCATGCTGTACCAGCCGCGCGCGGCTGACTCGGGCGGTTGGCCTTCGCGGGCCAGATAGAGAATCCCGACACCGTGCGGCCCCATCATGAATTTGTGGCTGCACGAAACCACTGCATCGCACAGTGCCGCATCGACCGGAAGCACGCCCAGAGAATGTCCGGCATCAACCACGAACAGGATGCCACGTTGCCGCAACGCGCCAGAGAGCTCCGCGAGATTGAGCCGCAGTCCTGTACGGTAATTGACATGACTGACGATAACCATTCGCGTGCGAGGGCCAGCCATGGCGATCAGCGCAGCTTCGGGAGCTTCACCACCGGGAACGAGTCGCGTGCTCACTCCAAACCGCTTCAGCCATTGTCCGGCCATCACGACGGACGGGTATTCCTCGACGAGGGAGAGAATCTCGTCTCCATCACGCCAGTCGATGCAGCGAAGCACGATATCCAGCGCATGCCCTGTACTAGCCGCGAAGGCAATTCGAGAAGCGCAGTCGGGAACGCCGAGCAGGTCGGCACACCGGCGACGAGCTTCTTCGCGTGCAGCTTCCAGCCGTGCGCGGCCGGTGTGCCCCTCGGAACGAGCCTGCGCGTATGCGTCGAAACCATTCTGCATCGCGCGTAGCAGTGGTGATTCGGAGCCGGCGCAAAGATGAATCTGTTTCCGATCCAATCCGAGAAATAGATCTTTCGGCAATGGCGCAGTAGCGAAAGATTTCTGGCTTAGAGGCATGGTAGATTGGCGAGACTGAGGTCGGTTGCAGATCGTAGAGCTCAACAGGATTAAACGAACAGCCACCTGCCATGTTTTTAGTATAGCTGATTAAAAGCGGCAAACGACGGAAAACCCCGTCGTGTCTGCTTTCGAATTCGATTGCAAATTCTCATGCTGACGCGTGCCTATTGAATCCCGGGAACTTCACATTGTGGCCTCCGGGTTAAATGGCAGTTTCCTGCCAATTAACCGTTTACACAAAATTTTTCAAGGCGTACCTTGGCCTCGGCAAAAGGCTTGGACTTGTCTGTTCTAGTGTCATCGCTATAATGCACCTTCAATCAATTACGGTGTTCTTACATGGCTGGACGGATAAATAGGCGGACTGTACTTGCGGGGTTGATCGCAAGCTTGGGATTGGGGCTGCTTCCCTCCGAGATCCGTGCACAGACAAAATTGAACAGGCCGATTCGTTTGATCGTTCCGTTCGCCGCGGGTGGACCTGCAGATACCATTGCCAGGGTTTTCACGGACAAGGCAGGCACGGCGCTTGGGCAGACTTTCGTCATCGATAATCGGTTGGGCGCAGGTAGCACCATTGGCACCGCCGTAGTTGCGCGCTCTGCGCCGGACGGT
>JAHCLD010000047.1 GCA_026125585.1 Burkholderiales bacterium
GTGTACGAAGCGCGCGCCGCCGGCGCGGATTGCATCCTGCTGATTGTTGCCGCGCTCGGGTTTTCGCAGATGGCGGAGCTCGAGGAAGTCGCGCACCGGCTCGGCATGGCGGTGCTGGTCGAAGTGCACGACGGCGCCGAACTGGATGCCGCGCTCAGGCTGCGCACGCCGTTGCTGGGCATCAACAACCGCAACCTGCGCACTTTCGAGACGACACTGGACACGACGCTGGGGCTGCTGCCGCGCGTTCCGGACGACCGGCTGGTGATCACCGAAAGCGGCATCCTGAAACCCGGGGACGTGCGCAGGATGCTTGATCGCCATGTTTACGGATTCTTGGTTGGCGAGGCATTCATGCGCGCGCCTGATCCGGGCGTCGAGCTCGAGCGTCTCTTTGGAAGGGCAGCCTGAAGATCATGGGGCTGGACGATCTGATCATCGGTTTTGACCGGGGTTTGCGCACCCTCTTTGCGCCCGCGCGCAGCATCCGCCCCGTTCCCGGAGAAGATGTCCGGGACGCCGACATGAGTCCGGCGCAACGCGCGCTGGCTGCAGCGCTGATGCGGGTCAACCATACCGGCGAAGTCTGCGCCCAGGCGCTGTACCAGGGGCAGGCGATGACCGCGCGCGACTCGGGCGCGCGCGCCGCGCTGGAAGAGGCCGCGCAGGAGGAAACCGAACACCTCGCCTGGACCGAGCAGCGCATTGCCGAACTGGGCGGCCGCAAGAGCCTGCTCAATCCGCTGTTTTATGCGGGATCCTTCGCCATCGGCGCCGCCGCCGGCGCACTGGGTGACCGCTGGAATCTCGGATTTCTTGCCGAGACCGAGCGTCAGGTGGTGAAACATCTCGAAGGGCATCTGGCGCGGCTGCCGGCGGAAGACCGCAAAAGCCGGGCCATCGTCGAGCAGATGCGGGACGACGAGGCCCGCCATGCGACGACCGCGCTGCGCCACGGCGGCGCCGAACTGCCCGCGCCGGTCAAGGCCGCGATGCAGGTTTCCTCGAAAGTAATGACCGGCGGCGCGTTCCTGCTGTAGCCGACGCCGCGCGGATCAGGCTTCGGTTTCGCGGATCTCGAAGTCGTGGGTGATGGCGGCGGTCTTGCCGAGCATGATCGAAGCCGAGCAGTACTTTTCCGCTGACAGGTGCACTGCGCGCTCGACCTGCGCCGGTTTCAGCCCCTTGCCGGTGACGACGAAGTGGAAATGGATCTTCGTGAACACCTTGGGATCCTCTTCGGCGCGCTCGGCGTCGATTTCCAGCACGCAGTCTGTTACCGGCGCCCGCGACTTGCGCAGGATGTGCATCACGTCATAGGCAGTGCAGCCACCGGCGCCCATCAACACCACTTCCATGGGGCGCGGGCCCAAGTCGCGGCCGCCGCCCTCGGGCGCGCCGTCGATGACCAGCGCGTGTCCGCTGCCGGACTCCGCGACAAAACTGACGTTTTCGATCCACTTGATGCGTGCTTTCATGGGGCCTCCCGCAATCAACCCTGGAAAATGAAGCGCAAACGATACCAGACTGTGCCGATGACCTCATGGAAGAACAACGC
Source organism: Burkholderiales bacterium (assembly GCA_026125585.1). Classification (GTDB taxonomy): domain Bacteria; phylum Pseudomonadota; class Gammaproteobacteria; order Burkholderiales; family SG8-41. Next base: position 1,559 of record JAHCLD010000047.1, read on the forward strand.
GCTGTCGAGCAGGGCGCCGGCATCGGGCAGGAAGTCGAGTATGGTCAGGCGGCCGCGGGTGGCGTGGGCCGTCGGCGCGGCAACGACCTCGAAACCGGCCTGCTCGAAAGCCAGGCGCGCCCGGGGCATGTGCCAGGCATGGGTCACCAGGACGATGCGCCGGATATTTTCCGCGGCGAGGATGTCGCGGCTGTAGCGCGCGTTGTCCAGCGTGTTGGCTGACCGGTTTTCGCTCCAGCGCACGGGCACGGCAAATTCGCGCTCCAGTATCTTTTGCATGGCTTGGGCTTCGCCGGTTGCCGCGCCGTCCGGGCTGCCGCCGCTGACCAGGACCGGCAGGCTGCTGCGCCGGTGCAGCTCGGCTGCGTAACGCAGGCGCACCAGCCCCATTGCGCCCGCGGTGTCGCCGCCGTATTCCGGGGCCTGCCGGTATTGGCCGCCCCCGAGGACCACGATTGCGGCAGCCGGAGGCCAGTCGGCAGGACCTGCCGCCGGGGACTCCCAATATTGGAGCAGGGTGGTGCCGGTCAGCGGCATGGACAGCAGATAAAGGCCGCCGGCGCCGGCAATCAGCAGCGCGCGGCCGGCACGCGGCCGGCGCCGGATCAGCGCCAGACCGGATGCGAAGAGCACCAGCAACAGGCCCGGCGGAATCAGCAGGGAAGACAGGGCATTGGTGATTTGCCAAGCCAGCATCGTCTATAAGATATTGTTTTTAAACAATTTATTTCCAGGTGCATCTGATGGCGCGATGTTTTTGCTGCAGTACGGCAGTTTGACACATCCGGTTGATTTCCCATAGAATTCGCGGTTTCCCTGAATCGCCAAGAACGCGCAGGATCAAGCAATGAAGACCTATTCCGCAAAACCCGGTGAAGTCCAACGCGACTGGTATGTCGTCGATGCCTCCGGCAAGGTGCTGGGCCGGCTGGCAGCCGAGATCGCCCACCGCCTGCGCGGCAAGCACAAGCCCGAATTCACCCGTCACATCGACACCGGCGATTACATCGTGGTGGTCAATGTCGACAAGCTGCGCGTCACCGGCAACAAGGCCAAGGACAAGCTCTATAACCGCCACACCGGTTATCCGGGCGGCCTCTACACCACCAGCTTCGAGAAGATGCACGCCAAGTTTCCGGCGCGCGTGCTCGAAAAGGCGGTGAAGGGTATGCTGCCGAAGGGCCCCCTCGGTTACGCGATGCTGAAGAAAATGAAGGCGTACGCGGGCACCAATCATCCGCATACCGCGCAACAGCCCAAGACCCTCGAAATCCAGGATTAAAAGACCATGGCAGTCCAAAAGAACTATGGTACCGGTCGCCGCAAAAGTGCGGTGGCCCGCGTATACCTGCAGCCCGGCAAGGGCAGCATCGTCGTCAACGGCAAGCCAGTGGACGAATTCTTCTCTCGCGAAACCGGCCGCATGGTCGTGCGCCAGCCGCTCGCGCTGATCGAGAGACTGGATACCTTCGACATCAGCGTCAATGTGACCGGTGGCGGCGAATCCGGCCAGGCGGGCGCGGTTCGTCACGGCATCACCCGCGCGCTGATCGAATACGATGCAGCGCTGAAGCCCGTGCTGCGCAAGGCCGGACTGGTCACCCGGGATGCCCGCGAGGTGGAGCGCAAGAAAGTCGGTTTGCGCAAGGCGCGGCGGCGCAAGCAGTTTTCCAAGCGTTAACGGTTGTTCGCGTAACGGAAGTTTGTACAAAGCCGCCCGAGGGCGGCTTTGTCGTCTCTGGGCCGGGTGTCCGGATGACGGATGGCAGATCACGGAAGGGGATGATCAGGACATGACGGAGAGAATCATCAAGGTCGGGATTGTCGGCGGTACCGGATATACCGGTGTCGAGCTGCTGCGGCTGCTGGCGCAGCACCCGCATTGCGAGCTCCGGGCGATCACCTCGCGCAAGGAAGCCGGCACGCCGGTGGCGGACATGTTTCCCAACCTGCGCCGCAGGGTCAGCCTGCGTTTCAGCGAACCCGCGGCGGCCGGGCTGGAGAAATGCGATGTGGTGTTTTTTGCGACACCCAACGGCGTGGCCATGCAGGAAGCGCGCGCGCTGGTCGATGCGGGCGTGAGGGTGATCGACCTTGCCGCCGATTTCCGCATCCGCGATGTCGCCGTGTGGGAGCAGTATTACAAGATGAAGCACGCCTGCCCGGAACTGGTGGCCGAGGCGGTGTACGCCTTGCCTGAAGTCAACCGTGCGGAGATCAAAAAGGCGCGCGTGATCGCCAATCCGGGGTGTTATCCGACCTCGGTGCAGCTGGGATTCCTGCCGCTGATCGAAGCCGGCTGCGTGGATGACGGGCACCTGATCGCCGACGCCAAATCCGGCGTGTCCGGTGCCGGACGCAAGGCCGAGACGCATGTCCTACACGCGGAAGCCGCCGACAATTTCAAGGCCTATGGCGTGGGCGGTCATCGCCACCAGCCGGAAATCGCGCAGGGTCTTGCGCGGGCTGCCGGACATCCGGTCGGGCTGGTTTTCGTGCCGCACCTGACGCCGATGATCCGTGGCATTCACGCCACCCTGTACGCCAGACTGACCAAAACCGTCGATCTTCAGGCGCTGTACGAGAAACGTTATGCCGGGGAGGCATTCGTCGATGTCATGCCCCCTGGCAATCATCCCGATACCCGTTCGGTGCGCGGTGCAAACATCTGCCGCATCGCCGTGCACCAGCCGCAGGGCGGCGACACCGTGGTCGTGCTGTCGGTGATCGACAACCTGGTCAAGGGAGCGGCGGGACAGGCGGTGCAGAACATGAATATCCTGTTCGGTCTGCCGGAAGAAACCGGGCTGACACAGATCGCGCTGCTGCCCTGATTGCATGAAGCGCTTCCTCAAGGCGTTCGCGCGGCGATTCGGCATTGATGCGCCGAAACTGGCGGTACGGCCGCACATGCCCTGGTACTGGCGCTGGTCCGGGATTGTCGCCGGCGGGGCTTTGGTGGCCGGCGTCGCCTGGGTTACTTACGATTTCGGACTGGAATATGCGGGTTTCCGCCAGGGTGAAGCGGTGCGGTTGCGGGCGCAACTCAACGAAACCGTGCTCAAACAGCAGGGCGAACTGGCGGAGCTGAATGCGAGAGCCGCGACGGCGGAACGACAGCTGCAGATCGAGCGCGCAACCTTTGTCGATCTCGAACGGCAGGTGAAGAACCTGGCCCAGGAAAATGCCCGGCTCAAGGAGGATCTGGCTTTTTTCCAGTCGCTGACGGCGACCGGCAAGGAAGGTGCCATCAGCGTCAACCGGTTCCGCCTGATGCCGGAACCGGTGCCCGGCGAGTACCGCTACCAGCTGTTGCTGGTGCAGACCGGCGCGCGCGCCAAGGAGTTCAACGGGCGCCTGCAGTTTGTGTTGAATCTGCAGCAGGATGGCCGTAAAGTCGTGCTCGTGATGCCACCGGACTCCTCCCCGCAGCCGGCGAAGGAATACCAGGTCAGCTTCAAGCTGTTCCAGCGCGTCGAAGGCATGTTTCGGATTTCCCCGGATGCGGCGGTCAAGGGGCTGCAGGTCCGCGTGTTCGAGGGCAATTCCGACGCGCCGCGGCTGACGCATAATGTCACTCTTTCCTAGCAGGAGGCCATCATGTTCGGCAACAAACCCAGCAAACCACAGAACCGCATCGACTGCCTGATTGGCGCCGGCACGGTGATTGAAGGCGATCTGACGTTCGACGGCGGCTTGCGTGTCGATGGACATGTGCATGGCAATGTGATTTCCGCCGAGGGAAAACCGGGCACGCTCGTGTTGTCGGAGGCCGCGCGCATCGAAGGCGAAATCCGTGTTTCCCATGTGGTCATCAACGGCACGGTGGTGGGGCCGGTGCATGCCGCCGATTACGTCGAACTGCAGGGCAAGGCGAATGTCACAGGGGATGTCTATTACCGGACGCTGGAAATGCAGCTGGGGGCCGTGGTCCAGGGCCGGCTGGTCTACCAGGACGACATCAAGGCCGACAAGGTCGTCAAGTTCAAGCCGGCGTCGGCCGAGTGAAGCCGGCGAGGGCTATAATGGCCCGAATGGCCGCAGGGCCAAACCGATTCAGGAGCGCGTCATGAATGCAGTTACCGAAGTTTTGCCGGATCCGCTGGTATTCACCGAGAATGCCGCGACCAAGGTCAGGCAGCTGATCGAGGAAGAAGGCAATCCCGATCTCAAGCTGAGGGTGTTTGTCACCGGCGGCGGTTGTTCCGGATTCCAGTATGGCTTCACTTTTGACGAGGCCGTCAACGAGGACGACACCTCGCTGCAGAAAGGCGGCGTCACGCTGCTGATCGATCCGATGAGCCTGCAGTACCTGACCGGCGCGGAAATCGACTATCAGGAGAACGTCGAGGGCGCGCAGTTCGTGATCAAGAATCCCAACGCCAGCTCCACCTGCGGCTGCGGCTCGTCCTTTTCCGCCTGAACGGTTTCCGGGCGCAAACAAGAACGGGAGGCTTTGCCTCCCGTTCTTGTTTCAGCGGCATTCACGCCAGGTAAATGGCGCCAAGCACCCGTGCCCCCCTGGCCCCGGTAACCTTCGGCAGATTCCCGGGCTCGGCGGCGAGGGTCCGTTGCGCCAGCCAGGCAAATGCAGCAGCTTCCACCGACTCCGCGGGGATGCCGAGTTCGTCGGTCAATCCCAGCCTGCGGCCCGTGAGCATCGCCGCCAGCCGGCGGAACAGGCGGGTGTTGCGGGCGCCGCCGCCGCACAGGTAAACCTCATCGGCATCCGAGCAGTGGCTGTCGAGCGCGCGCGCGATGGCGGTTGCCGTCAGCTCACACAGCGTCGCCTGCACGTCGACCGGCCGCTCGTCGCCGGTCAGCAGTTGTCGCAAGGCTTGCAGATTGAACAGTTCCCGCCCCGTGCTTTTTGGCGGAGGCTGGTCGAAGAACCCGTTGCCGAGCAATCGTTGCAGCAGTTCCGGCAGCGGATTGCCCTGCGCTGCCCAGGCGCCGCCGGCGTCGTAGGGGAGATTCCTGTGGTCGGCAATCCATCCGTCCATCAGCACGTTGCCCGGACCGCAGTCGAAGCCGGTGGCCGGTCTGCCGGGCGGAAGATGCGTGATGTTGGCGATGCCGCCGATGTTGACGATGGCGCGGGACTGGTCCGGGTGTGCGAAAACCGCCTGATGGAAAGCCGGAACCAGCGGCGCGCCTTCACCGCCGGCGGCGATGTCCCGGCTGCGAAAATCGCAGACGACCCGGATGCCCGACAGTTCCGCGAGCAGCGCGCCGTTGACGAGCTGGGTTGTATAACCCTCCCGGGGATTGTGGCGCACGGTCTGGCCGTGGCAGCCGATGGCCGCTATGTTTGCGGCATCCGTGCCGGACTGCGCCAGCAGGGTGCGCACGGCCGCCGCGTAGCACAGCGACAAGGCATTGGCGGCCATCGCCGCCCTGTGCAACTCATCGGTGCCGGGTTCGTTCAGCGAAAGCAGGGTCTCACGCAGCTGCGGCGGGAACGGCTGGTGGATGTGGTGGCGCAGCAGCGGCACGGCCGCAAGATCGGCCAGCACGGCATCGATGCCGTCCATGCTGGTGCCGGACATCAACCCGATGAACAGGCCCGGCATCGCGGCCAAGGATCAGTTCGCGGACGTGGTGCGGATCTGGCGCAGTAACGCCAGACGCTCGGACATCGGCCGCGCCACTTCCTCGAATGCGGCGCGATGCTGCGGCGCCAGCGGCGGGGCGGGCGGCATGGCAATCCGCATGGGATCGTGGTGGACGTTGTTGATGCGGAACTCGTAGTGCAGATGGGGACCGGTGGCCATCCCGGTGCTGCCGACGAAACCGATGACTTCCCCCTGGGAAATCCGCTTGCCTTTGTGCAGGCCGGGGGCAAAACGCGACAGGTGCGCGTACCAGGTCGTGAACCGGGCCTGGTGCCGGATGACCACGAGATTGCCGTATCCGCCCTGCCTGCCGACGAATTCGACGATGCCGCCGCCGGTACTCTTGACCCGGGTGCCGGTGGGCGCGGCGTAGTCGACACCGCGGTGCGCACGCCAGGTCTTCAGCACCGGATGAAACCGCCCGCTGGAAAACCCGGAGCTGATGCGCGAAAACTCCAGCGGTGAGCGCAGGAAGGCCTTGCGGATGTTCTGGCCGTCGAGCGTGTAATACCCGCCCCCCTGGCCATCGCCGCTGTCGAACCAGACCGCATGGAAGGTTTTTCCCTGGTTGACGAATTCGGCGGACAGCAGCCGTCCGGCCCGGATCGGTTCACCCTGGTGGTACTGCACTTCATAAACCGCCGCAAACCGGTCGCCGCGGCGCAGATCACGGTGAAAATCGATGTCGGTGGAAAACACGTCGGCGATCTGGGTCGCAATGGAATCCGACATGCCTGCGGCGTCCGTGGCGGCAAACAGCGAGGACACGATTTCTCCCGAGCGCATGTGCACGCGGGTCTCGACGTCCGCCGGGCCTTCCCAGACGCGAAGGACATCGCGATCCAGATCGACCTTCATCAGCTGGGTGCTGTTCAGGTAGCGCAGCGCGAGCAGCTGGCCCGTTTCCGATACATGCGCGCGAACCGTGCGCCCGGGGATCAGCCGGTACAGCGCGCGCGCGTCGCGGGTGTGCTGGAGCAGCAGGACTGCGCTCGCCTGGTCGACGTCCAGCCGCTGCAGCACCGAGGCGATGGTATCGCCGCGTTCGATCCGCACTTCGCGCCAGTAGGTTTGTTCCGGGGCGGCGTCCGTCACGGCCAGTGGCGGCAGCTTCAGTTCTTCAACCACCGTTTTGCGATCGACGGTGTCGGTCACGGTGTCCGGCGCGATGCCGAACGCCGCCATCACGCCGACAAACGGCAGCACCAGCGCGAGCACGATGCGGCGCGGCGTGCTGCCGCGAAGCCGGTTTGAAAGCTTTTGCGCTAAAATCGCAAATCGCGCAGAAAACATGCGCTTCCCTTATGATTTACAAGCAATTTTCAGCCGGGAGCTTAGCAGAGTACCGCGGCCCCGAAAACCGCTTTATCGCGTCACGAAACCGGAAAAATGACCAGTATTGACCGCCAGATCGAAATCATCCGCCGCGGCTGCGACGAATTGCTGCGCGAAACCGAACTGCGCGAAAAACTGGCCGCGGGGCGTCCCTTGCGGATCAAGGCCGGGTTCGACCCGACGGCGCCTGACCTGCATCTCGGTCATACCGTGCTCATCAACAAGCTGCGCCAGTTCCAGGAACTCGGGCACCATGTGCTGTTCCTGATCGGCGATTTCACGGGGATGATCGGCGATCCGACCGGCAAAAATGCCACGCGCCCGCCGCTGACCCGCGAGGAAGTCGCGCGCAATGCACAGACCTACACCGAGCAGGTCTTCCGCATCCTCGACCGCGAGCGCACCGAGGTGGTGTTCAACTCGGCGTGGATGGACCGCATGACCGCGGTCGACATGATCCGGCTGGCGGCCTCGCACACCGTCGCGCGCATGCTGGAACGCGACGATTTTTCCAGGCGTTACCAGGGCAGGCAGCCGATCGCCATCCATGAATTCCTCTACCCGCTGGTCCAGGGCTATGACTCGGTCGCGCTCAAGGCCGATGTCGAACTCGGCGGCACCGACCAGAAATTCAACCTGCTGATGGGGCGCGAACTGCAGAAGCACCACGGACAGCCGCCGCAGTGCATCCTGACCATGCCGCTGCTCGAAGGACTCGATGGCGTCAACAAGATGTCGAAGTCGCTGGGCAACTATGTCGGCATCCAGGAGCCGCCGGGCGAGATTTTCGGCAAGCTGATGTCGGCTTCCGATGAACTGATGTGGAAATACATCGAGCTGCTGTCGTTCGAACCGCTGGAAACGATCCGCGGGTGGCGCGATGAAGTGAAGGCGGGGCGCAATCCGCGCGACATCAAGGTTGCGTTTGCGCGGGAAATCGTCGCCCGTTTCCATGGCCTCGCCGCGGCCGAGGCCGCGTTGGCCGATTTCGAGGGGCGTTTCCGCCGTGACGAAATGCCCGCCGACATGCCGGAGGTCACGCTGAATGCCGACGCTGACGGATTGCCGATTGCCGCGGCGCTGAAACAGGCAGGGCTGACGCCGAGCACCTCGGATGCCCTGCGCATGCTGGCGCAGGGAGGAGTCAAGATGGACGGTGAGAAAATCAGCGACAAGTCACTGAAGCTCGGGCGCGGCGCGAGCGCGGTGCTGCAAGTGGGCAAGCGCAAGTTTGCACGTGTCGTCATCAAATAATATCAATAAAAACAAATACTTATAGTCATTCCATTCATTAGTGGAGAAAACATGCGGCGCATTACACTCACCCAGTATCTCGTCGAGCAGCAGCGCGAGAAAGGCGTGGTTTCAGCGGAACTGCGGCTGTTGGTCGAAGTGGTCGCCCGGGCCTGCAAGTCGATCAGCAACGCGGTGAGCAAGGGCGCGCTGACGGGCATACTCGGCAATGCCGGCAGCGACAACGTGCAGGGCGAGGCGCAGAAGAAACTCGATGTGATTTCCAACGAGGTGCTGCTCGAGGCCAACGAGTGGGGCGGCCACCTGGCGGCGATGGCGTCCGAGGAAATGGAGCATCCGCACCAGATTCCCAACCGCTATCCCCGCGGCGAATTCCTGCTGCTGATAGATCCGCTCGACGGATCCTCGAACATCGACGTCAACGTGTCGATCGGCACGATTTTCTCGGTGCTGCGCTGCCCGGAAGGCGTCACGCCCGACGAGCAGGCCTTCCTGCAGTCCGGCTCGCGCCAGGTCGCTGCCGGCTTCGCGGTCTACGGCCCGTCGACGATCCTCGTGCTGACCGTCGGCAACGGCGTTGCCGGATTCACTCTGGACAAGGAGATGGGCAGCTGGGTCCTGACCCAGCCGAAAATCGAGATCCCGGCGGATACCGCGGAATTCGCGATCAACATGTCAAACATGCGCAATTGGGAGCCGCCGGTCAAACGCTACATCGACGAATGCCTGGCCGGGAAAAACGGCCCGCTGGGCAAGGATTACAACATGCGCTGGGTGGCCTCGATGGTCGCCGACGTCTATCGCATTCTGTCGCGGGGCGGTATTTTCATGTATCCGCAGGATGCCAAACACAAGGAAGGCCGGCTGCGCCTGATGTATGAGGCCAACCCGATGTCGATGATCGTCGAGCAGGCCGGCGGCGCCGCGACCAACGGCCGCGAGCGCATACTCGATCTCAAGCCATCGAAACTGCACCAGCGCGTGGGCGTGGTGCTCGGCTCGCGCAATGAGGTCGAGCGCGTGACGGGTTATTACCGCAAGACCTGAAGGGGCCGGACGCTGTCAGGAACCGGCGTTTCCCGCGGCCGGGCCTGCGGCTCCCCATCAATGGAGAAATCCATGGCACCAGAAAATACGGGCAAGGGCTTGCGTGAAACGGCGACCCTGGGCGGCGGCTGTTTCTGGTGCCTGGAGGCGGTGTTTGACGGTCTCTCCGGGGTGTTGTCCGTCGAGTCGGGTTACAGCGGCGGACGGTTGCCGAATCCGACCTATGAAGATATCTGCGGCGGCGATACCGGGCATGCCGAGGTCGTCCGGGTAAGCTTTGATCCGGCAGTGATCACCTATGCCGACCTCCTCGATGTTTTTTTCGCGATCCACGATCCGACCACGCTGAACGCACAGGGCAACGACATCGGCACCCAATACCGTTCGGTGATCTTTTACCACTCGCCGGAGCAGAAAAACGCGGCTGAGGCGGCGGTTGCCCGGCTTGTCGCCGCGCGCGCATTTGACCGGCCCATCGTCACCGAAATCGCGGAAGCGCCGCCGTTCTACATGGCCGAGCCCTACCACCAGGAATATTTCGAGCGCAATCCCCGGCAGCCGTACTGCCAGTACGTGGTGTCGCCCAAGGTCGCCAAGTTCCGCAAGCAGTTCGCCGCGCGCCTGAAGTCATGATCACCGGCAGGCCCTGCAGGAAACGTGCGTTAAGTCACGTTTCCGCGGCGAGCCTGCGCTCGCGGACGGCAGCGACGATGGCCTGGCCGAGTTTGATCAGCGTCAGCGGCCCCGAACCCTCGGCCTTGTTGCCGGCGATGACCGTGCATTCCTGTCCTGCGGCCAGCGTTGCCGTGCACAGCCGCGCGATGGATTCCCGCGTCGCGGGGTCCTCGTCGACCAGCCGGTCGAAAGGCGCAAACCGCGCCGTGGCATCTTCGTCGCTGTAGCCGGACCGCAGGCTCCAGCGCACCACCAGCGGTCCCGGCCCGAAGCCGGACATCGCCGCGGCCTGCGCGGCCACGGCGGGCATCCGCGCATGCACGCCGATGCAATAACGCGCTCCGGCGTCCTTCAGCGACGCGAAAAACCGCCGCGTGATCATGCGGCCGTCACGCATCTCCACGGCATACAGCGGTCCCCGCGGCAGGCGCTCCAGGAAATCGTGCAGCCGGGCGATGAAACGTTCCGGGGACCGTGTCAGCGTTCGCCCCAGCGGCGGGAACTGGAACAGCAGCGGGCCGGCGGTGGCGCCCAGTCCCTCGAGCGCGGGCTCGACAAAACGGGCGCTGGCATAGGCGGCATCGAGGAAATGCCTGTTCGGGCCGCCGCGGCCGCCGTCTTCCGCATGCTGCCACGGACCGGTCAGCATGCCGGGCGCCCTGACGACGAAGCGGAAATCGTCGGGCACCTGCGCGGCGTAGAGCGCGTATTGGCGCGCCGTCAGCGGCGTCTGGAATGTCCGGTCGATGCCGACGGTGCCGAACAGGGGGTGCCGCGCATAGGCCTGCAGTCCGTGGCGCGCAAGGTCGCCGGGCGGCAGTGCATCCGCCCAGACGGTGCCCCGCCATCCGGGGAAGTGCCAGGACGAGGTGCCCAGCCGCAGCCCTTTCGGCAGTTGCCGCGCGAGGTCGCGCACTTCCGGCGGCACTTCGGCCGCGGCGACCGCCACCGCCGGTTGCCCGGCAGCGGTGCGCGCGTTGGTGGCGAAGAGGGAGAGCTGTCTTGCCATGGTGGCGGATCAGCGGAAGATTCCGGTCACGTCGTCACCATGCGGCGACAGCATGCCGCCCTCCGGTTGATCGCATATGTTGCAGATACACAATTCAAATCCCCCCGGTTAGGTCATTGATTTGTTTCTGCTCTTGCGCCGCAGGTGGCTTTTCCCGAAGGCGGCGGGCGAGGGAAGCCTATTGTGCGGCGAGTCGGCCACGGATACAAACACCGCTGGATCCACGGCCTGCCGGCATGCCCGGAAACGACCGGAAACATGCATGCCGCACTCTCTGTTTTTCCCTCTGGGAAACGATTGACAAAGGCGTTTTCCCTCGGCATCCTCTCGTCACCGTGCGCTATCACGGCAAACCTGACCAACCTGACCAACTGATCCTATCCGGACATTACGGGAGAACACTCGATGGCTGCAAAGAAAAAGGCTACCAAGAAACCCGCTGCTAAAAAGAAAAAAGCCGCAGCGAAACGCAAACCCAATGCCGCGTTCATGAAGGCCATGCAACCGAGCGCCGCGCTCGGTGCGGTGATCGGCAACAGCGCAATGCCGCGTACCGAAGTCACCAAGAAAATCTGGGCCTACATCAAGAAACACGGCCTGCAGGACAGCAAGAACCGCCGCAACATCAACGCCGACGAGAAACTGAAAGACGTTTTCGGCGGCAAGAAGCAGGTGTCGATGTTCGAGATGACCAAGCTGGTCAACAAGCACCTGAAATAAGCCGCTCGGATCACGGAAAACGGGGCGCCAGGGCGCCCCGTTTTTTTTGTGGCGGCGCTTTCTTCAGCGCCTGCTGACCACGCCCCCGCCGACAAGCAGGGCCGCTGCCATCGCCCAGAACACCGGCGTCATGCCGAGGGTCGCGCCGACGGCGCCGAACAGCAGCGGCATGCCCGCCTGGGTCAGGTTGAGCAGGAAGGTGCGTATGCCGACCACCTCGCCGCCGCGCCCGGGCGGCGCGGTGTTGTAGAGCACCGACATGATCATCGGCTGGGTGCCGCCGATCGCCAGCCCGATCACGAAAGCCACCGCCATCAGCAGCGGCACGCTGCCGATCAGCGGGAACACGGCCATTGCGGCACCGGTGGCGAACATGCCGCCGATCAGCAGCGGCCATTCGTTCAGGCGGTGCACGACCAGCGGCAACAGCAGGCGCACCGCGAAAATCGCGGCGCCAAAGGCGCCCAGGATCAATCCGATGGTCGATGCCGACAATCCCAGCCGCGTGCCGTGGATCGGCGTGACGAAGGTGAACAGGTCCCAGGCCATCGACAGCACCGCGCTGGCGATGAAGGCGCGGCGCAGATCGGGGATGCGAAAGAGATCGGCCATCCGCTTGCGATCGGCTCCCTGTGCCGGCGCCGGATGCGCCGGCAGGCGGACCGGGTGCGTGAACAGCAGGACGATGCCGGCAACCACGCTGATGCCCAGCAGCAGGAAGGTCATGCGGTGGCCGACGAGGTCGATCGCGAATCCGGACATTGTCGGGCCGAGGAAGCCCGAGGTGGAAAACGCCAGGGCCAGCAGGCTGAAATTGCGGGAACGGTCTTCCGGCGCGCCGAGCAGGCCGGCCGCCTGGTTGACGCAGATGTGCACCAGCATGAAACCGCTGCCGGCCAGCGCGCTGGCGACGAACAGGGTTTCGAGGCGGGGCAGCGCCACGACCAGCAGCAGGGCCCCGAGCACCGCTCCCGAGCCGATGAACAGCGGCATGCGCACGCCGATGCGGTCGATGGTCCGCCCCCAGCCCACTGCGAACAGCAGCGGCACCGCCGCCAGCAGGGAAATCAGGACGCCCACCGTGAGCGCGGAGGCCTGCAGGTGCAGCGCGAACAGCGACAGCGCGACGCGGATGCCGGCAAAGGCCAGGTGCAGCAGCACGGTCAGCAGCAGGATGAGGCGGATGCCGGTCATCATGTCGCGGTTTGCCGTGGCTGCCCGCCTTGCCAGGACACCATGGCCACGCCGCAGCAGGTCACCGCGATGCCCGCCAGCGAAATGGCCGTCGGCACGACGCCGAACAGGGCCAGTTCCAGCGCCACCGCGAAAATCGGCGTCAGATAGATCAGGCTGGTGACGCGGGTGGCCTGCCCGCGCCGCATCAGGGTGTGCAGCGCGTTGACGGCCAGGAACGACGCGCCGATCACCAGGAACACGATGGTGCCGGCCAGGGTCCAGGACCAGTGCACGGCCGCGCCCTCGACCAGCCAGGCGAGCGGTGCCAGCACCACCAGCGTGCCGGCAAACTGCAGCAGCGCCGCGGTGCGCAGGTCGGCCGTCGGGCACCAGCGGCGCTGGTAGAGCGTGCCGGCGGTCACGCCTGCCAGCGATATGGTGACGGCGAGCAGCGCACCGGCGGTGGCTTCGCGCACGTCGATCTTGTGCCAGACGATCAGCGTCACGCCGGCGAGGCCGATCGCGATGCCCGCCCATTGCCTTGCGCCGATGCGCTCACCCATCCAGCGTCCGGCGATCACCGCCGTCAGCAGCGGCTGCACCGACAGCAGCACCGCGGTGATGCCGGCCGACATGCCGAGGTACTGCGTGTAATGGCTGCCGCCGAGATGCACGGCATGCATCAGCAGGCCGGCGACGATCAGGTGTCCGGCCTCGCTGCGGCTGGACGGCCAGCGCGGACGCACGATCAGCAGCAGCGGTATCAGGCAGAGCAGGCCGAAGGCAAAGCGCAGCGACAGGAACGTGAAGGGCGCCGCGTGCTGCAGTCCGAGCTTGGTGGCAAGGAAACCCGAACCCCACACTGAAACGAAATACCACGCCAGCAGGGATTCGTAGGCGCGGGAGGAGAGCAGTGCGGGCAAGATGGGCGGGTGG
>JAHCLD010000048.1 GCA_026125585.1 Burkholderiales bacterium
TGGTGCGCCTGCCCATTTTTTTCGACAGGTCTTTCACCGCCTTGCGCGTGGTGACGGCTGCGGACCGGGTTTCCCAGTCGACCTGCACCGCGGCGATGTGGTCGATCGACGGCAGCAGCCGCTGGTTGCGCAGATAGCCCAGCACCAGCGCTTCCGGATGCTGGCCCAGCGTCATCAGCGTGACGATCTCACGCTTGTCGATGTAGATCGTCAGCGGGTATTCGCCGGCGATGGGCGTCGATTGCGCTTCGCCGTGTTCGTTGATCGACTCGACTTCAACGGTCAGCGGACGGGTGGCGCGGGTGATTTCCGGTTTTGGCATCGATCGCCGGGTCATGTCAGGTCAACCCTGCGCGTCGGTTCCAGCGGAAAGCCGGCGGGCTGTCTGGGCAATGCGGAAGCGGGCAACGCGGTCTCCGGCGGAACGAAATACAGCTTCCCGTCGGATTCGGCCTGCAGCTTCAGGTTCGGCATGAACCGGTTTTTGGGAATGTGATACCGGAAGGTTTTCTTGCCGAAGCGTATCCACTGGACATTGCGGATCGGAGCCAGGGCAGATTGCCGCGAAAGTATTTCCTGGCAGCCGGATGGCGCTTTTCTTTCGACGCAGATATCCACGGCCGTATTGTTGTAGACCTCGACGACCGTGTCCTGGCCTTGTGCCGGCGCATCGAGGCCGGAGATGGCCAGCGAAAAACCAAGCAGTGCATGAACGGTTCTCACTCAGCCGCCGATATAGGACATCTCGATTTTTTTCAGCGGCACGGTTTTCTCGCTTCGAATCTCGGAGTAGCGGTCGGCGCGCGCCGACCAGACACTGCGGAGGCGGTCGAGGATCTCGTCGTCGCCGGTGCCGCCGCGGATCAGGCTGCGCAGGTCGTGGCCGCGGGTGGCGAACAGGCAGGTGTACAACTGGCCTTCGGTGGAGATGCGGGCGCGGGTGCAGTCGCGGCAGAAAGCTTGCGTGACCGAGGCGATGACGCCGATTTCGCCGCCGCCGTCCCTGTAGCGCCAGCGTTCGGCGACTTCGCCGCCGTAGTTGGGATCGGCGGGCTCCAGCGGCATTTCGCGTGAAATGGTATCGACGATCTCGCGTGCGCTGACCACATCGTCCATGCGCCAGCCGTTGGTGTGTCCGACGTCCATGTATTCGATGAAGCGCAGGATGTGGCCGCGTTCACGGAAAAACCGCGCCATCGGCAATATGCTGTGCTCGTTGACGCCGCGCTTGACGACCATGTTGACCTTGAGCGGCGTCAGGCCGGCCGCCGCCGCAGCATCGATGCCTTCAAGCACCCTGGCCACCGGAAAATCGACGTCGTTCATCGCCCTGAACACGGCGTCGTCGAGCGAGTCGAGGCTGACGGTAACGCGCTGCAGGCCGGCGGCGTGCAGGGCTTCGGCCTTCTTCGTGAGCAGCGAGCCGTTGGTCGTCAGCGTCAGGTCGAGGCCGGGAATGGCGGAGAGCATCGCGATCAGCCGTTCGACGCCCCGGCGGACCAGGGGTTCGCCGCCGGTGAGGCGGATTTTTCCGATGCCGAGCGCCGTGAACAGCCGCGCCAGCCGCGCGATTTCCTCGAAGCTCAGCAGCGCCGAACGCTCGAGAAACCGGTAGTCGCTGCCAAAGGTTTCCTTCG
This sequence comes from Burkholderiales bacterium, assembly GCA_026125585.1. Lineage (GTDB taxonomy): Bacteria > Pseudomonadota > Gammaproteobacteria > Burkholderiales > SG8-41. Next base: position 1,638 of record JAHCLD010000048.1, read on the forward strand.
GCATGCAGTAGACGCAGCGGAAGTTGCAGCGGTCGGTGACCGAGATGCGCAGGTCGCGCAGCGGTCTTCCAAGCCGGTCGGGGAGGGTGGCGGTGCGGGCCTGTGGCAGTGGGGCGTTCATGGCGGTGGCTTAAGGCAGCCGATTATGGCAAAGGTGTTTCCACGGGGGCAAGGATGACAATACTTGCAAATCAGGTATTTACCTCCGCCTCCGGGCCTTGCCCTTCAGTCGATTGGACCGATGCCGTCCCCGAGCAGTTTCCAGGCGGTGGCGCCGGTGATGTCGCGCCAGCGCCGGTAGAAGCCGGCCTCGCGCAGGCGGTCGCGGAAGCCGGCGCGGTCGACCTGCGTGGCCTGCATGCCCCACGCGGCGATCCTGCCTTCGAGCGCGCGATTGAGCGCGTCGGTATGGGCGCGCTGGCGGGCGACATGTTTGCGCGTGACGGCTTCGATGGTCTGGCGGACATCTTCCGGCAGCGCGTTCCAGAACTTCAGGCTGGCCATCATGTTGAAGCCGGACCACATGTGGCCGGTCAGCGCGACGTGGCGGGTGACTTCGTGCAGCTTCAGCGCCTCGGTGATCGCCAGCGGGTTTTCCTGGGCGTCGATCTCGCGGTTCTTCAGCGCGTCATGGAGCTTCAGCACGTTGACCTCGACCGGCACCGCGCCGAGGCTCGCAAAGGCGTCGGCGAACATGCGGCCTTCGGGAATGCGGATGCGCAGGCCTTCGAGGTCGGCGGCCCCGGTCACGGGCCTGTCGGTGGTCGAGATGTGGCGGAAGCCGTTTTCGAGCAGGCCGTGGCGCAGTGCGTGAATGCCCTTCGCGCGCAGTTCGCCCTGCAGGTAGGCGCCGAGCGGGCCGTCGAGCACCCGGTGTACCTGCGTATGGTCCCTGAAGGCGAAGGGCAGGCCCTGGATTTCCAGCGCGGGCACGCGGCCGCCGAGAATGCCGCCCATCAGCACATAGCATTCAATCTCGCCGGCGATCAGCAGATCGACGATGTCGAGGTGGGCGCCGGGCAGGCCCTGGTTTTTCGCGATCACCGTGGCGGCGACGCGGCCGCCGGTGGCCTCGTGCACCTCGTTCCAGAGATCCACCAGAAAGGGGTGGACGTGGCTGTTTTCGGAGAGGTAGTGGTACTGGCGGACGCGCCACCGCGGCGCGTTCATGCCGGCAGCGCCGAGGCCATCAGCTCCGGTTCGACGCCCTGCGCCTCGGCGTTGGAGAAGTTGAGCTCGATCTTGACGCCGTTGGGGTCGAGCAGGAACAGCTGGAACAGGCTCTGGTCGCTGACCATGCGCTTGCGGAATTCGATCCTGTGCCGCTGCAGGTGGGCCATCATGTCGCGCAGGCCGGTGCAGCGGAAGGCCATGTGGTCAACCACGCCGCTGCCGTGGACCGCCTCGGATTGCTGGCCGAGGTAGGCCTTGCGGTTCTCGCTGACATTCTTGCCGCCCTGCGTGAGGTGGACGACGTCCCGCTCACCGAGGTAGAGCCATACCACCGGGAACTTGAAGTCGGGGTGGGGGCCTTCGCGGAATCCGAGCACGTCGACGTACCAGTCGCGCGTGGCTTCGATGTCGGCGGTCTGGATCAGGAAATGTTCGAGATGCTGGACGGGCATGGTGCGTTCTCCGTGAGACCCTGTCAGTTGGCCTGGATGCCGGCAGTTTTCGCGAGCGCGGCGAACTCTTCGACGTGCCGGCGCAGATGGGCGTTGAATTCGTCGAGGGAATTGCTGGCGACCAGCGGGATGCCGATGCGGTCGAAGCGTTCCTTCAGCGCGGGCACGGCGACGGCCTTCACGGTTTCACCGCGGATTTTTTCCAGCATCTCGCGCGGCGTGCCGGCCGGCGCGACGAGGCCGTTGAAGGTGCTGTCCTCGAAGCCCCTGACACCGGCTTCGTCGATGGTCGGAATGTCCGGGAAGACCGGCGAGCGTTTTTTCGTGGTCACCGCGAGGCCGCGCAGGCGGCCGGCCCGGATGTACTGGGCCGAGGTGCTGACCTGGTCGAACATCAGCATGATCTGGCCGCCGACGAGGTCGGTGGTGGCGGGGGCGTTGCCCTTGTAGGGAATGTGCATCAGCCTGATGCCGGCCTGCTGGCTGAACATCTCGGCGGCGACATGGCCGGTGCCACCGGTGCCGGCGGAGCCGTAGGTCAGGTCGCCGGGGCGTTTTTTCGCGAGCGCGATGAACTCCTTCAGGTTCTTGACCGGCAGCGCGGGATTGACCACCAGCACCATCGGAATGTCGCAGGTCAGGGTGACGCCGGTGAAGTCCTTCAGCGGATCGTAGCCGGGATCCCTGACGATGGCCGGCACGCGGGCAAAAGTGTTGGCGATGGCGAGAAAAGTGTAACCGTCGGCGGGTTGGCCCCTGACGTAGCGGGTGCCGACCAGCGCGCTGGCGCCGGGCCGGTTTTCCACCAGCACCTGCTGGCCCAGCGTGCGCGAGAGCTGCTCGGCCACGCCGCGCGCGACGATGTCGACGTTGCCTCCGGCCGCCAGCGGATTGATGATGCGCAGAGGCTTCGCCGGATAGTTCTGCGCGGCGGCCAGGGGTGCGGCGAGCGCGAGGACGGCGGCTGTGCAGGCACGGGCGATGACGGTCATGGCTTTCCTCCGGCCCCGGGGCTTTTGTGCGGAATGTCCGGATTCTGGGGCGCGCAGCGCCCGGGGGCAAGTCAGGGCTGCACGGCGACGATGCGCCGTTCCTCGATGGACTGCAGCACGGCGCCGGTGACCGCGACGACGTACTGGCTGTCCTCGCCGTCGGGCAGCGGGCTGCGCCGGCCGGCGACGTCGTCTTCGAAAGCGCGCACCTGCAGGTCGTAGGCGGGGCTTGCCGGGAAACGTTCCTCCTTGATCCCGCCTCCGGCGTCGCGCACGGTGACGACGTGCTCCTTCGCGAAGCGCAGCGGCGAGGTGACCAGCGTGGCCTCCGAGCCTTCGACGATCAGGTTGTTTTCGGCGCTGCCGGCCTCGCGCGTGGCCCTGGCCAGCGCGTGGCAGCCGCCTTCGAGCCGGCCGAGCACGGTCATCGTGTCGTCGGGTTTGTGCTCCCGGCGATCGGGATGGGTGAAGGCCGCAACCTCGACGAACCGCCGGCCGGTCACGTACTGGATCAGATCGAGCAGGTGCACGCCGACGTCGTACATGACGCCGCTCTGTTCGAAGTCCCTGCGCCAGGATACGCGGGAGCCGAGACCGGAGGCGCGTTCCAGGGACACTGCGACGAGCCGGCCGAGCCGTCCCGAGTGCACGATTTCGCGGGTGCGCGCGACCGCGGCGTCGAGCCGGATCTGGTGGGCGATGCGCAGCACGACGCCAGCCGTGCGGCAGGCTTCGGTCATTTCGCGGGCTTGCGCGGCGGTCATCGCGTAGGGTTTTTCGCAGAGGATGTGTTTGCCGGCGCGTGCGATCTCGAGCACGGCGGCGTGGTGCATGGCATTGGGCAGCGCGATGTAGACGGCATCGACTTCGGGATCGGCGGCCAGCGCGGCAAGGTTCTCGTGCGCATGGGGCACCTGGAACCTGCCGGCGAAGGCTCGCGTTTTTTCCGGTGTGCTGCCGAGGCAGGCGACCAGTTCCGAGCCGGGGCTCTTGACGATGCCGGGCGCAACGAAATCGGTGGCGACCCAGCCGGGGCCGACCACGCCCCAGCGGAGGGTACGGTCATGCTCGCTCATGAGCCGGTTCCGGGCGGCGAACAATGAGCGCGGCTAGGCTTTTTGTTCATCACTCATCGCTCATCGTTCATCGCTGCCCTAAACGACCCCTTCCAGCACCTGCACTTCGACCATGGTGCCCGGCGTGACGTTGCCCTGTTCGGTGGGCAGGATGATGAAGCAGTTGGCCTCCGACATCGAGCGCAGGATGCCGGAGCCCTGTTCTCCGGTGACGCGGACGCTGAGGTTTCCGGATTCATCGCGCGACAGGATGCCGCGCTGGAATTCGGTGCGTCCCGGTGCCTTTTTCAGCGTCGAGGTGCAGGGCACGCGGAACGACGGCAGCGGATCGATGGGATCGCGGCCCGACAGCCTGAGCAGGGCGTCGCGCACGAACTGGTAGAAGGTCACCATGACGGACGCCGGATTGCCGGGCAGGCCGAAGAAGTGGGCCTTGCCGATCTTGCCGTACGCCAGCGGGCGGCCGGGTTTCATCGCGATTTTCCAGAACACCACTTCGCCGAGGCTGTTGAGCAGATCCTTGACGAAATCGGCTTCGCCCACCGACACGCCGCCGCTGGTGATGACCACGTCGGCCACCTGCGCGGCCTCGCGGAATGCCGCCTCGAGCAGCTTCGGATCGTCGCGGACCACGCCCATGTCGATGATTTCGAAGCCCATGCGCGTGAGCATGCCGTGGATGGTGTAGCGGTTGCTGTCGTAGATCTGGCCTTCGCCCAGCGGCGAGCCGATCGAGACCAGTTCGTCACCGGTCGAGAAGAAGGCGACCCGCAGCCGGCGGTAGACCGACACTTCGGCGATGCCGAGCGACGCGATCAGCCCGGTTTCCGCAGGGCGGATCGTCTGGCCCCGGCGCAGCGCCGGCTGGCCGCGCCGCAGGTCCTCGCCGGCCTTGCGCAGGTTCTGGCCCAATTTGTGGCCGCCGCCGATGGTGACCTGGTCGTCCTTCGCCTCGACATGCTCCTGCATGACGATGGTGTCGGCGCCGGGCGGCACGACGCCGCCGGTCATGATGCGCACGGCTTCGCCGGCATTGAGCCGGCCCTGGTGGGGCGCGCCGGCGAAGGAACTGCCGATGATCTTGAGCGTGACCCTGGCGTCGTTCCTGAGATCGGCATGGCGTACGGCATAGCCGTCCATCGCCGAGTTGTCGTTGGAGGGCACGTCGACGGGAGAGACGACTTCCTGCGCGAGCACGCGGCCCAGCGCGTCACGCACGGCGACGCGCTCGATGGTGGTGACCGGGGTCAGGAAGCGGGCGATGACCTCGCGCGCCTTGGGCACCGGCATCGAGTTGGGATCGTAGTCGTCGGCACAACTGAGACTGGAGGCGATGGTGGATTCCTGGTTCATGGCTGTTTTCTTGAAATTTCCGCGTTGCCTGAAACACAAACCGGGCGTTTTGCACGCCGCTCGTTGATTGCAGGCGGTCCGGCATGTTGTGCATTCTAGCGGACATGAACGCAGTAATCAGGTGGAAACAACAAGGAACAAGGCGGCATCCGCGGGAGGGCAGGAGGAGTTCCCGGGGACATCGCAGCAGGCATCATTGCAACCGGCACCGTTTTTCAGCGCTCCGTCAATCGATGACCTCGGTCGCGGGCATCCAGCGCAGCGCCGCCGCCGGGCGGTAACCTGCAAATCCATCGACCAGGCCGCGGAATTCGCGGCTGTCCAGCCACGCGAGCAGGGCGCGCACTCCCGGGCGTTGCAGTGCCGCATTGCGGGCGGCAAGGAAATACCGCTCGTTGACGACCGGCACGAAATCAAGATGCTGTTCCATGGCCGCGGCCTCGATGCCGAAGGCTGCGTCGGCCATGCCGCTCGCCACCGTGGCCGCGACTGCGGCATGCGTGAATTCTTCGTGGGTGTAGCCGTGTATCCCCGCGGGCGGAACACCCTGCTGCATCAGCAGGAAATCCAGGCACAGGCGGGTGCCCGACCCCGGCTGGCGGTTGACGAAACGCACGCCCGGAAGCGCGAGATCGGCCAGTTTCTGCAGCGACCTGGGATTGCCCGCGGCGACCATCAGGCCCTGCGTGCGATCGAACAGATGGATTGCGCGCCAGCCCTTGCTGCGCAGATAGGGCAGGAACTGCGCCGCTAGCGTGCGGGCGCCGGGAATCGCGGGCAGATGAAATCCCGCCAGTTCGCACTGGTTGCGGCGCAGGGCCGCGAGGCAATCCAGGCTGCCGTGAAAATCGAGGGTCAATTCGAAGTCGCCCTGGCGCGCAATGGTGTCGCGCATCCGTGCCAGCACCAGGTCATGGCTGGCGTGCACGGCGACCCGGACCGGAGCACCGGCGATGTGTTCCGCGTGTGCCAGATGTTCGCCCATCCGCGCTTCGCCTTCGCGCAGCGCGGCGGCCAGGCTGCCATTGACGTCGACCATGCCTTCGAGCAGCTTGGCGCCGAGCGGGGCCAGCATCGTGCCGCGCCCCTGCTGGCGCAGCACCAGTGGCTGACCCAACTGCGTGGCTGCCGCTTCGAACAGGCTCCAGGCGTGGCGATAGGACAGGCCGGCGCTGCGTGCCGCGCCCTGCAGGTTGCCGTGGCGGGCAACGGCTTCGAGCAGGGCCACCAGCCGGGGTTCGATCTCCAGACCGTCCACGGTCCAGCGGATCTGCGCTGAGATGGTCATATTTTCCATACTTGCAAATTTTTGCATGTTATGGATTTTGCCATTATCTCCGATGATTGGCGACCTTCCAATCTATGCGATGCATTGCATGACCAGCTTGTGGGAAGCCCTTGCCGCGGCCTGGGGGCTGATCGCCGGATTTGACGCCACGCTGGCGCAGATCGTGGGGCTCAGCCTGCAGGTCAGCCTCAGCGCGGTGCTGATTGCAGCCTGCATCGGCCTGCCGCTTGGCGCCGCGATCGCTGTCGAACGTTTTCCCGGCCGCCAGACGCTGATCGTGCTGCTGAACGCGCTGATGGGATTGCCGCCGGTGGTGGTCGGCCTGCTGGTCTACCTGCTGCTGTCGCGCGCGGGCCCGCTTGGCAGCCTCGGCATCCTGTTCACGCCGGCGGCGATGGTCATCGCGCAGACCGTGCTGATCACGCCGATCATCGCGGCGCTGTCGAGGCAGACCATCGAAGATGCCTGGCGCGAGTACGACGAACAGCTGCGTTCGCTCGGCGCGCGCCGGCTCAATGCCGCGATGACCCTGATCTGGGACACCCGGTTCTCGCTGCTGACCATCGTGCTCGCCGGCTTCGGCCGCGCCGCGGCCGAGGTGGGCGCGGTGATGATCGTCGGCGGCAACATCGACGGTGTGACGCGGGTCATGACAACGACGATTGCGCTGGAAACCAGCAAGGGCGATCTGCCGCTGGCGCTCGGCCTCGGCATCATCCTGATCGGCCTGGTGCTGCTGCTCAACATGGCGGCGGCGCTGATCCGGGAAGCGGCGCAGCGGAGGTACGGCTGAGATGCTGCCGCTGCTGCTCGAACAATTGACCTTTGCCGCCGGCGGCACGCCGATCATCAAGGGCATTTCGGCGCGCATCGAGGCCGGCCTGCGCACCGTGATTCTCGGCCCCAACGGCGCCGGCAAGAGCGTGTTGATGCGGCTCTGCCACGGGCTGCTGCGACCGACCTCGGGCCGCGTCGTCTGGAGCGGGTTGCGCAGCGGCGACCCGCGCCGGCATCAGGCCATGGTTTTCCAGCGCCCGGTGATGCTGCGGCGCTCGGCGCTCGCCAACGTCGTCTACGGCCTGAAGCTTGCCGGGAAGTCGCAGCGGGAGAGCGAGCTGCGCGCGATGGACGTTCTCGAGGTGGTGGGTCTCGAGGAGCATGCGCGGCGTCCGGCGCGGGTGCTTTCCGGCGGCGAGCAACAGCGCCTGGCGCTGGCGCGGGCCTGGGCGCTGGGTCCGGACGTGCTGTTTCTCGACGAACCGACGGCCAATCTCGACCCCGCGTCGACGCAGGACATCGAAAACATCATCCAGGCCATCCACGCGTCGGGCACAAAAATCATCATGACCACGCACAATCTCGGCCAGGCGCGGCGCCTGGGCGACGAAATCCTGTTCATCGGCGGCGGCCGGCTGCTGGAGCATGCGCCGGTCGACCGTTTTTTCAGGGAACCTGCTTCATCCGAAGCGGCTGCATTCATCAAAGGAGAACTGCCATGGCACTGAAGACAAATGCAATAAGGGGGGTGTTACTGGGACTGGCGATGCTGGGCATGCTGGCCGCGCCGGCATCCGCGCAGCAGAAATTCATCACGGTGGCATCGACCACGTCGACCGAACAGTCCGGACTGTTCAAGCACCTGCTGCCGGTGTTCGAGAAAAAGACCGGCATCCAGGTGAGGGTGGTTGCGCTGGGCACCGGCCAGGCGCTGGACATGGGTCGGCGCGGCGACGCCGATGTGGTGTTCGTGCACGACAAGGTTGCCGAGGAAAAGTTTGTCGCCGAAGGCTTCGGCGTGCAGCGCTTCGAGGTCATGTACAACGACTTCGTGCTAGTGGGGCCCAAGGCCGATCCTGCGAAAGTGGCCGGCGGCAAGGACATCGTCGATGCCTACAAAAAGATCGCCGCGGCCGGCGCGCCCTTTGTGTCGCGCGGCGACAAGAGCGGCACGCACGCCGCCGAGCTGCGGCTGTGGAAGGCGGCAGGGGTCGATCCGTCGGGCGGGAAGGGCGGCTGGTACCGCGAGACCGGCTCCGGCATGGGGCCGACGCTGAATACGGCCTCCGGCATGAATGCCTATGCCTTCACCGATCGCGGCACCTGGCTCTCGTTCAAGAACCGCGGCGACCTGGTGATCGTCGTCGAAGGCGACCAGCGCCTGTTCAACCAATACGGCGTGATGCTGGTCAATCCCGCGAAACACGCGCATGTCAAAAAAGACCAGGGGCAGGCTTTCATCGACTGGGTGATTTCGCCGGAAGGACAGAAGACCATTGCCGGATACAAGATCGGCGCCGACCAGCTGTTCTTTCCCAATGCAAAGCGATGAGTGCGTGATGCTGTTTGCAGCAGCGTGGTTTTCGTAAAGGGGATTTTCTTCCCCGTCGCTGCCCGATGGCGGTCCCGGTCGCATGGCCGGAGAGGAAAACCGCGCTGCGGCACTGGCGCAATATGCAAGGGAAACGATCGCCGGCATCCATGCACGGATTGCAAAAATCCCGGCGGTACGGCGGCCGCGCGTCTGTTGCGGCTGCAGCCCCGCAGGGTTTGACCACCGGACTGGCGGGCTCGATCAAACGTGGAAAGCATCGGGCAGACCGGCACGCACAACGTGGCGCCGATCTGGGCAGGGGCGGGATGGCGCAGGTGCTGCGCTGGAATCCGGATGCGACCATTACCGTTGATCCGGATTTCCATGCTCTGGCGCATGCCCATCCGGTGTGGAGCGCCATGCCGGCGGTCAAGGCGCGACGCATTTTCCTGGCGTCGGCGCTGGGGTTGATTCTCCACCTTCCCCGAACCGGCCGATCGGTCTCGCTGGCTGGCGCGGGTGCTGTATCCTGAGCCTTTTTCCGAGGACCTGCGGCCCATCGTGCGCGATTTCTACAGCCGTTTCCATCATCAGACGTCGAACGACGCGCAGCCCGAACGCCTGCCGGCCGCGGTTGTCCGCGAATGAGCGTGCGGCAGCCGGTGACGCTGCTGGCCGCGGCGGCGGCGGTGCTCGCACTCGCCGCCGCCGCGTTCACGGTCGGCCGTTATCCGGTGGCGACGCCGGACCTGCTGCGCGTGCTGTGGTCGTGGCTGGCGGACATCCCGCACGGCCTTGATCCCGCGATCGAGGCCGTGGTGCTGCAGATCCGGGGGCCCCGCGTGCTGGCGGCATTGATGGTCGGCGCGTCGCTCGCAGCGGCGGGCGCCGCCTACCAGAACCTGTTCAGGAATCCGCTGGTGTCCCCGGACATCCTTGGCGTGTCCTCGGGCGCAGCGGTCGGTGCGGTGCTGGGCATTTTCCTGTCGCTGGGCATCGTGATGATCCAGTCGCTGGCTTTTGCCGCGGGATTGGCGGCGGTCGGCCTTGTCTATGCGGTGGCGCGTTCGGTGCGCGGCCACGATCCGCTGCTGGTGCTGGTGCTGGCCGGCGTGGTGATCGGCTCGCTGCTCGGCGCCTGCGTCGCCCTGATGAAGTACCTCGCCGATCCCTACAACCAGTTGCCGGCGATCACCTTCTGGCTGCTGGGCAGCCTCGCCGCCGTGACTCCGCAGGATCTGAAATTCGCGGCCCCGCTGATGCTGGCCGGCCTGCTACCGCTGTGGCTGCTGCGCTGGCGCGTCAACGTGCTGTCGCTGGGCGACGAGGAGGCGCGGGCGCTGGGCGTGCCAGCCGGCCGCATCCGGATTGCCGTGATTGCCGGCGCGACGCTGATGACTTCGGCCGCCGTCGCGATTTCCGGCGTCGTCGGCTGGATCGGGCTGGTGATTCCGCATTTCGCGCGCATGCTGACCGGGCCGGATTTCTCGCGGTTGCTGCCGGTGTCGGTGCTGCTGGGGGCCGGCTTCCTGGTGGCGGTGGACATGCTGGCGCGGACGATGGCGGACATCGAAGTGCCGCTCGGCGTGCTGACGGCCTTCATCGGCACGCCGCTGTTCCTGTGGCAGCTCGCCACCGCAAGGCGGGGCTGGCAATGACGCTTGCCGCGGAAAACCTCGCTTTCGGCTACCGCGGCCGCCGCGTCGGCAGCGACATCAGCCTGGAACTGGCGGGCGGCGAGGTGCTGTGCCTGCTCGGTCCCAACGGCAGCGGCAAGACCACGCTGTTCAAGACGCTGCTCGGACTGTTGCCGCCGCAGGCGGGCAGGGTGCTGCTCGACGGCCGCGACGCGGCGCTGCTGTCGCACGAGGAAATCGCGCGGCAGGTTAGCTACGTGCCGCAGGCTCACAGCGCGTTTTTTCCCTACACCGTACGCGAAGTCGTGCTGATGGGGCGCACTGCGCACCTCGGGGTTTTCGCCTCGCCGACGCCCGGGGACCGGGCTCTGGCGCTTGACGCGCTGGAGCGGATGGGCATCGCGCCGCTCGGCGATGCCGTCTATACGCGGATCTCCGGCGGGGAGCGGCAGCTGGCGCTGATCGCGCGCGCGCTGGTGCAGGAGGCGCGCATCGTCGTCATGGACGAGCCGACCGCCAATCTCGATTTCGGCAACCGGGTGCGGGTGCTCGAGCGCGTCCGCGCGCTGGCCGCAGATGGCATCAGCGTGCTGCTGTCCACGCATGATCCCGATCATGCCTTTCTGTGCGCGGACCGGGTGGCATTGCTGGAGCGCGGATGCCTGCTGGGACTGGGTCGTCCCGGTGAGCAAATGACCGCGGATGCCCTGCAAAGGCTTTACGGCATCCCGGTTTCGCTGGCGGAAATCCGGACGCCGGAAGGCATGCGCAGGGTGTGCATCCCGTCGTTCGGTGTGTCCGGGCCTCGCTGATACAGCTCCACGACAGGCTGCTGCAATCGCGATTCCGCTTTGCGGACGAAACGGTGTCTGGGGCGGATTTTGGATGGACAAGTGCGTTTCATTCGTTATATCTTTATAAATATAGCGATAGGGGGCGATCCTTGATGGGCGCGGAAACCCGTGGCTGCTGCATGGAAAGGGAACTGGAGATCGGCGTGCTGACGAATTATCCGGTCGCGCCCGACGGCTCCGCGGTATGCAGAACGTCCTGGATGCGGGCGGGAATCCGGCCGGCATCGTCCTGTCGACGGATGGCCGGCGCACGCTGGCAATGACCATGCACAGGATGGTTTCGCAGGCGATCGGGGGCGGTTGTCGTGATTCATCGATCAGGGTGGTGAATTCGGTGGATTCGTGGACGCTCGAGCGCGCAAGCGACGGGATGACCGCGATACTCACGGTGCGGGTCAAGGACGGTTTTTCGATGTCTTTTGCGCTGCCGGACGCCGACCTCAAGGCCGTTGCCGACGCCATTGCGGAGCACGAAATCGATGCCTTTCCCTTCGGCCTGAACAATCACTGAGAAACCGAAGAATTCCCGCCATGTCCGATCTGCACAAAATCGTCGACACAATTCGCGCCATACGAGGACAGGGACGGCGCGGAGTGCTGGCGACGGTCGTCGATGTCGAGGGCTCCGCCTATCGCCTGCCGGGTGCGCACATGCTGATCGACGGTACGGAGTGGGCGGCCGGATCGATCAGCGGCGGTTGCCTGGAAAGCGACGTCATCGCGCGGGCCGCCGAAGTGGCCGCGGCGGATTCGCCGGCCATGGTGACCTACGACACCACCGGCGACGACGACATCCTGTTCGGTGTCGGTCTGGGCTGCCGCGGCGTGATCCGCATCCTGATCGAGCCGGTTGCGGACGTTCCCGGCCCGGCGGATCTGGCGGCATTTGCCGAACGCTGCCTCCGGTCCGGACGGGGCGGCATTGCGGCGACGATTATCGGAGGGGCCGGGGCACCGATCGGCCGGCGCCTGCTGTGCAGCGGTCATACGGTGGTTGTCGCGGATATCGACGATCCGGAACTGCTGCAGGCCGTGAAAGCACGGGCGCTGGCCTGGTATGCGGAAACCGCCGGACTCGCAGCCGTGGAAACCGCGCGAGGAACGGTCACGGTGTTTTTCGAACCCGTGACCCCGCCGGTGCCCCTGGTTGTGTTCGGCGCCGGCCATGACGCGATTCCTCTGGTGCGTTGCGCCAAGTCGCTGGGATGGCATGTGACGGTCGTCGACCATCGTCCGGATTATGTCCGCCAGGAGCGATTCCCGGAGGCGGATGCAGTCCTGCTGTCCGGCGCGGAGCGGATCCCGGGCAGGGTGACGATGGGGCCGCAGACCTTGACGATGGTCATGACCCACAACTATCTGCGTGACCGCGACCTGACGGCTTTGCTGTTGCGTTCGCCCGTGCGTTATATCGGCCTGCTGGGACCGCGAAAACGGACCCTGCAACTGCTGGAGGACATCCGGACATCCGACGGCCCCGCGGCGCTTGCCGGCCTGGAGAGGCTGTACGGTCCGGCGGGCCTGGACATCGGCGCGGAAAGCCCCGAGGCCGTCGCGCTGTCAGTGGTCAGTGAAATGTGCGCGGTGACCGAAGGCCGGCCGCCGATGCACTTGAGGAACAAGCGGGGCGCGATCCATGCGCGGGAGCCGGTTGCGCCGGAGAATGGCCGCAGGCCCGGCATGCCATGGGAGGGCAGCGATGACCGCCAGCCGGATCTGACCTGTCCGGCCTGACGCGGGCGATGCCGCTTTCCGCATGCCGCCGGCGCGGCGCATTCGGTAGAATCGGCGCATGCCCCGATATCCCGGTCTCACGTTGCGCATTCTCGGCGAGGACGGCCCCGCCATCGGGCCCGGCAAGGCGCGCCTGATCGAACTGATCGACAGCGAAGGATCGATATCCGCGGCGGCACGCGCGATGGAAATGTCCTATCGGCGGGCATGGCAACTGGTTGACGCGATGAATGCAAGTTTCAGGGAACCTGTCGTCATCACGGCGATCGGCGGCAAGAGCGGGGGCGGCGCGCAAGTGACGGAGTTCGGCCGTTTGATGGCCCTCCGTTTCCGCGAGATGGAAAGCAGGGCTTCGGCGGTGATCGGAAAGGATATCGAGCGATTTGCGGAGCATCTGCGCAGGCCGCGCGGCAGGTCCGGTTCATAGACTGGCAAACCGGCGGCAGCGCTTTTTTTATGGCAGGCGTTATATTCATGTGAA
>JAHCLD010000049.1 GCA_026125585.1 Burkholderiales bacterium
ATGACCCTTGCGGATGCCTTCCATCACCCGCGCATCGATGCCAGCGGCGAGGACACCGTCGGCGTCGATCCCCGCCATCCGGAAGCCGTGCGTGAATCCCTTGCCGGGAAATTCCCGGTCCAGCTCAACGAGCTGGTGGTATATCCTACGAACTATGCATGCCCCAGTGCGGTACTTCGTGACCCGAAAACGGGCGAACATCAGGGCGTTTCCGACGTGATGTCGCCGTGGTCAGGGGCAGCCGCCGCAGAATAAAAAGGTGCGGCACGGAACTTGCGTATCGCCAGCCGGTGCCCCGGACGGCGCCTGCGCTGCTCCGATGCCCCCGCGTTGCTGCAGCAATAACGGCTTTTGCGCCTCCGGAAAGCCGGTTTCGTCCACTGTTCGATCGAGGAGAAATTCATGCCCGTCACATTGCTTCGATTCTCGCTGATGCTCGGTTTTTGCGCCCTCACCGCGGGTACCGCCGCGGCTCAAAAAGCCGGCGAATTTCCATCCCGCCCGATGCGTATCATCACGGGCTACCTGCCCGGCGGCGTCAGCGACACCATCGCGCGCACGATGGCGACGCAGCTCGGCGAACAGATGGGGCAACGCATCATCATCGATGGCCGGCCCGGCGCCGGCGGGACTCTCGCCATGGAAATCGCGGCCAACGCCTCGCCTGACGGGTATACGCTGTTCATGGGACAGCCGGTCATCACCATCAGCCCGAATTTCAAGCGCAGGCCGTCATACGACCCGATCAAGGCCTTTGCGCCGCTGTCGGTGATCGGACTGGGCGCCACCATGATGATGAGCAATCCCTCGATACCGGCGAACAACGTCCAGGAACTGGTCGCCTACGGCAAGACCCAGCCGCCGGGAAAACTGATGTTCGGGCACTCCGGACAGGGATCGACCAACCACCTTGCAGGCGAATTGTTTTCGGTGATGAGCGGTGTGCAGCTTACCGCCGTCGCCTACAAAGGCGCTGCGGCAAACATTCTGGCAACGGTACAGGGCGAGGTGCAGCTCAGTTTCCTGCCGGTGCTTGCCGCGCTGCCGCAGATCAAGATCGGGAAGTTGCGCGCGATCGGCGTCACCGGTTCGAAACGCGCCAAGTCCGCGCCGCAGGTGCCGACGATCGCAGAAACCCTGCCCGGTTACGAAGTGCCGGTCTGGTACGGCCTGATGGCGCCAGCGGCGACCCCGAAGTCCATCGTCGGCAAGCTTAATCTCGAAATCAAGAAGGCGCTGTCCGTTACGGCCGTCGTTGATCGCCTCGAGAGCCAGGGCATTGAAACCGAGTACACCACGGTCGCGGAATTCGAGAAGCTGATCCGGGAAGACGCGGTCCGGTGGGCCAACCTGGTGAAGACCTCGGGCATCGTGCTGGAGTGACGCTGCCCGGCGCAGGCGCGCTGCAGCAGGATCAGATGCGCAGCGCGTCGAGCAGCCGGTAATAGCCGGCGACGGCCTTCATTGCGGGAATCCGCAGTCCGTGGAACGGTATCGGCGCGAACGGTGCGGCGTGCATCGGTCCCGCCCTGACCGTTTCTCCCATCGCGAGCAAGGACAGCATCCTGCCCAGCAAACCGGTGAGGACGACACCGCGGCCGCCATATCCCATGGCGAAGGAAACGCGCTGCCCGAGCCTGCTGACATGCGGAAAATCGTCGAGCGTCACCGCCACCTTGCCCGACCAGCGGTGATCGACCGGCACATCGGCGAGCGATGGAAAGGCTTCTACCAGCTTGCGCTCGAGCCCCGAATAAACGCTCCGGGACTCCTTGCCGGTCAGCGATCCCCTTCCGCCGAACATCAGCCGGTTGCCGGGTGCGATGCGGAAATAGTTCAGCAGGTGCCGTGTATCCGAAACCAGATGGCCTTCCGGCAGCAGTTGGCGCAGGGTCGCCACCGGCAGCGGTGCCGTGGTGATGACCGAAGTCGAAACCGGCACGATGCGCCGGTGCAGGTCGGTGCCCAGCCCGAACAGCTCGGTGTAGGCATTGGTGGCGATCAGCAATTGCCCTGCGCGCACGGTTCCCCCCGGAGTCGCAACGCTGACGCCCTGCGCATCCTCCTGGATCGCGACCGCCGGCGTGCCTGAATGCAGGGCCACGCCGCGGCCGGCCAGCCCCGCGGCAAGGCCGCGCGCATAATTGAGCGGATGGATTCCGGCCGCGCGCGGATCAAGATAGCCGCCGAGGTAGCAGCCGGTCCCGGTGAGTTCCGCGGTTTCCGCGGCTGTCAGCATGCGGGGCGCACGATCCCCTGCCGCCGCCAGCCATTCGATGTCCGCCTGTAGCATCGCCAGCGCCGATTTGCCGTTGGCGGCGGTGATGTGCCCGCAGCGGGAAAATCCGCAGTCAATGCCGAGTTCGCTGACAATGCCCTCAAGCACGTCAAGCGCGGACAGCAGAAGGCCATGCAGGTGTCTGGCCTCATCCTCGCCGTGGCGGCGCGCCAGACCGGCCCATGACGTCTTGTAGCGCAGCACCGCCATGCCGCCGTTGCGGCCGCTGGCGCCCCAGCCGATGTCATGCGCCTCGATGACCGCGCAGCCGACGCCCGCCTTCGCCAGGTGCCATGCCGCGGAAAGTCCGGTGAAACCGCCCCCGACGATCACCGCATCCGTGCGCAGATCGCCGGCCAGCGGTGGAAAAATTTGCGCGGGGTTTGCGCTGCTGGACCAGATCGAGGGCGGATGGGGAAGTATCTTGCTCATGCCGCTTGCCCGCATGCCAGTCAGGAGCGGCCGTAGAGCCGGCGAGCGGCCTCTGCGCTGACCTTGCCGTTGGCAACATCCTCGGCGACATTCACACGCCTGCGCGGATCGCCGTAACCGCCGCCGCCCGGCGTCTCGACGATCACCCGGTCGCCCTTGTTCAGTACGGTCAGCGCCTTGGACGGGATCACTTCTTCCCCGCCGCCGGCGCGCAGGATCACCGAGCGCGCCGAGGCGCCAGGCAGGCCGCCTCCGAGACCGGGCGCGGCACTGTAGTGGCGCTCGCCGCGATGGGTGAAAGTCACGCCGTCGGTGAGAATCTCGTATTCACGGATCACGCCCAGCCCGCCGCGGAATTCACCCGCCCCTCCGGAATCCCGCCGCAGCTCGACACGGCGCAGCCGGATCGGGGCCTCCATTTCCAGGGCTTCGGCCGGCAAATTCATGCAATTGCTGGCATCGGTGTCAACGACGTCGACACCGTCCAGCCCCTGCGCGGCGCCGCTGCCGCCGGCGATCAGCTCGCCGACGATGTAGCGCTTGCCGTCGCGGCCGGTGCCGCCGAATGCGACCACCAGCAGCGTGCCCGCGGCGGGTGCCGCCACGCGGTCGGGCAGCGCCGAAGCCAGCGCGCTGACCATGGACGTGGCGATGCGCTTGATGGTCGAAGTGCGCGCGTTCACCGGCGCCGGTTCGACCGGATTCGCCAGCGAGCCGGCGGGAAGCTTGAGGCTCACCGGCCGGAAGCAGCCGCCGTTGGTGGGAATCGTCGGATCGGTCAGCACGCGCACCGCGTAATAGGCGGCGGCCTGCGAGCCCGAAGGCACGCAGTTCATGGGACCCTTGACCTGCGGGCTGGTGCCGGCCAGGTCGAATTCGATGGTGCCATCACGGACGGTGACCGTGACTTCGACACGGATGCGCTTGTCGAGCTCGATGCCGTCATTGTCCATGGCATCGACATAGCGGTAGCTGCCTTCCGGAATCCTCCGCAGGGCTTCGCGGGTCATGATTTCGGAACGATCGAGCAATTCGTCGAAGATCGCCATCAGCAGATCGGAGCCATAGACATCGGCAAGCGCCTGCAGCCGGCGCGCCCCGACGTTGCAGGCGGCCAGTTGCGCGTTGAGGTCGCCCATCAGCGTGTCCGGCAGCCGGGAGTTCTGCCGCAGCAGCGCGACCAGCGTCTCGTTGTAGGCGCCCGCCTCGCGGAATTTCAGCGGCGGAATGCGCAGCCCCTCCTGGTAGATCTCCGTCGAATTCGTCGGCAGCGAACCGGGCGAATAACCGCCCACGTCGCCGTGGTGGGTCATGGTCGCGGACATCGCGATGACCCGGCCGTGGTGGAATACCGGCGTCATCACCGCGATATCCGGCAGATGGGTGCCGCCGCAGTAGGGATCGTTGAGGATGTAGGCATCGCCCTCCCGCATCGACTCCAGCGGATATTTCGCCAGCATGCTGCGGATGGTCGGAATCAGCGTCGCCAGGTGCACCGGAATCGCACAGGCCTGGGCCAGCGTCTCGGCGCGCACCGTGAACAGGCTGGCCGAGGTGTCCAGCCCTTCCTTGACGATCGGCGAGAACGAGCTTTTCAGCAGCGTCAGCTCCATCTCGTTGGCGATGCCCTCGAGCTTGTTGCGGATCACCTCGGTGGTGATCGGATCGACGACTTCAGCACGGTCCCCGCGGTTCATTTCAGTTCCCCCTGCGTCAGCACCAGGTTGCCGCGCCCATCCACCTCGGCGCGCCAGCCCGGCTCGATCACGGTCGTGGTGTCGGCCTGCTCGACGATCGCCGGTCCGTAGAAGGTGGCTCCCGGCTTGATGCGCCGCCGCTCGTAGACTTGGGCTTCGACGAAACCGCCGGATTTTTCGGTCAGGATCGGGCGGGCGCCCTTGCGCGGATCGCCTTCTTCCACCTGGTAGGCGCCGTCACCCGGCACTGCGGAGGCCCGCGCCTGGTGCACGCTGCGCAGGTTCACGAACTGCACGGCACCCTCGGCACTGTGGCCGTAAATGCGGTCATGGGCCGTATAAAAATCCCTGCGCACCCGCGCGATCACGTCGCCATCAAGTTTCAGCGGAATTTCGAGGTGGTAGGACTGGCCGACATAGCAGACATCGGCGAAATACTGCGTATCGACAGCCGCGGGCGCGATGCCCTCGACCTTCATCAATTCGGCGCACTGGCGGTCCAGCGCCGCAAACTCGCGCGCGAGATCCGCCGCCGAGGCTTTGTCCAGCGAATCGTGGAAGGCTGCCGCGGATTCGTGTTCCACCGGCGCCGCCAGCAGTCCCGAAGCCGACAGCACGCCGGGATACAGCGGCACAATCACCCGCCGCATGCCCAGTTCCCGTGCCAGCGCGGCGGCATGCACCGGGCCGCCTCCGCCCAGCGGCACCAGGCTGAAGCGGCGCGGATCGATGCCGCGCTTCACCGACACGAAGCGGATGCCTTCCGCCATGTTGGCGTTGACCACGCGATGGATGCCCAGAGCCGCCTGCTCGACCGTCAGGCCGAGCGGCTTCGCGATTTTTTCCTCGATTGCGCGGCGCGACAGCTGCGGTTGCAGTTGCAGCGAGCCGCCGGCGAAATAGGCGGGATCGACGTAACCGAGCACGATCGACGCGTCGGTCACGGCGGGTTGTTCACCGCCGCGCCCGTAGCAGGCCGGCCCTGGCTCGGAACCCGCCGAGGCCGGGCCCACACGCAGCGATTTGGCCGCATCCAGCCAGGCGATGCTGCCGCCGCCTGCACCGATGGCATTGACGTCGACCATCGGCACCCGCACGGCGTAGCCGTCGAGCATGCCTTCGGCCGCGATCAGCGGTTTGCCGCGGCTGACCAGCGCGATGTCGGCGCTGGTGCCGCCGATGTCGATGGTGATGATGTCTTCGCAACCGGCGCTGTCGCCGGCCATGCTGCCGCCGATGACGCCGGCTGCCGGACCCGACAGGAACAGCCGCACCGGCCTGCGCCGCGCGATGCGCGAGGATGCGACACCGCCCCGGGATTGCATGATCTGGAGCGCCGAGCCGACCTGGTTGGATTCGAGATCCGTTTCCATGTTCTCCAGATAACGGTCGATGACCGGCTTGAGGTAGGCATCGAAAGCGGTGATGCAGGTGCGCTCGTATTCGCGGAATGCCGGATCGACCTCGCAGGACAGCGAGACCATCAGCTGTGGATGCATCGCCCGAATGATTTCCGCGACCCGCCGCTCGTGCGCCGGATTGAGATAGGAGAACAGGAAAGACACGGCAATGGCCTTGACGCCCTGCGCAACCAGTTCATCGACAGCACCCCTGACCGCCGTTTCATCGAGCGCCACCAGCACCTCGCCCGAGGCCGTCACCCGCTCCGGCACTTCCCGGCGCAGCGAGCCGGGAACCAGAAATGCCGGGGTCTCCGGCTTCAGCATCACGGTGTAGACCGCATGACGGTTCTGGCGGCCGATCTCCAGCGTGTCGCGGAATCCCTGCGTGGTGATCAACCCGATTTTCGCGCCCTTGCGCTCGAGCACGGCATTCGTGGCCACCGTGGTGCCATGCACGAAGCGGCCGATCTGTTCCGGCGACACTCCCCACTCCTTCGCCATGTATTGCACGGCGTGAAGCACGCCGGCGCTCGGATTGGCTCGGGTGGTGGGGATCTTGACCAGGCGCATCACACCGCGGTCGCTGCGGCAGACGACGTCGGTGAACGTGCCGCCAATATCGACGCCGACTTCATATCGCGGCGCAGAAGCTGCTGAAGGACGCATCGGGATATTCCTGGGTGGATGAAATTCGGTTTGCGCTGCCAGTATACTGACCGTATCGGCAATTTGAATACCAGCCGGACAGCGATTCCAGATTGTGACCCGCCTTGTTCGTTCGCGGGATGTTTCTCGCGCATGGAACCTGCCGGGTGCTGCCGGAAGCGCAAGCCGCGTCCGTACTGCCTGTGTCGCCCGTTGGCGCATGGATGGCAGCAAACCGATTCATCGACGACCGCAGAGGAGTTTCATGATCAACGCCGCAATCATCGGACTGGGACGCTGGGGCCAGAACCTCGTCAACAGCGTGCAGGGAAAAAGCAGCCTCATCCGCTTCGTCGCGGGCGCCGTGCGAACGCCGGAACGCGTGCAGGAATACGCAAACAGCCGCGGCATCCGGCTCTACGACGATTACCGCAAGCTGCTGGCAGATCCCGGCATCGATGCCGTGGTGCTGGCGACGCCGCACAACATCCATGCGGAACTGATCGTGGCCGCCGCGAAGGCGGGTAAACACGTGTTTACCGAGAAACCCTTCACGATGACTACCGGATCGGCAAAGGAGGCCGTGCGCACCTGTGCCAAAAAGGGCGTCACGCTCGCGGTCGGCTACAACTGGCGCTTTCAGCCCGCACTGCAGGAAATCCGCCGCATGCTCGACGACGGCCGCCTCGGAAGGCTGCTGCACATCGAGGGCAATTTCTGCGGCCCCAGCGTCTACTGGTATCCGAAAGACCACTGGCGCCAGCACAAGGACGAAGGCCCCGGCGGCATGACCGGCCGCGGCGTGCACGTGGTCGACGCCATGCTGTACCTGGCCGGCCATATCGACACCGTGTATTCGCAGAGCTTCCGCCGCACCCTCGATTACGGCATCGACGACACGACCTCGATGCTGTTCCGTTTCAGGGGCGGCGCCAGCGGCTACCTCGGCACCTTCATCGCGACCGCGGAAACCTGGCGCATGCAGGTCTTCGGCTCCAAGGGCTGGGTCGAGGTTGGTGACATCGAACACCTCGGCACCTGGCAGATGAAGGTCTGCCTGCTCAACCCCGACGATCTGCGCGAACGCAAACGCCCGGAAGTGTTGACCTTCCCCGACACCAGCACCGAGCGTGCCGAACTGGAGCATTTCGCCAGGGCCGTCGCCGGCAGGAAGCCGCTGGCCGTGGCCGGCGGCGACGAAATCCACGGTGTCACCGTGCTCGAATCGATTCTCGAATCGGCGCGCAGCGGCAAACCGGTCAAGATCGGCGCGCGCCGGCCAGCGACAAAAGCGGCGGCAAAAACCAGGAAGCCCGCACGCAAGGCGGCAACCGGGAAGCGCGCGCCCGCCAGGAAGAAAAAATGATTTGAATCAGATGACTACAAACACCGCCGCGAGACTGTTCAGCGCAGCGGCAGGAACGGTTTGCGCTGCGCATACTCGGCGGCCGCGTCTTCCAGCGTCATGAACACCGCGCCGCCCTCCTTCAGCGTCCGGATCAGCTTTTCCAGCACCAGCATGCGGTGTCCGCGGCCGATGACGAAGGGATGGAAGGTGTAGGTGATGATGCCCCAGTCGAGGTGATCGCGCAGGTAGACGAAGTCGTCCACCCAGTTGTCGAGCACGAGGTTGGCGTTCATGTTGCCCGGCAGGATCCAGTCCGGCGTGCGGATGAACTCGAAATGGGGATAGTCGTCCAGCGTCCAGCTGATGGGCATTTCGATCAGCCTCGTTTCGGAACCGAATACCGCAGGCTGCTCCAGCGTGATGACATCGCCCTGCCGCACACGGTACGGTGTGTAATCGTTGCCCATCATGCTGCTGTCGTAGACAAATCCGTGCTCGAGCAGCAATTCGACCGAATGCGCGGACAGATCCCAGGACGGCGAACGGTAACCGCGCGCGCGCCGCCCGGTCAGCCCGCGGATCAGGTCGTTGGCGCGCAGGAGCTCGGACTCCTCTTCGTCACGGGTCAGGCTTGCCGGCGGACGGTGCGTCCAGCCGTGATGGCCGATTTCATGGCCGGCCTCGAACACCGCCCGGCACTGCTCCGGATACGTGGCCAGTGTATGGCCCGGCACATACCAGGAACTCGGAACGCCGTATTTCCTCAGCAGGGAAAGAATCCGCGGAAGCGCAACCCCGGGACCGAATTCGCCGCGCGAGATCGGCGTGGGCGAAGTCATGCCCCGCGCAATCCAGCCTGAAATCGCATCGAAATCGAAGGTGACGCAGGCGATGTGTCTTGTCATGGCCGGAAAATCTTAACACGCGCGGTTTTTGCATCTCGTTGCCCGCGTGCTTCTCCCGGCGCCTCGCCTTCGTATCCGCGGCACCGCCTGTCCACGCCCTGAACGAACAGTCGGCATTGCGGATCTGCGCAGCCGCCTGTCTGGCGGTACGGCAACGCCGGAGTTACACTGCGCCGGCAAACCGTGTCTTCAACATCCATTCCCTCCTACCGTGAAAACAATCACCCGATTTCCCCATCGCTTCACAGAAACAGATGACTGCTGGATTCCGATGCCCGACGGCGTGAAACTCGCCGCCAAACTGTGGCTCCCCGAGAACGCGGCGAATAGGCCCGTGCCCGCGATCATCGAGGTGCTGCCCTACCGCAAGCGCGACATCTACGCACCGCGCGATGCCATGCACCACCGCTATTTCGCCGGCCACGGCTATGCCTGCATGCGCGTGGACATCCGCGGCTCCGGCGACTCCGATGGCGTCCAGGGCGTGTTCGCGATGAAACAGGAGCAGGACGACACGCTGGAAGTCCTGAAATGGATCGCCGCCCAGCCCTGGAGCGACGGGCAGGTCGGCATGTTCGGCATTTCCTGGGGCGGTTTCCAGGCCATCCAGACCGCCTACCGCGCGCCGAAGGAGCTGAAGGCGATCGTGCCCTGCTCCTTTGCGCCGGACCGTTATACCTACAGCCAGGTGTTCCGCGGCGGCTCGGTGCTGCTGCGCTCGATCCGCTGGTCGACGCAGATGTTCGGCTACAAGTCGCGCCCGCCCGACCCGCTGACGGTCGGCGGCAAGTGGCGGAAACTCTGGCTGGACCGGCTTGAGCACAACGTGCCGCAGATCATCTCGGCGCTGCAGCATCAGAACTACGGCGAATACTGGAAAAGCCGCGCGATCGATTTCGACCGCATCCGCTGCCCGTTCTACGCGGTCAGCGGCTGGGCCGATGCCTCGTACGTCGCGGCGGTCGGCGAATCGCTGCAAAAGCTGGATGTGCCGCGCAAGGGGCTGATCGGTCCCTGGGGCCACCGCTTCGCGCACCTCGGTGTGCCCGGACCCGCGATCGGCTTCCTGCAGGAAACGCTGCGCTGGTTCGACCACTGGATGCGCGGCAAGCCAGATCAGGACAAGCGCGGCGGCATCATGAAGGAACCGATGCTGACCGCCTGGATGCCGCAGGCGGTGCCGGCGAAGAACTATTATCCGGAATCGCCGGGGCGCTGGGTCGCGGAACCGCAATGGCCGTCGTCCAGGATCAAGAACCGGCGTTTCGCCCTGAACGAGGGCGGCCGCCTGTCGGAACGCGCCGGAAAGCTGGGCAAAATCGTCGCCTGCACGCCGCAGACGCTGGGCCTCGACTGCGGCGAGCTGATGCCCTGGTTCCAGCATGGCGCCAGTCCCGAGATGCCCGGCGACCAGCGCGCCGACGACGGCAAATCGATCTGCTTCGACAGCACGCCGCTGGCGAAAACCACCGAGATCCTCGGCACCCCGGTCGCGACGCTGCTGCTGTCGGTGGATCGCCCGACCGCGTTCATCTGCGTGCGGCTCTGCGACGTCGCCCCGGACGGCGCCTCGACCCGCGTCACTTACGGCGTGTTCAATCTGACCCACATCGACAGCGCCGCCAAGCCGGTGAAGCTGGTGCCGGGCCGGCGCTACACCGTGCGCGTGCCGCTCGCCGACAGCGGCTACTCCTTCCTCAAGGGGCATCGCATCCGCGTTGCGGTATCGACGAGCTACTGGCCGCTGATCTGGCCCTCGCCCGAAGCGGTGACCCTGACGCTGCATGCCGGCAGGAGCCATATCGAACTGCCGGTGCGTCCGCCGCGCCGGGAAGACACGAAGGTGAAGTTCAAGCCGGTCGAAGCCGCACCGCCGTTCAAGCGCACGCCGCTCGCGCCCGGCGGCCGCAACCGCATCGTGCGCACCGACATGGGCAAAAGCGAAACCGTGGTCGAAGTAAGCGACTCCAGCGGGCGCGGCCGTTACGATGACATCGAGAACCTGATCGCCGAAGCGCGCTCGACCGAGCGTTACCGCATCGTCGAGGGCGATCCGCTGTCCTGCGAAGCCGAGGTCACCTGGACCTGGCTATTCGAACGCGGCGACTGGAACATCCGCACCGAGATGCGCACGAAAGTTGCATGCGACAGGCGTGACTTCATCGTCAGCGCGCGCCTGGAAGCCTTCGAGGGCGGCCAGTGCGTTTTCGAACGCGACTTCAACGAGCGCATCCGCCGGAATGGAAATTAAAATGTCAATAAAATCAAATACTTATATACATCCTTCAAAGCGGCACTGGCAACACCTGGCATGGTCGGCGCTCGCGCTTGCATTGCTGCTGCAGGTCTTCGATGCATCCGCGCAGAACTATCCGCGCCGCCCGGTCACCATCG
Source organism: Burkholderiales bacterium (assembly GCA_026125585.1). Lineage (GTDB taxonomy): Bacteria > Pseudomonadota > Gammaproteobacteria > Burkholderiales > SG8-41. Next base: position 11,103 of record JAHCLD010000049.1, read on the forward strand.
TGGTGCCCTTCCCGCCCGGCGCTGCCACCGATTCCTTCGCGCGTGCCGCCGGCCGGCGCATGGGCGAACTGCTCGGCCAGCAGTTCATCATCGACAATCGCTCTGGCGCCTCCGGACGCATCGGCACGGACTACGTCGCCCGCGCGGCACCCGACGGCTACACGCTGCTGTGGGGCAGCTCGGGCCCGCTGGTCATCAGCCCGGTCTGGGGCGAAGGCAAGCCGCCTTACGACACCTTGCGCGACTTCGCGCCGATCAGCGTCTTCGCGAAAATCCCGTTCATTCTCGTCGTTCATCCTTCCGTACCGGCCACCTCGCTCAGGCAACTGCTCGCCGTGGTGAAATCGCAGCCGGGAAAACTCACCTATGCCTCGTCCGGTGTGGGCGGCACCTCGCACCTCGCCGGCGAACTCTTCAAGTCGATGGCCAATCTCGACCTGCTGCACGTGCCGTACAAGGGCACTTCCATTTTTGCCACCGAATTGATCGCCGGCCAGGTCGACATGGCCTTCGCCGGTCCGACAACCACCTTACCCCATCTCGAATCCGGTCGCATGCGGCCCATCGCGATCACCAGCACGGTCCGTTCACCATTGGTCCCCAAGATCCCGACCCTGCACGAAGCCGGCGTGCCGAATTACGAATTCACCCAGTGGTATGCACTGCTGGCGCCGGCGAAGGTACCGGGCGACATCCTTGCCGCGCTGCACGGCACGTTGCTGAAGGCAATGGACGACGCGGACGTGAAAAAGCGCGTGACCATCGAAGGCGGCAGCTTCGCGCCGGGCACGCCCGAGCAGTTTTCGGCCTTCCTGCGCGAGGAACTCGACAAGAACGCCAGAATGATCAAGGCGGCCGGCCTCAGACGCGAATAAGGCCTGCGGGCACTGTCCCGGAAGCGCCATGACAAAGCGGGCGGAATGATCTTCCGCCCGCTTTACGCCGCACGCCCGGATTCTCGTGAAATCCCGGGCCGGCCGGCGCGCCGCCCTTGTGGGGCGCCGCCGCCCTGCCTGCCCGCTTACTGCAGATCGAAACGATCCAGGTTCATCACCTTGTTCCAGGCCGCCACGAAATCGTCGACGAACTTCTTCTGCGCATCGGCGCTGGCATAGACCTCGGCATAGGCGCGCAGCACCGAGTTGGAACCGAAGACCAGGTCGTTGCGCGTGCCGGTGTGCCTGACCTTGCCGCTCCGGCGGTCACGGCCTTCGAACACCTCGGCGCTGCCGTCCACCGACTTCCACTCCGTGTCCATGTCGAGCAGCCTGACGAAGAAGTCGTTGCTCAGCACGCCCACCCTGTCGGTGAACACCCCGTGCTTGCTGTCGTCGGCGTTGGTGCCGAGCACGCGCATGCCGCCGACGAGCGCTGTCATTTCCGGCGCGGTCAGGGTCAGCATCTGCGCCTTGTCGACCAGCATGGCCTCGGTCGGCGTGCCGTCCCTGCCGCGTCCGTAGTTGCGGAAGCCGTCGATCACGGGCTCCAGCACGGCGAAGGATTCCGCGTCCGTCTGATCCATGGAAGCATCGACCCGGCCGGGCGAGAACGGTACCTCGACGGCCACCCCGGCGGCCTTCGCCGCCTGCTCCACGCCCACGCAGCCCGCGAGCACGATCACGTCGGCGAGCGAGGCCTTGCCGCTGGCCTTCTGGATTTCCTCCAGCTTGGCAAGCGTCTTCAACACGGGCTTGTTGATGGCCCAGCCCTTCTGCGGCGCGAGACGGATGCGCGCGCCGTTGGCGCCGCCGCGCTTGTCACCGCCGCGGAAAGTGGATGCCGAAGCCCAGGCCACGGACACCAGTTCGCCCACGGAGAGACCGGAGGCGGCGATCTTTGCCTTGAGATCGGCAATGTCGGCCGCGCCGGGCTTGTGCGTGGCGGCAGGCAGCGGATCCTGCCAGATCAGATCTTCCTTCGGCACCTCGGGCCCCAGATAACGGGCCTTGGGTCCCATGTCGCGGTGGGTCAGCTTGTACCAGGCGCGCGCGAAAGCCTCGGCGAAAGCCTGCGGATTCCCGAGGAAACGCTGGGAGATTTTCCCGAATTCCGGATCGAAGCGCATCGTCAGGTCGGTGGTCAGCATCGTGGGCTTGTGGAACTTGCCCTTCTCGTGCGCATCCGGAATGATTTCCGGCGCATCCTTGGCCATCCACTGCTTGGCGCCGGCCGGCGACTTCACGAGTTCCCATTCGTACTTGAACAGGATCTCGAAGAAATCGTTGCTCCAGCGCGCGGGGGTCGTGGTCCACGTCACCTCGAGGCCGCTGGAGACGGTGTCCTTGCCGTGGCCGCTGCGGTAGTTGCTCGCCCAGCCCAGACCCTGGGCCTCGATCGGCGCGGCCTCGGGCTCGGGCCCCTTGTGCGATTCCGGCGCGGCGCCATGAGCCTTGCCGAAGGTGTGGCCGCCGGCGATCAGCGCGACGATTTCCTCGTCGTTCATCGCCATGCGGTAGAAGGTGGCCCGGATGTCCTTCGCCGCCAGCAGGTAATCGCCGCTGGCGTTCGGACCTTCCGGATTCACGTAGATCAGGCCCATGTGCGAGGCACCGAAGGGTCCCGCAAGCTCGCGCTTGCCGTCATCGATGCGCTTGGCATCCACCCCCAGCCATTTCATCTCCGGCCCCCAGTTCACGTCCTGGTCCGGTTCCCACACGTCCTCGCGGCCGCCGCCGAAACCGAAGGTGCGGAAGCCCATCGATTCCAGCGCCACGTTGCCGGCGAGAACGAGGAGATCGGCCCAGGAAATCTTCTGGCCGTATTTCTGCTTGATCGGCCACAGCAGGCGGCGGGTCTTGTCGATGTTGACGTTGTCCGGCCAGGAGTTCAGCGGCGCAAAGCGCTGCTGGCCGCGTCCGCCGCCGCCGCGCCCGTCGATGGTGCGGTAGGTGCCGGTCGAGTGCCAGGCCATGCGGATGATCTGCGGGCCGTAGTGCCCGAAGTCTGCCGGCCACCAGGGCTGCGAATCGGTCATCAGCTTGACCAGATCGGCCTTCAGCGCCTGGTAGTCCAGCTTCTTGAACTCCTCGGCGTAGTTGAAGCGTTCACCCAGCGGGTTGGAACGGTTGCCGTGCTGGTTGAGCAGGTCGACGCGCAGCTGGTTAGGCCACCAATCGCGGTTGGACGCGCCGCCGCCGGCGACATGGTGAAAGGGACATTTGGCTTCAGTGCTCATAAATTGCCTCCTTGGTAGTTATGACACGGTGTTTCGGCCTCGCCCGGAGTCTGCAGCGGCTGCCCGGCAATGTTGCCGGGCAACTCCAGCCTTGTGAAAACAGGGCCAGCTTACTCATGCCCATCACATTGCTCAAATTGATTTTGATGATTGTTTTAATAGTCGTTTACTATTTCAGAATCGCCACTGCAAGGTTACCGGACACGGAAACCCGGCCGATCGGAGCACTTCGACGCGCGCCTCGCCCGCGCGTGGGGTGCATGGAGACATTGCGCGGTTCGATCATGCGGGATTTCCCTGAATGGCCCGTCGCGCGGAACGCATGCCGGCCGGGGTTCGTGTTCCGCCGACTTCAGAAAAACATCGCGCAACGGCGGGTTGATCGCCCGGCGACGCCGGGTTCGCCGACCGGCAGCGGTGCGTCCGGGACAGCCTGAAAACGGGCTAACGGTCCCAGCGCTCCGCGGCTTTGTCATCGGCGCCCCGCGCCTCGACCCAGCGCCCGCCCTGCGGCGTGATTTCCTTTTTCCAGAACGGCGCGCGGGTTTTCAGATAGTCCATGATGAATTCGCAGGCGGCAAAAGCGTCTCCGCGGTGGGCGCTGGCCACG
>JAHCLD010000005.1 GCA_026125585.1 Burkholderiales bacterium
CCTCGTGCAGCGACTTGCCGGCATCCTCCTCGAGATGGGCGCGGGTCAGGCGCACCGTTTTCTCGGCATCGCCGACCTGGATCGTGATCGTGCCGCCCTCGACGATCGGCCGCTCGTACTGGCTGATCTGGTAGCCCTTCGGCAGGTCGGGATAGAAGTAATTCTTGCGCGCAAAAATCGACGGCGAGTTGATTTTCGCGCCCACCGCGAGCCCGAAACGGACCGCACGCTCGACGGCGCCGGTATTGAGCACCGGCAACACGCCCGGCAGCGCGATGTCGATGCCGCAGGCCTGCGTGTTCGGTTCGGCGCCGAAGGCGGTGGATGCACCCGAAAAAATCTTCGACACCGTCGACAACTGCGCATGGGTCTCCAGCCCGATCACCACCTCCCACTTCATGACAGGGCTCCGCAACCGGGGATCACCGGTTTTCCACTCTGCACTCTGCACTCTGCGCTCATCATTGGGCGCCTCCCGGCGCCTTCTGGTGCCAGTCGGTCGCCAACTGGTACTGGTGGGCGACGTTGAGCATGCGCGCTTCGTCGAAATAGTTGCCGATGATCTGCAGGCCGACCGGCAGGCCGCCACCGTCGAAGCCGCAGGGAATCGACATGCCGGGCAGGCCGGCCAGGTTCACCGCGATGGTGTAGATGTCGGACAAGTACATTTGCACCGGGTCTGCGCTTTTTTCGCCGAGCTTGAACGCGGTAGTCGGGCTGGTCGGCCCCATGATCACGTCGCACTGCCCGAACGCGGCGGCGAAATCCTGCGCGATCAGCCGCCGCAGCTTCTGCGCGCGGATGTAATAGGCGTCGTAATAGCCGTGCGACAGCACGTAAGTGCCGATCAGGATGCGGCGCTTGACCTCGGCGCCGAAACCCTCGGCGCGGGTGCGCTTGTACATGTCGAGCAGGTCGGTGTATTCCGCGGCGCGGTGGCCGTAGCGCACGCCGTCGAAGCGTGACAGGTTGCTCGAGGCCTCCGCCGGCGCCAGCACGTAGTACACCGGCACCGACAGGCCCATGTTGGGCAGGCTGATGTCGACGACGGTGGCGCCGAGCTTCCTGTATTCGGCCACGGCCGCCTCGACCGTGCGCCGCACATCGGCCGACAGCCCCTCGGCAAAAAACTCCTTCGGCAGGCCGATGCGCAGGCCCTGCAGCGGTTTTTCCAGATCCCGGTTGTAGTCTTCGACGGGCCGTTCCAAGCTGGTCGAGTCGCGCGGGTCGTGACCGGCCATCACGTTGAGCAGCAGCCCGAGGTCTTCGGCGCTGCGCGCCATCGGTCCGGCCTGGTCGAGGCTGGAGGCAAAAGCGATCATGCCGTAACGCGACACCAGGCCATAGGTCGGCTTCAGCCCGCAGATCCCGGTCAGCGCCGCCGGCTGGCGGATCGAGCCGCCGGTGTCGGTGCCGGTCGCCGCCGGCGCCAGCCGCGCCGCCACTGCGGCAGCGGAGCCACCGGAACTGCCGCCGGGCACTGTTTCCGGATTCCACGGATTGCGCACCGGACCGAAATGCGAAGTCTCGTTCGACGAGCCCATCGCGAACTCGTCCATGTTGGTCTTGCCCAGCGTGACCATGCCGGCGGCATTGCAGCGCTCGACCACGTGCGCGTCGTACGGCGACACGAAATTCGACAGCATCCGCGACGCGCAGGTGGTCAGCCAGCCTTCGGCGCAGAAGATGTCCTTGTGCGCCAGCGGCACCCCGGTCAGCGGCCCGGCATCGCCCGCGGCCCGGCGTGCGTCAGCCGCTTTCGCCTGCGCCAGGCTGCGTTCCGCGTCGACCGTGATGAAACAGCCGAGCTCTTTTCCTAAGTTATTGATTTTACTGGTAAAATCTTGCGTCAGCTCGACGCTCGAACAATCACCGGCAGCAAGCCGGACAGACAGTTCTTTGAGGGTGGCGTTGGACATTGCGGCACGTCGGCCCCGCAAAAAGCCGGGGCCGGGGACTCCGTTACTCGATCACTTTCGGCACCAGGTAAAGGCCGGACTCGACTTCCGGTGCAATCGCCTGGAAGCGCTCGCGCCGGTTCTCCTCGGTGACCGCGTCCGCGCGCAGACGCAGCATCAGGTCCCGGGCATGGGCCATCGGCTCGATGCCCGACACGTCGACCGCCTGCATCTGCTCGATCAGGCCGAACACCCGCGTCAACTGGGCCAGCGCAGCCCCGGCTTCCGCGTCATCGACCGCGATGCGCGCGAGGTGCGCGGCACGCCGTACGTCATCGAGCTGGATGGCCATCGCAGAGTGAAAAAACCGTTAAAAATGGAGGCGGTGTAGGGTATCATACTGGCGCGCCAGACGGCAGCAAAAATCCTTTAATACGAAAGACCTTATGTTCGGTTTCCTGAGCAGTTACTTTAACGACGATCTCGCCATCGATCTCGGCACCGCGAACACGCTGATCTACGTCCGCGGCAAGGGCATCGTGCTCGACGAACCCTCGGTCGTCGCGATCCGCCAGGAAGGCGGCCCGAACGGCAAGAAAGTGATCCAGGAAGTCGGCCTCGCCGCGAAACAGATGCTCGGCCGCACGCCCGGCAACATCACGGCGATCCGGCCGATGAAGGACGGCGTGATCGCCGACTTCATCATCACCGAGCAGATGATCAAGCAGTTCATCAAGCGCGTGCACCACAGCAAGTTCTTCTCGCCCTCCCCCCGCATCATCATCTGCGTGCCCTGCGGCTCGACCCAGGTCGAGCGCCGCGCGATCCGCGACGCGGCGATCGGCGCCGGCGCCTCGCGCGTCTACCTGATCGAGGAGCCGATGGCGGCCGCGATCGGCGCCGACCTGCCGGTGGGCGAAGCCACCGGCTCGATGGTGGTCGACATCGGCGGCGGCACCACCGAAGTCGGCGTCATCGCGCTCGGCGGCCTAGTCTACAAGGGTTCGGTGCGCGTCGGCGGCGACAAGTTCGACGAGGCGATCATCAATTACATCCGCCGCAACTACGGCATGCTGATCGGCGAAACCACCGCCGAGCTGATCAAGAAGGAAATCGGCTCCGCCTTCCCCGGTTCGGAAGTGCGCGAGAAGGAAGTGAAGGGCCGCAACCTCGCCGAAGGCATTCCGCGCAGCTTCACGATCTCCAGCAACGAAATCCTCGAGGCGCTGACCGATCCGCTGAACAGCATCGTCTCCGCGGTGAAATCGGCGCTGGAGCAGACGCCGCCCGAACTTGCCGCCGACATCGCCGAAAAGGGCATGGTGCTGACCGGCGGCGGCGCGCTGCTGCGCGACATCGACCGCCTGCTGATGGAGGAAACCGGCCTGCCGGTGATCATCGCCGAGGATCCGCTGACCTGCGTCGTGCGCGGCTCGGGCAAGGCGCTGGAGAAACTGGAACACCTCGGCAGCATCTTCGCCAACGACTGATGCGGCAACTCCCGGCCTGCGTTCGCACCCAGGCCCCCCGGGGCCGCGAATCCAGGCCCGCGCCGGGCCGCGGGCGGTAACCCGCAGTGGAGCACACCGCACCGCCGCTGTTCCGCACCGGGCTGACGCCGCTGGCGCGGCTGATGATTTTCGCGATGCTGTCCACGGTGCTGCTGATCGCCGACGCGCGGTTCGACTACCTGACGCCGCTGCGGCAGGTCGCCGGCGTGCTCATCTACCCGCTGCAGCGCATGGCCGCGGCGCCCGCGGTGATCGGCGCGCGCATCGCCGGCTTCTTCTCCACCCACGCCGCGCTGCGCCAGGACAACCAGCAGCTGTCGGCAAAGAATCTCGAGCTGGCGATGGCGGCCCAGCGCACCGCCGCGCTGCAGGAAGAGAATACCCGCCTGCGCGGCCTGCTCGGCGTCCGCGAAAGCGTCGGCGTGCCTTCGATCGCCGCGGAAATCCTCTACGCCGCGCGGGACCCCTTCTCGCGCAAGGTGATGATCGACCGGGGGCTGCAGGGCGGCATCGAGGCCGGGCGTCCGGTGGCCGACCACATCGGCATCATCGGCCAGGTCACCCGGGTCTACCCCTGGCTGTCGGAAGTCACACTGATCACCGACAAGGGCCATCTGGTCCCGGTGCTCAACGTGCGCACGGGACTGCGCACCGTGCTGGCGGGCACCGGCGACGACGGCCGGCTGGAGCTGCGCTTCATCCCGCTGACCGCGGATTTCCAGACCGGCGACCGCTTGGTGACCTCGGGCATCGACGGCAACTATCCCCCGGGGCTGCCGGTGGCCGAAGTCACCCATGTCGAGCGCAACGCCGCCTACCTCTTCGCCAGCATCACCTGCAAGCCTCTCGCCGGACCCGGCGCCGGCACCCAGGTCCTGGTGCTGGGACCGCAACCCGGATTGCCGGAACGGCCGGCCGACTCGCCGCCGAAGAAGAAAAGGGGGAAATCCTGATGGCCGGGCGCCCGATGACCCCCCAGGAGCTGCTGCTGCCGGTCAGGCCCGGTTTCATCATCCTGACCCTGATCGGGGCGCTGCTGGCCAATCTGCTGCCCTGGTCGGGATGGGCGCTGTGGCTGGCGCCGGACTTCGTCGCGCTGGTCGTGCTCTACTGGTGCATCGAGGAACCGCGCAAGATTGGATTCCTCGCCGCGTGGAGCCTCGGACTGCTGATGGACGTCGCGGAAGGCAGCCTGCTCGGCCAGCACGCGCTGGCCTACAGCATCCTCGCCTACGCCGGCATCGCCCTGCACCGCCGCGTGCAGCGTTTCTCGCTGGCGCAGCAGATCCTGCACGTCATTCCGCTGCTGCTGTTCACCGACCTCGTCGTGCTGCTGGTGCGCGCGCTGGCCGGCGCCGACTTCCCGGGTTACGCCTATTTCCTCGGCAGCCTCACGGGCGCCGCGCTGTGGCCCGTCCTGTACTACCTGCTGAAGCTGCCGCAGCGCCCCCGGTCCGACCCCGACCGTGTCTGAACTGTCGATCAACCCCGGCATCGAGATCCGGGACTCGGAACGCGAACTGCAGCGCTTCCGCCGGCGGCTCGTGCTGCTCGGCATCTTCGTGCTCGCGCTGTTCGGCCTGCTGTTCCTGCGGTTCTTCTACCTGCAGGTCGTGCAGCACGGCCATTACAGCACGCTCGCCGAAGCCAACCGCATCTCGGTGCTGCCGATCGCGCCGCACCGCGGTGTCATCGTCGACCGCAACGGCGTGCTGCTCGCACACAACTATTCGGCGTACACGCTGGAAATCACGCCGAGCAAGACGGGCAATCTCGAAGCCACCATCGACGAACTCGCCGGAATCGTGGAAATCACGCCGCGCGACCGCCGGCGCTTCCGCAAGCTGCTCGAGGAAAGCAAGCGTTTCGAAAGCCTGCCGATCCGCACCCGGCTCTCGGACGAGGAAATCGCGCGTTTCGCCGCGCACCGCTACCGCTTCCCCGGCGTCGAAGCCAGGGCGCGGCTGTTCCGCCAGTATCCGCAAGGCGAGATCTTTTCGCATGTCGTCGGGCACATCGGCCGCATCAACCAGCGGGAAATCGAACGGCTGGAAAAGTCCGGCCGCCTGGCGAATTACCGCGGCAGCGACTACATCGGCAAGACCGGCCTCGAGCAGAGCTACGAGGAATTCCTGCACGGCACCACCGGCGTCGAGGAAGTGGAGGTCGACTCCGGCGGCCGCGCGGTGCGCACCCTGTCGCGCACGCCGCCGGTTTCCGGCAACAACCTGGTGCTCAACATCGACGCCGGACTGCAGGAAGTCGCCTACAACGCCTTCGGCGACCGCCGCGGCGCGCTGGTCGCGATCGATCCGCGCACCGGCGGCGTGCTGGCGCTGGTCAGCAAGCCGGGCTTCGATCCCAACCTGTTCGTCGACGGGATCGACCCGCAGAGCTGGAACGAGCTCAACGGCTCCCCCGACAAGCCGCTGCTCAATCGCGCCGCCGCCGGCACCTATCCGCCGGGATCGACCTTCAAGCCGTTCATGGCGCTGGCGGCGCTGTTCTACGGCAAGCGTCCGGCGCAGCAGGTCATCAATGATCCCGGCTACTTCATGTTCGGCGGGCACCGCTTCCGCGACGGCCGGCCGGTTCCCCTCGGCGCGGTGGACATGCACCGCTCCATCGTGGTGTCCTCCGACGTCTACTACTACACGCTCGCCAACGAGCTGGGCATCGATCCGATCGCGCGCTTCATGGAAAAGTTCGGCTTCGGCAGCCGCACCGGCATCGACATTTCCGGCGAAGCCGCCGGCGTGCTGCCTTCGACGGAATGGAAAATGCGCCGCTTCTCCCGGCCGGAACAGAAGAAATGGTACGCCGGCGAAACCATCAGCGTCGGCATCGGCCAGGGCTACAACAGCTACACGCCGCTGCAGCTCGCCTCGGCCACTGCAACGCTGGCCAACGACGGCGTGATGTACCGGCCGCACATCGTCAACCACGTCGAGGACATCCGCACCCGCGAAAAAACGCTGATCGAGCCGGAACCGCTGCGCGACCTGGCGCTGAAGCCGGAACACCTCAAGATCGTCAAGGACGCGATGGTCGGCGTCAACAAGGAGGGCACCTCGGCGCGAGTCTTCGCCGACGCGCCGTACGTCGCCGCCGGCAAGACCGGCACCGCGCAGGTCATCGCCATCAAGCAGGGGGAAAAATACGTCGAAAGCCGCGTCGCCGAACGGCACCGCGACCATGCCTGGTTCATCGCCTACGCGCCCGCCGACAATCCGACCATCGCACTGGCGGTGATCGCGGAAAACTCCGGCTTCGGCGCGCGCGCCGCGGCGCCCGTGGCCCGCCAGGTGCTCGACTACCACCTGCTCGGCATACGGCCGAAGCAGCCGGCGGAGACCGACTGATGCCGTCCATCCTGCTGCGCCTGTCGCGCTTCATGACCCGGCACATCGACGGCGTGCTGCTGTCGGCCGTTTTCCTGCTGATGTTCACCGGGCTGCTCGCGCTGCTCAGCGCCTCCAACGGCAACTACGCCAGGGTATCCGGCCAGATGATGAACATGATGGTCGCGCTCGCCGTGATGTGGGTGTTCGCCAATATTCCGCCGCACTACCTGATGCGACTGGCGGTACCGCTGTTCGCCACTGGCTGCCTGCTGCTGATCGGTGTCGCGGTGGCCGGCGACGTGGTCAACGGCGCGCGGCGCTGGCTGGACATCGGCGTCACCCGCATCCAGCCTTCGGAGCTGATGAAAATCGCCGTGCCGCTGATGCTGGCCTGGTATTTCAACCGCAACGAGGCCTCCCTGCGGCTTCGCAACTACGCCATCGCCACGGTCATGCTGTCCGTTCCCGTCGCCCTGATCCTGCGCCAGCCCGATCTCGGCACCGCGCTGCTGATCAGCGCCAGCGGCGGCTACCTGATCTTCCTCGCCGGGCTGCCGTGGCGGATCATCGCCGCGCTCACGGCCGCCGGCCTGGCGAGCCTGCCTTTCGCCTGGTCGGCCATGCACGACTACCAGCGGCAGCGCGTGCTGACGCTGCTCGACCCTTCGGCGGACCCTCTCGGCTCGGGCTACCACACGATCCAGTCGACCATCGCCGTCGGATCCGGCGGCCTGCTCGGCAAGGGCTGGATGAACGGCACCCAGACCCATCTCGATTTCATTCCGGAGCGCACCACCGATTTCATTTTCGCGGTCTATGCCGAGGAATTCGGCCTGCTCGGCAACGCCGTGCTGCTGGCCATGTACCTGTTCCTGCTCGGCCGCGCGATGGTGATCACCGCCAACGCGCCGACGCTGTTCGCGCGGCTGCTCGCCGGATCGATCACGCTGACCTTCTTCACCTATGCCTTCGTCAACATCGGCATGGTCTCGGGCATCCTGCCCGTGGTGGGCGTGCCGCTGCCGCTGATCAGCTACGGCGGAACTTCGCTGGTTTCGATCTGTCTCGGTTTCGGTATCCTGATGAGCATCCATACCCACAAGAAGCTGGTGCAAACATGACGAACAATGCAGAGTGCAGAACGCAAATTGCAAAGTTACCTTTGGGTGCGGACACTTTGCGTTCTGCACTTTGCACTTTGCACCAAGCCGGCGCGCCCTTGATCGTGGCACTGACGCTGCTGCTCGGCGGCTGCGGGTCTACGCCGAAACCGGGCTCATCCTCCCGCGCGCCGGCATCGCCTCCGGCGCATGGCGGCGGCTACTACCTCGACGACGGCCCCGGCGCCAATGCGCCGGCCAATATCGACGCGATTCCCGACGCGGTGCCGAGAATCGAACCCCTGCACCGCGGCACGCAGCGCCCGTACACGGTGATGGGCCGCAGCTACACGCCGATGACCCGGCTGGAACCTTACAAGGCGCGCGGCATCGCCACCTGGTACGGACGGCGCTACCACGGCAAGCCGACCTCGTCCGGCGAGCCCTACGACATGTACGCGATGACCGCGGCGCACACCGTGCTGCCGATTCCGAGTTACGTGCGCGTCACCAGCGTCGCCAACGGCCGCTCGGTGGTGGTGCGCGTCAACGACCGCGGCCCCTTCATCGACGACCGCCTGATCGACCTCTCGTACACCGCGGCATACAAGCTCGGCATCATCGGCGCCGGCAGCGGCATGGTCGAAGTGGAAAGCATCATCCCCGGCATGACACCACCTGCTGCGGAACCGCCGGTGGCGACCGTGCCGGCACCGGCCCCCGCGGTGGAAACCGCCGCGCTGCCACCCCCGCCTCCGGCGGCGGCAACACCGCCAGCCGCAGGCGCTGCGCCAGCCGTGACGGCACCCGCAGTCGCAGGCGGCACCTGGCTGCAGTTCGGTGCCTTCGGCGTGCAGGCCAATGCCGAGACCTATCTCGCGCGCCTGCAGAGCCAGGCCGACTGGCTGGCCGGCACGTTGCGCATCCACCACAACGACGGCATCTACCGCGTGCAGGCGGGCCCCTATGCCAGCGATGCCGCCGCGCGCGAAGCGGCGGAACGCGCCGGCCAGGCACTGGGCGCAAAACCGGTGGTCGTCAGCCGCTGACCGCCGTCAGTGGTGGTGATGGGCCGGCGCGGCCGGCTGCAGCTCCAGCACCGCAGCCGGCATCTCCAGCCGCCGGGCGGATCCCGCTTCGGGAACCTCGATCCAGTCGTTGCGCCCGTTCCCGCAGTGCTGGGTGATCCTGAAATACAGGCGCCCGTCGCGTTCCGGCAACCGCAGCAACACCACGAACTCGTCGTAATGCGCGTCTTCCAGCAGGCCGCCCCGCCAGGACACGCGGGTCACCACTTCGGCCACCGTGCGGCCGTGCAGCGACATCCCGGCCGGCACCGGCGCCGATTGCGTGGCGAGCGTCCAACCGGGCTTGGGCATCGGTTTCACGACCGCCATCGCTTCGGGCATGTCGATCTCGATGCCGGTGGTCGGTGAACCGCCGCAGCCGTGGCCGACCATGAAGGTCGCCTTGTAATAACTGCCGGCAATCGCCGATTTCTGCTCCAGCACCACGTGCGCCTGCGCCGGCGTCGCGGCCAGCAGCAGCGCCAGCGGAACGAGGACCGCGGGCCTCATTGTTTCCACTCCACGCCGGCGAACAGGCTGCGCCCCAGCCCCGGATTGAACTGCGCGGCGTTTTGCCCGCCGGCGCCGGGCGAACGGGAATCGGCGATGACGCCGGTAGTCGCGGCATAACGCCGGTCGGCCAGATTGCGCGCGTCGATGAACCAGGACATGCCTTTGCTCATACGCTGCCCGATCCGGAAACCCCAGACCGCGTAACGGTCGGCATGCAGCGTGTTCGCCATGTCCACCGCATGATCCTGCGGCGACCATTCGAGGTTCGGGCCCGCGTGGAAACTGCCGGGAGTCGTGTAGAGAACCTCCAGCTTCAAGAACTGTTTCGGCAGCCCGGGCAGTTCGTTGTTGCCGTAGACCGGATGCGATCGGAAGCGGAAATCGTTCCACAGGTACGCCGCGCGCAACCGCCAGGACTGCATCAGTTTCCAGTCGAGGCCCAGCTCGATGCCCTGGTGCAGCGTGTCCGGTGCGTTGACTGTGCCCAGCGGCGCGCCGGCGGCAACGATCAGCGCCAGCAGCTCGTCGCGCACTTCGGCGCGGTAGTACGCCGCGTCCCAGCGCAGGTCGCGGAGCGCGCCGCGCGTGCCGAACTCCGCCGTCCACGCCGACTGCTTGCGCACCTGGGTGATGCCGGGCCCGCCGGCCAGTTCGCCGAAACTCGGCGGCTCGAAACCGCGGCTGACGTTCGCGAATAATTGCAGCGAAGGCTGCGGCTCGTAGAGCAGGCCGAGCTTCGGGCTGACTTGCGAATAATCCGCATCGAAGCCGTTGTCGCCGTCGGCCAGGAAGCGGTCTTCGTACTCGCGGGTTGCGCGCGAAACCTGAGCGCCGGCGACTAGGGCCAGCCGCTTCGTCAGGTAGTGCCGGTTCTCGACGAACAGTTCGAGGCCCAGCGCCGTCTGCCGACTACCGGCCGTGCGCGCGCCCTGGCGGCCCGCGACGTTGACGTAGCGGTCGTCCCCGGCCACGCCGCGCGCGGCGCTCAGACCTGCGACCACGACGTTGCGGCGCCCCGCCACCCGCCCCTCGCCGCCGTACTGCAGGCTCAGGCCGTAGTCGTCCGAATCGATGTCGAGCACCTGGAAAATCGGGTGCCACAGCGATTTGCGTGAATAAAAGACGCCGGCCTCGAAGCGATGGCCGTCGCCGGCCCAGACCGTCTTGTTGGAAATCCGCGTCAGCGTGAAATCGCGGTGATGGTTGCCGGCGACGTTGCCGGCATTGGCCATGCGCGGGGTATTGTTAAGTTGGGTTTTGGTCAGATTGCCCGGCAGTTCGGAATCGGTCAGCGCATGCAGCAAGTAAAAACGCGTTTCCACCCCCGCGCCGATGCGATAACCGGCGTTGACGGACAGACGCTGGTTGGCCTGCTTCGACTGCCGCCGGTAACCGTCCTGCGAAAAGTGCGTCAACGACACGTAGTAATCGACATCGCCGTCGACGCCGGCGGCGGCCGCCTGCCCGCGCAGATGGCCGAAGCTGCCGGCTTCGCCGCGCAGCAGCAGCGGCGCCGCGTCGTAGCCGGTCGGCGACACGTAGTTCACCGCACCACCAAGAGAGGCCGTGCCGAAAACCAGTGCGTTGGCGCCGCGGTAAACCTCGATGTAACGCGCCGCCATCGGCTCCAGCGCCTGGAAATCGAAGGAACCGTCGGCGAGATTCACCGGCACGCCGTCCTGCAGCACGCGCAGGCCGCGGCCGTGGAAGGTGCGCTGGAGGCCGGAACCGCGGATCGACAGCCGCGATTCCTCCGCGCCCGGAATGCGCGACTGCGCGAACGCGCCGGGTGCAAATGCGAAGGCATCGGCCGGCGTGACCGCGCTGCCTTTCAGATAGTCGTCGGCGTCGATCACGGCAGTCCCGCCGGTCGCCTGCGCCGCGTTGCGGCGCGCCGCTTCGATGCCGGGCTGGGTCAACGGAAAATCCGGTTCCTTCGCCGCGCTGACCGATACTTCCGGCAAGGTCGGCATTGATGCGGCGGATTGCGCCCAGGCGCAATGCCACGACAGCGCGGCACAGGCCGCGGCTGCGATTTTCGAATGCATGTCTGTTCTCCCTGAACGCGCGGACGGCGTACGGCCGCCTTCCGCGGCGGCCCGCAGGGTCCACGCAGCAACAACCGGATTGCGGTCCAGTCAGTGGTTGTGATGGCCCCTGGCGGACTGCCCTTTGATGTCGCGCACTTCGACCGACAGTGAGACGGTCTCGCGCTTCTTGTCCGCCAGTTCGAAGGTCAGTTGCAGCGGGACCTTGTCGCCGGGGTTCAGGGGTTTCTGCAACTGCATCAGCATCACGTGATAACCGCCGGAAGCGAGCTTCACGCTCCTGCCGGCGGGAATGTCGATGCCGGCGACGGGAAACATTTTCATCACGCCGTTCTCCATGCGCATGTTGTGCACCTCGGAGACCTTCGCGACCGGACTGGACACGGCAACGAGGCGAGCGTCGGTTTTGGCGGTCAGTTCCATGAACGCACCGCTTGCAGTCTGGCCCTGGACGGTGCCGCGAATCCATGCGTCCCTGACCGTCACGGTCTGCGCCTGCGCGCTCGCCGCGCACAGCAAGCCCAGCAACACGCCGCAGGATTTCAGTAGAGAAGCCGAAATCATAAAAAATCCTTTAAAAACAAATACTTATATAATACGCCCCGCGAATGCGGGACAAGCTATCGCACGCCGGGCGCGCGAAAAAATACGGAGGAAAAATCAGGCGCGCGGCGGCGCGCGCGGATTCAGCGGCTGGAGCGCCGCGGGATCATCGGCAACGAAGGAACTGCGCGGAAAAACGACCGTCAACCCGGCAACCGTGCCGACGATGACCGGCGCAGGATTCACCGAAGCGGGCGGGGACGCGGTCCCCAGGCACATCAGGCAATGCGCGGACTTGAGCTTCGCCTGCAGCGAGCCGGGCAGCGTGGAGCCGCCCGCCTCGCCGGGATCGACGCGGCAGATCGTCGCGAACGCGACCGGATCGATGGCCTGGCGCGCGACGGCAATCGCCGGAACGGCAAGGCCGAACAGGAACGCCACGAGGGCGAAACCCGAAATGGCCCGGCGGTGCGCAAGCAATCGAAGCAATCGCATGGCCGCGATGTTAAGGGCTGCCGCCGTGCGGCGTCAAACCCGCCCCGTCAGAGCACGTAACGCGCGAGATCCTCGCTCTGCGCCAGGTCCTTCAGCCGCGCGTCGACGTAGGCGGCGTCGACGGTCACCGTTTCCCTGCGCCGGCCGGCCTCGAACGATACGTCCTCGAGCAGGCGCTCCATCACCGTGTGCAGCCGCCGCGCGCCGATGTTCTCGGTGCGCTCGTTGACCTGCCAGGCGATTTCGGCGAGCCGCTTCACCGCGTCCGGCGTGAACACCAGATTGACGTCCTCGGTTTTGATCAGCGCCTCGTATTGCCGGATCAGGCAGGCGTCGGTGCTGGTCAGGATGCGCTCGAAATCGTCGACGGTCAGGTTCTGCAGCTCGACGCGGATCGGCAGCCGTCCCTGCAGTTCCGGGATCAGGTCCGAGGGCTTCGACAGGTGGAAGGCGCCGCTGGCGATGAACAGGATGTGATCGGTCCTGATCATGCCGTACTTGGTGGTCACCGTCGTGCCCTCGACCAGCGGCAGCAGGTCGCGTTGCACGCCCTGGCGCGAGACGTCGGCGCCCGACATTTCCGAACGCGAGGCCACCTTGTCGATCTCGTCGATGAACACAATGCCGTTCTGCTCGACGTTGGCGACCGCGGCGATTTTCAGTTCCTCGTCGTTGACGCGCTTCGCCGCCTCCTCGTCGATCAGCTGCTTCATCGCCTCGGCGATTTTCAGCTTGCGCGTCCGGCGCCGCCCGGCGCCGAGGTTCTGGAACATGCCCTGCAACTGCGAGGTCAGGTCTTCCATGCCGGGCGGCGTCAGGATTTCCATCTGCGCCGGCGCGGCGGCGACCTCGATCTCGATTTCGCGCTCGTCGAGCGCGCCTTCGCGCAGCATCTTGCGGAATTTCTGGCGCGTCGCCGACTCGCTGTCGGCGGCGGTGTCGCGCGCCGGCGTCAGCAGCGCGTCGAGCACGCGCTCCTCGGCGCTGTCCTGCGCCTGGTGCTTGACGCGGCGCATCGCCTCGACACGCGCGTCCTTGATCGCCGCGTCGACCAGGTCGCGGATGATGGTGTCGACGTCGCGCCCGACGTAGCCCACTTCCGTGAACTTGGTCGCCTCGACCTTGATGAACGGCGCATTCGCGAGCCGCGCCAGGCGCCGCGCGATCTCGGTCTTGCCGACGCCGGTCGGCCCGATCATCAGGATGTTCTTCGGCGTGATCTCCTGGCGCAGCGGCTCCGGCACCTGCTGCCGCCGCCAGCGGTTGCGCAGCGCGATGGCCACCGCGCGCTTGGCGGCGTTCTGCCCGACGATGTGCTTGTCGAGCTCGTGGACGATTTCCTGCGGGGTCATGGGGGTCATGATGAGCGATGAGCGATGAGCGATGAGCGATGAGCGATGAGCGATGAGCGATGAGCGATGAGCGATGAGCGATGAGCGATGAGCGATGAGCGAATGGACCCCGAACGGCAGTCTTCGTTCGGTTCTACGGCTGACCGCTTGCCTTTTATTCCAGCACTTCGATCAGGTGCTGCTGGTTGGTATAGATGCAGAGATCGCCGGCGATTTCCAGCGATTTCTTGACGATGTCAGCCGGCGCGAGATCGGTGTTCTCGAGCAGCGCCCGCGCCGCGGACTGCGCGTAGGCGCCGCCGCTGCCGATGGCGACGAGGCCGTGCTCCGGCTCCAGCACGTCGCCGTTGCCGGTGATGACCAGCGAGTGCTCGCGGTCGGCCACCGACAGCATGGCCTCCAGCCGGCGCAGCATGCGGTCGGTGCGCCAGTCCTTCGCCAGTTCCACCGCGGAACGCATCAGGTTGCCCTGGTGTTTTTCCAGTTTCGATTCGAAACGCTCGAACAGCGTAAAGGCGTCGGCGGTACCGCCGGCGAAGCCGGCGAGGATGCGGTCCTGGTAGAGGCGGCGGATCTTGCGCGCGGTGGCCTTGATCACGATGTTGCCCAGCGTGACCTGGCCGTCGCCGCCGAGCGCCACGCGGTTGCCGCGACGGACGGAAAGAATGGTGGTGCCGTGAAACACTGCGTCGCTCATGGGATTCCAAGCTGTTGATTATTGGGAGGCATTCAGAAAATGCGGCGAAGAGGACCCGGCCTGCACGAATCCAGATGAGGGCGGCGGCAGCCGTTTCAACCCTGCCGCGAATCAGGATTCCAGCCGGAACGATACCGGCACACGCACCCAGGCTTCAATGTTTTCCGCACCGCGCCGCGCCGGGACGAAACGCCAGCCTTTCACCGCGTCCAGCGCCGCATGGTCCAGCACGTGCGATCGGCTCGACTGATCGAGTTCGACCTTCAGCGGCGTGCCGTCGCGGCCGACCAGCACGCGCAGCATCACCGTGCCCTCCTCGCCGCCGCGCCGCGCGGCCGCCGGATACACCGGTGGCGGATTGCGCAGGTATGCCGCCGTGAATGCCGGTGGCGTGACTGTCACCGGCGCCGGCGCGGCGGGTGCCGGGGTCCGCGCAGCCATTGCGGGCGGTGGCGGGGAAATGCCGTGTGCAGGCGTATCTTCGACCGGCGGGGACGGTGTGGACAGCACAGGCACTGCGGCGGCAACGGGCTCAGACCGGGCCGGCGGCAAAGAATCCGCCTGCGATTTCACGGCGGGTGGCGACGGTACGTTGCGAATTCGCGGCCACGGCGCGGCGTTTGCGACGACATCGGCGGTGTCGGCCACCACCATCACCACGTCGAGCACCGGCGCCACTGCATGCATCGGCGGCGGCGATCGCCAGCCCGGCAACCACAGCAGCAGCATCGCATGCAGGGCGACGCTGGCCAGCAGACAGATGAACAGGGTGCGCCGGGACAGACGCGGAAAATCGGCCATGGCGGGAATCGGCTCAGGCACAGGGAGAGCCGGCATTATCCGGCATATCCGTGAAGCGCCACAAACCGCTGCCGCGGACAGGCTCTTGTCCGCAGCAGCGGCTCCCGCTAGAACTGCCCGCGCAAACCGACCTGCGCGCTGCGCCGGCCCAGCGGCGCAATGTCCTTCAGGAAGGACACGTGGTTACGGGCCTCTTCGTTGAGCAGGTTGACCCCGCGCAGGAAGGCCTCGAGCCGCAGGCCGTTCGCCGGCAGACGGTACGTCACCGTCGCATTGAGCATCGTGTAGCCGTCGGTGGGCAGTTCGCCGGCGGCCACGCGATTCTGCCCGTCGAACACGGTGGCATCGACGCGCGCGCTGAGGCGGTCCCGGCGGTATTCCACGCCGGCGCCATAACGCCAGGGGGCGATGCGCGGCAGCGGCTGTCCGGTGCTGTGGTCGTCGGCGCGCACGTACCCCGCGCTCAACAACAGGTCAAGCGTACCGCCGCGCTCGAACACGCGGAAGCGCCCTTCACCTTCGATGCCGCGGAAGCGCGCAGGCACCGCGCGATAGGCGAATTCCGGCAGAATTTCCTCGCCGGTGTTCAGCGACGTGCCGTCGCCGGCATCGGCCGGATTCAGCTCGCCGTCGGCGCCGCGGGTGTTGCCACTGTCGAACAGCCCGAGGTAATTGCTGAAGCGGTTGTGGAACACGCTGATGCTGCCCGAGTGTTTCCCCGATTGCAGGCGCAGGGCAATGTCGACGGCCTTCGATTTTTCCTTGCCGAAAGCGCTGTTGCCGACCTCGTAGACGCCTGTGGCGGCATGGGGCCCGTTGGCATAGAGCTCGTAATAGGTCGGCGCGCGCTCGGTGTAGCTGCCGTTGACCGCCAGCGCCAGTCCCGGCATGAAACGCCACACCGCGCCCAGCGCGCCGCTGTTGCCGCTGAACGTGCGCGTCTGCGCCGCGCCGAAGCGCAGATCGACGGCGCCGAAGGGCACGTTGCCGCCGCCTTCGCTGCCGACCTCGGTGCGTTCGTGGCGACCGCCGAAGGTCAGCCTGAGGTTGCCCAGCGGCAGTTCCTCGAAGAAGAACATCGACTTCGCGTTGGTGCTCGTCGACGGTACGAAAGCCTCGGCGCCGAGCGCCGAGAAGTCGGAGTCCGCCAATTGCAGGCCGACCGCGCCGCGCAACGGACCGATGTCGCCGTGCACCGCCTCGACATGCAGATCCTTGCCCTTGTTGCGGAAACGCGTGGCAGGAACACCCGCATCGAGCTCGACATGCTCGTAATCGGTGCTGCCGGCCTTGAACTTCAGCGAACGGATGGCCCGTCCCAGTTCGCGCACTTCGCCGGCGAGGTCCCAGCGGCTGCTCTGCATGTCGATGGTCACATCCGGCTCGGCGACGACGCCGTACACGGTATTGAATCCGGAACGCGAAATGCCGATGTAACCCCGGGCCCAGGTATGCGACAGGCCGACCGCGCCGCCGTCGGAACGCGACGCGCTGTTGGGCAGCACGCCCTCCGCCTCGACCGGCTGCGGATCGGCGGCGCGCAGCCGCGCCGAACGCGCAAACCCCTTGATGCGCAGGTCGTCGGTGTCGCGGGTATAAACATCGGCATGCAGCGCGAAGCTGCCGTTGCCGGCCTCGAGCACGAGGCCCGTCGCCTTCTCGCGCCCTGCGCCGCCGAAGCGCGTCTCCGCGCGACCGGTGACCCCGCGAACGGGCGCCTGCGGAATGCGATTGTCGATGACGTTGACCACGCCACCGACGGCGCTGCCGCCGTAGAACAGCGCGGCCGGGCCGCGCACGACTTCGGCGCGCTCGATCACCAGCGGATCGATGCTGACCGCATGATCGAAACTCAGCGACGACGCATCGAGGATGCCTGCGCCGTTCTGCAGGATGCGGATGCGGTCGCCGTCAAGGCCGCGGATGACCGGACGGCTGGCGTTGGGACCGAAACCGGTGGCGGCGACGCCGGGCAGGCCGTCGAGGGTGTCGCCGAGGGTGGCACCGCGCCGCTGGAACAGTTCGGTGCCCTGCAGCACGGATGCGGGGGATGCGAGTTCGAACAGCTCGCTGCCCAGCGGGTTGCCGGTGACCACCACTTCGGGCAGCATCGCCGCCGGCGCGGCAAGCTGCGCATGCGCGGCCGCCGCGTGCACCGCGGCCGCCATGGCCGCGAGCGCGAAAGATTTGCGTTTCATCATGATGTTTCTCCAAAGAACGGGACCGGCCGCGCGCCGCCGCGAAGGGCATGCGCGATCCGGAACAACCGGGAAATCGGAAAATCAGGAAATCAGGAAAAGGGCCGGCGTCTGCCGGCCGGGCGTCCAGGAGAACGCGGGAGGTGCGCGGGAATCGTATGGAACGGCCGCGGATTCCGCCGCGGCTGCGCCGCCGGCGGCAACCGGCACGGTGCCGGCCACGCCGGTGACGACAGGACAGGCGCCGCCGGGAACGCCGCCGAGGACTTCGCTGTACAGCAGGTCGAAGCCGCAGTCGGCGGACCATTCACCGGAAGGCCGGTCGTCTTCATGCGCATGGCCATGCGCGGGTGCGGCACCGGCATGCACTCCGGCGTCGCCGTGAACGGCAACGTGCAGCAACGCATGATTCAGCGCACCGTGCTGGACGAACAGCAGCAGCGCGATCAGCGCCGCATGCAGCAGGCGCAACCGCGGCAGACGCGGCAGCCGGATCCTGCTCAAGATTTACCTGCCGACGGGCGCGGCATCGGTGAGCCGGTAGTACAGCCCCATCTCGTCGTTGCGCAGCAGCGCCAGGCGTCCGGAAACGACGATCGGCTCGAAACCGTATTTCACCGGCGTCTTCGCCCGCACCTCGACCACCTGCTCGGGACCGCCCGGCATGCAGAACGCGCAGGTCGGCGGCAGGGCCACCAGCAGGAAGCGCTTCTGCCGCTCGCCCATTTCCAGCGGCATCATGAAGCCCTGCAGCTTCACTTCCTGGCGATCCAGCGCGGACACGCTCCTGCCGAAGTCCGGGATGAAGCGGTCCTTCTGCTTCAGCGTCTTGACGTCGGCCAGCGTCTTCCACGACACCACGCCCTTCAGTTCCGGCAGCGGCTTTGCCGCGTACGGCGACGGCGGCAGGCCGGCGTCGGCGTCGCGCTTCATCAGATCCTTCGAGCCGGGCTGAAAACCCTGGGCGCCGAGCGGAACTGCCAGCAGGAGCATCAGGGCCATCACCCAGGGTTTCATAAAAACTCCTTAATAATCAAATACTTATAAAATACCGTGTCAATGGCGATGCTTCATGCCGCAGTATTTCCCGATCGCCAGCCCTTTGCAATCCTTGGCAAGCTGGGCGTGGCAGGTTTTCTCCGATTGGCCGCCCTCCAGGCATTTCGCGGCATTGAGATGGGCTTCCGCCATCGCGCGGTGATCGGCGACATCCTTCTTGATCTCGGCGGCGCTGTGCGGCTTGTTCCCCTTCTTGTGGTCATGGTCATGCGCGAACACCGGCATCGCAACCGCCAGCGCCAGGATTGCCGCCACCATCATCATGCCGCCATTTTTTTCCGGATGCATCTTCATCTCCTGTTTGAACTGCGTTGAAAAAACTTCCTGCATCAGCCCCGGGCCAGCGTGCCGGCGATGTCGGTGCGGTAGGCGCGCCAGGCCGGCAGCAGCGCGGCCACGATCCCGGTTCCCAGCGCCAGCGCGACGACCCACAGCTCTTCCGCCACCCAGGCGAAGCCGGTGATTTCGGCCTGCTGCGCCGCCTTCAGCGCATGGCCCAGACCTTCCGCCATCGCGTGGCCGAGCACGAGCCCCAGCGCCGCGCCCAGCAGGGCCAGCAGCAATCCCTCGAACAGCAGCAGCAACAGCAGCCGGCGCGGGCTCGCGCCCAGCGTGCGCATCACCGCGAGGTCGTAGCGCCGCTCGTTCAGCGCGTTGTAGAGCGCGATGAACACGCTCAGCCCGGCGCTGAGGATCAGCACCAGCGCGAAGGCGCGCAGCACGTCGACGCCGACGCCGATCAGGCTGAACAGCCGCGCCGTTTCGTACGCCGGCGACGCCGCCTGCATGCCGGTGTTGCCGTTGATGTAGCGCGGCAGGATCGCCGCCGCCAGCGGTGAGGCGTACTGCAGCAGCAGCGCGGTGAATTCCTTCTCTTCGTCGCCGAGCTGCCGCTCGATGTCGGTCACGTCCCTGATGTCGTGGTGCTCGGCGTGCACCACCCACACGCTCTGGTAGGACGAGAGCACCAGGCGGTCGAGCACGGTGCCGCTGCGCTCGAGCACGCCGACGACCCGGTACGGATGATCCTCGTGGACGTGGCTGCCGCTGTCGCCGAGGCCGTGCGCGCCGTGGAATTCGGCGCCGACGCCGAATCCGGTGCGCGCGGCGACTTCGGCGCCGAGCACCGCCTCCATCGGCGCCTGCCACATCCGGCCGGCGGCGATTTTCGCGCCGTAGTGCCCGACGTAATCCGGCGTCGTGCCGACGATGCGATAGCCGCGGTAGCTGTCGCCCAGCGCCAGCGGAATGGCCTTCTTCACCGCGCGGTGGCGCGAGATCTCCTGCGCCTCCTTCCAGGCGATGTTCCCGGTCGGCACGTCGATGTGGTAGATCGCCGACAGGATGATCTGCAGCGGGCTGCCCTTGGCGCCGACGGCGAGGTCGATGCCGCGCGCGTCGCGCTGCATGCGCTCCTCGAGCTGGTGGGTCGCCAGCAGCAGCAGCACGATGGTGCCGACGCCCAGCGCCAGCAGCAGCACGTTGAGCAGCGTCGCCAGCGGCCGCGCGCGCAGGTACGAAAGACCGACGGTCGCGATGTTCATGCGCGCCCCCCCAGGTCGTAATGATGCGCAACGCGCGACTTGATGCGCCGGTCGTGGGTGGCGATCAGCAGCGTCGCGTTGCAGGCCGCCGCCTGCGCCTGCAGCAGTTCCAGCGCCTGCAGGCAGCGCGCGTCGTCGAGGTTCGAGGTCGGTTCGTCGGCCAGCAGCAGTTGCGGGCGGTTGACCACCGCGCGCGCGATGGCGACGCGCTGCGCCTGGCCGAAGGACAGCTCATGCGGCTTCGCCGCCCCCTTGCCGCCAAGGTCGAGGCCGTCGAGCACTTCATCGATCCGTCGCCGGTCCTGCGGCAGCCCGGCGAGGTACTGCGCGAGCAGCAGGTTGTGCGCCACGTCGAGGCTGGGAATCAGGTGCAGCCGCTGCAGCACGATGCCGATGTGCCGGCCGCGGAAGCGGTCCAGCGCCTGCGCGCGCAGCGCTCCGATATCCTGCCCCGCCACGGTCACCGTGCCGGCCGCGGGCCGCAAAATGCCGGCCAGCGCGTGCAGCAGCGTGGTCTTGCCGCTGCCCGAAGGCCCGAGCAGCAGCCAGTGTTCGCCCTGGGCCGCACGCCAGGCATCGACGTGCAGCACCTCGGCTCCGTCATAGGCATGGCTCACACCGTGCAATTCGAACAAATCTATTCCTCCTCGATGCGGGTCCAGACGGGAAAAGGATCGGGATAGGAACACCAGGCCGCCGGCCCCTGCGCCATCTCGTCCGCGGTCAGCAGGCAGTCCTCCAGCGACTTTTCGATGGCCGCCCGGTCCATGCCGATCCCGATGAACACCAGTTCCTGCCGGCGGTCGCCCCAGGGTTCGACCCACTTGGTGCCGACAAGTTTGAGGTATTCGTCTTCCTTCGGCCAGTCTTCGCGGTCGACGGCGACCCACCACAGCCCCGCGGCCGCGTGGCGACAGACACCGCCGGCCTGCGACCACGACGCGGCGAAGTCCATGCGCGAGGCGAGCCAGAAATAACCTTTCGAGCGCAGCACGCCGTCCCACTCCGAGTGGATCAGGTCCCAGAAACGCTGCGGATGGAAGGGCCGGCGCGCGTGATAGACAAAGCTCGAAATGCCGTATTCCTCGGTCTCCGGCAGATGCTCGCCGCGCATCTCCTTGAGCCAGCCCGGCGCCGCGGAAGCGCGTTCGAAGTCGAAGCGGCCGGTGTCGAGGATTTTGCCCAGCGGCACTTCGCCGAACTTCGAAACCACGATCTCCGCCTCCGGATTGAGGGTGTGCAGGATGGAAACCAGCCGTGCCATCCCGTCCACCGTCACCAGGTCGCCCTTGTTGACGACGATCACGTCGGCGAATTCGATCTGATCGACCAGCAGGTCGACCACGGTGCGCTCGTCTTCCCCGCCGAGGCTCTCGCCGCGGTCCCGAAGGAAATCGCTCGAAGCGTAATCCTTCAGGAAATTGAAGGCATCGACCACGGTGACCATCGTGTCCAGCCGCGCGACATCCGACAGGCTGCGGTCTTCCTCGTCGCGGAAGGTGAAGGTCTCCGCGACCGGCAGCGGTTCCGAGATACCGGTCGATTCGATCAGCAGGTAGTCGAAGCGGCCCTCGGCGGCCAGCTTGTTGATCTCGACCAGCAGGTCCTCGCGCAGCGTGCAGCAGATGCAGCCGTTGGACATCTCGACGAGTTTTTCCTCGGACCGGGACAGCGCGGCGCCGCCCTCGCGCACCAGTTGGGCGTCAATGTTCACTTCCGACATGTCGTTGACGATCACCGCGACGCGCCGGCCTTCACGGTTGTTGAGCACGTGATTGAGCAGCGTGGTCTTGCCGGCGCCGAGAAACCCGGACAGCACCGTCACCGGCAAGCGCGCCGCATCCCCGGCCGCGTTCCTGTTCATCCCGGAGGCCTCCGCAATCACTGGCGCGTCTGGCCGGCGCCGGTGTGCGTTTCGACGATGTGCGAGGCCAGTTGGCCGAGCACGCCGGCCACGCCGAGGGGGCCGTAGGCCTCCACCAGCCGCGGCAGCAGCTCCGCAATCAGCGCCGCGTTGACAGCGGCGCGGTCGATGCCGTGCTGCTCGCAGCGCGTGAACGCGGCGCGGAGTTCCGCCACGGCGCGGGCGTGCTGCTCGGCGGCGGCCTGCGCCCCCGCCTCCGCACCGGCCCGATCCTGGTTGAAGGTCTGCATGGGATTCATTTCACGATACCTCGTCGAGACAGAGTCTGAGCCTGCGCGCGCCGGTGCCTTCCACCGGCGGCGAGCGATGGACGATGCCGTTGCCGGCGTTGCCCGGATAGGATTCACCCTTCTGCAGCAGCACCCACCAGGGCCGCGCGGTGCGGATGTCCGACTGGCGCGGCACGATCGCGCGGTTGGCGGCGTCGAAGGCGCGGCCCTGCGCCGTCAACTGGTCGCGGCGGACGTCGCCATTGCCGGCCCACTGCGTGCCGAATCCGCTGTAGGTCACCAGCATGCGCAGCCCCGCGGCATCGACATGGAACAGCCGGCATGCGTCCGTGGCGACCGTTTCCAGGTGCGCCCGGACGGCGCGCCGTCCCATGACCACGCCGAAGCGGCGGACCAGGAAATCGATGTCGGCGGCGAGCATGTCGCGTGCCGCGCCGGCCGGGCAGCCGTCGAGGAACATCCAGACATCGGGCTCCTGCGCGTCGAGCACCGCTTCGACGTCGCAATCCTCCGCGGCATTGAATCCGTCGACAACCGAAGCCAGCGCCGGATCCTGGTTCCTGCGCCAGATCACGAGATTGATGCCCGGATTGCGGATCGCGGAGAATTCCGCGGCGCTCCGCGCGTAGCGGAAATGGATGGACAGCACGTTCGACGCAGGCTCAGTGGCCATACACGCGCTCCCGCTTCTCGCGCCGTTCCTGCGCCTCGACACAGAGGGTGGCGGTCGGCCTGGCCAGCAGCCGCTGCAGGCCGATCGGCTCGCCGGTTTCCTCGCACCAGCCGTAGGTCCCTTCGTCGATCATGGCCAGCGCCCGGTCGATTTTTTTCATCAGCTTGCGCTCGCGGTCCCGGGTCCGCAGCTCGATCGCCTGCTCCTCCTCCTGCGTCGCGCGGTCGTTGGGGTCGGTGGCGACTTCCGCCTGCCGCAGATGGCTGCTGGTCATGCCGACATTGGAGATCAACTCGTCGCGCAACCGTCGCAGACGGTCCCGGAAAAACGCCTGCTGGGCCTCGTTCATGTAAGCCCGCTCCGGCATGGCGAGCAGTGCCTGCTCGTCGGCCGGCAGCCGGGACGGGATTGCCTTCCGCGTTTTCATTTCCCGGGCTCCGGCGCCGGACGATCACTGTTGCCGGCCGCGCCGGATCCGCAGCCGGTCGCCGTTGTCCCGCCGCCATGCGCCGTGTCCCTGAGGACAGCGGTATCCCCGGACGCCACGGTCATCGCCGGCGCGAAACGCCCGACCACCAATCCCCGTCCGCGCTTTTCGATCCTGAGGTATCTGACGGTTTTCATGGCGTTCTCAATGCGAATGCAGCAGCGTGTGCGACAACAGGATCGTGCCGATCCCCGCACCGATGAACACGACCTGCACCGCGCTGCTGCGGGCATCGCTGCGGCGGTGCATCTCCGGAATCAGGTCCGCCACGGCGATATAGATGAAACTTGCGGCAGCGAGCACCAGCACGTACGGCATCGCCTCACGCGCGTCATCCAGCGCGAAGTAGCCCAGCACGCCGCCGGCGAGCGACATCAGGCTGGACGCAAAATTGAGCAGCAGTGCCTTCCGGCGGCTGTAGCCGGCGTGCAGCAGCACCATGAAGTCACCCACCTCCTGCGGGATTTCATGGGCGATGATCGCCAGCGTGGTCGCCACACCCAGCGCAGTGTCGGTCATGAAAGCCGCGGCGATCAACACGCCATCGACGAAGTTGTGGAAACCGTCGCCGATGACGATCAGCATCCCGGTCCGGCTGTTGTGGCCGCCGCCCGAGCTGCCATGGTCGTGGCCGTGCCGCCACAGCGCCGCCTTTTCCAGCAGGAAAAAACCGAGCAGCCCGGCGAGCGTGACCGCGAACAGGCCTTCGATGCTGTCGGCCTGGGAGAACGCTTCCGGCAGCAGGTGCAGGAAGGCCGCGGCCAGCAGGACACCTGCGGCGTAGCTCACCATCGGCGCGAGCCAGCGCGACAGCAGGGCAAAGGACAACAGGCCCGCCGCGAGCAGGCTCAGCATGCCGCCGGCCAGCGTCGCAAGAATGATCCAAACGAGAACGGTGTCGATGACACTCTCCAATATTGCAATCTAGTTGCATTATGGCGCAAAAAAAATGCGCCGACCAGCATTCCTCAGTGGGAGTGGCGCTGGGAGCGTGTACCGGGGCGCGCGGGCACGCAGCCTGCGCAAAGTCCCTTGACCGTGAGTTCCACCTGCTGCTGCCGATAACCGGCCGGGAGTTTGACGGACGGCTTCGCCGCCACCGGCTCCAGGCACAGCACCTGCCCGCAGTCGCTGCACTGGAAATGCGCATGCGGCCCTGGGTGGGCGTGGCCCGCCGCATTGAAACGCCAGACACGGTCGTCGCCGGCGATCTTGTGCGCCAGACCGTGCTCCGTCAGCCACTCCAGCACGCGGTAGATGGTGACCCGGTTCACTTCGCGCGAAGCCGGCAGGCGGGACTCGACTTCCGTGTGCGTCAGCGCGCGTTCGGCGGCCAGCAGCACGGCAAGCACCATGATGCGCGGCCGCGTCATCCGCGCACCGGTGCCGCGTATGGCCTCTTCCGCCGTATCGAGATGGTCGCGTTTCATGGGCATTTGCCGGAACTGGATACGATTAGAGCACAGACCAGACAGCCCCGCCAATGAGGGTTGAATTTACTCCATAAAAAACAACGTGTTGATAAATTTCACCGGCTCCCGGAATCCGCATCACTCCCCTGCGGACAACAGCTTCGGATCTGTCACGAATCCGATCTTGCTGATGCCCGCATTCTGCGCCGTGGACATCACCCAGGCCAGTTTCTGGTAACGCGTGTCGCGGTCCGCGCGCAAATGCAGCTCCGGCTGCGGGTCGCCTGCGGCCGCCGCGGCAAACCGTGCCGCGAGCTCGTCGTCGTCCACCGGCTGATTGTTCCAGAACGCCGCGCCTTTCGCGTCGATGGCAAGCGTGATGGCATCCGGCTTTTCCGGATTGAGCCGGCTCTGTGCCTTGGGCAGATCGATCTTCACCGCATGGGTGAACAATGGCGCAGTCACCATGAATATGATCAGCAGCACGAGCATCACGTCCACCAGCGGCGTGGTGTTGATCTCGCCCATCAATTGCTCTTCGCTGCCGCCGGAAAGTCCGCCGAAAGCCATCACGACCTCCCGGCGTCCGCCACACCCGCAGCTTCCAGCACCCGGGCATGCAGTTCCTGGGCAAAGGCATCCAGCTCGGCGGCGATGTCGCGGTTGGCGCGCACCGCGAAGTTGTACGCCAGCACCGCCGGTATCGCGACCGCGAGGCCGAAGGCCGTCATGACCAGCGCCTCCCCGACCGGCCCGGCAACCTTGTCGATGGTAGCCTGGCCGGTGAAGCCGATCCCGACCAGCGCGTGGTAAATGCCCCAGACGGTCCCGAACAGCCCGATGAAGGGCGCGGTGGCACTGACCGATGCGAGCACGCCGAGTCCGCTTTCCAGCCCCGCCATCGAGCGGCGCGCGGAACGGCGCAGGCCGCGCGACACCCGCTCGGCCAGTCCCGATGGCCGCTTTGCGGTGGCTTCGGTCCTTGCCATATCGAGCGCAGCGCCCGCGAGACTCCGGAAAGGATCACCGCGGGAATCCGCGCCCATCGCTTTCAGCGCAGCCTCACTGTCGGCCGCGCCCCAGAAAGCCTGCAGGCTGCGGAAGCCGCGGCGGTGCACGCACCAAAGCACCCAGGACTTGGCCAGTATCAGGTACCAGGTTGCGACCGACATGATCAGCAACAGCAGCGCCGTCGTCTTTTGCACGGCATCGGCCTGCGCCAGGATGCCCAGAATGCCGCTTGCAGCCAGTTGTTCCACGAATTCAACCCTCCAGGGAAAATACGATGGGCACGATCACCCAGGCGTCAATCACTTCGTCGCCGCGGCGCGCCGGCAGGAAACGCCAGCGCTCCACGGCATGTTTCGCGGCATCGTCCAGCACAGCCGAACCGCTGGATGCGCTCACCTCGACCCGCAAGGCTCGTCCCGCTGCGCTCACCAGCACCCGCAGCTGGACACGGCCGCCTTCACCGCGCCTGCGGGCGGCCGCGGGATAGGACGGCGCAGGATTGTTCAGATAGGCCGCGTCAAACCGCGGCGGCACGACCACTGCAACCGGTTTAGCTGGTGGCGACGGGTCCGCCGCTGCCGCCGCAGGCTTGTGTGACGGTGTCGAAGGTGTATCGACAGGCAAGGCCGTCTCGGTTGTGATGGCATTCGGCAAAGGGGTTTCCGGTACCAGCGGCGCCCGGGGCTGCACCGCCGGTTGCGGGCGGGATTGCTTGGCGGCAGGCGGTGGCGGCGACTGCGGCGGCGGCGCCTGGGGCAAAGGCTGCGGCGGCGCGATCAGGCTGACCACGATCGGCTCGATCGCCTTCTTCAATTCCGGATTGGCCTGCAGCACGACATGGAACAGCAACGCGTGCACGACAACCACCAGAACCAACCGTGCTGCAATGCCTGTCATGTATTCCGGTGGTCCTTGCCTGAGCCGGGCACGCGCCGTGCTGCCGGATTGCTTTTCCCGTCAGAACTTCGCCTGCACGCCCAGCGTCACCGTGCGCGGCGAGCCCGGTGCAACCCAGGTGTGCTGGAAAGACTGGGTGTAGTAGGTCTCGTCGAACAGATTGTCGATGTCGAGCGAGAAGCGCAGCTTCGGACTGACACGGTAGTACGCCACCAGTTTGGCCAGCGTGTAGGACGGCAGCTCGAAGGCCGCGACGCCGGTGTTCGCCTGCACCTGGGTGCGCGCCTCGCCGAGACGCTTGCCGGTATGGGTGATGCCGCCGCCCAGACCGTAACGGCCGTTGGCGGCCGCGCCTTCGTAGACCAGCAGCACGCTGCCGTTGACCTGCGGCACGTTGAGCAGACGGCCACCGACTTCCAGCGTGTTGTCTTTTTCGACCGTGGCATCGTTATAGGTCAGGCTGGCGTTGATCCGCCAGGAACGGGAAAGTTGTCCGGTCAGGTCCAGATCCAGACCCTTGCTGCGCACTTCGCCGGCGAGGACCGAGAAACCGGGATTGGCCGGATCGGCGGTCAGCACGTTTTTCTTGCGAATGTCGAAGACCGCGAAAGTCGCTCCCAGGGAACGCGCCGCGTTCTCCCATTTCGCGCCCGCCTCGAGCGCGCTGCCGGATTCCGGATCGAAAGCGGCGCCGGCCACATTCGTGCCGTTGTTGGGACGGAAGGACTTGCCGGCATTGCCGAATACCGTCCATTGGCTGTTGGGCAGGAAACTCAACCCGACGCGCGGCGATGTGGCGCTGGGACTCTGGGTGGTCAACAGGCCGGTGCGCAGGTTCAACAGCTCCTGTTCATGGCGGTCGTGACGCACCCCGGCCAGCAGCCGCCAGGACGAGCCCAGCTTGATGACATCCTGCGCGTAAAAAGCGAGATTGCGCTGGTCTTCCCGGGTCTGCGTGTTGGGGGCCGGCGCGGGCTGGGGCTGGCCATACACCGGATTGAACACATCGATCGCGTAGGGCGAACCCGCCGTCGGATTGACACGCAGCATCAGCTGGTCGAGCCGGAAGCGGTAGGTCTCCGCGCCGAGAGTCAATTCGTGCTCGAAACCGCCGGCGATCAGCCGTCCGACAACCTCACCCTGCAGGGTCAAATCTTCGGAGGTATAGTCGCGATAACGCCGCTGCCGGCGCAGGGTCTGATTGTCCGGCTGCAGGGTGGGCTGGGCCTCGGTCGAGAACCCCTGCATCTCACCGGCCTTGT
This sequence comes from Burkholderiales bacterium, assembly GCA_026125585.1. GTDB lineage: Bacteria > Pseudomonadota > Gammaproteobacteria > Burkholderiales > SG8-41. Next base: position 28,067 of record JAHCLD010000005.1, read on the forward strand.
AGGACAGCGCCAGCTTTCCGGTCCAGCGCGTGCTGAAATCATGTTCCAGCATGAACTGGTGGGTCTGGTTCTCCAGCGTGACCTTGCCGTCGGCCGGCTCGCCGAGGAACCGTTCCCGCGGAATCGCGCCGAGCCGGTTGTTGACCGCGACCACGCCGCGATCGAGCGGCGTTTTGTGGCTCAGCCACTCGCCGCTGTAATCAAGGCGCGTGTCACGGCTGATCTTCCACGTGAACGCCGGCGCGAACAGCGAACGGTCGGTATCGACGAAATCACGGAAACCGTCGCGGCTCTCCACCGCCACGTTGAGCCGGTAGGCGAAGTTTTCGGTGATCGGCCCCGTGGAATCGATGGTGCCGCGACGGAAACCGAAGCTGCCGACATAACCCTCGATCGCATGCGCCGACTGCCACAGCGGCCGCTTGGTCACGATGTTCAGCGTGCCGCCAGGCTCGCTGGTGCCGTAGAGCGAGGCCGCCGGACCCTTGAGGAATTCGATGCGTTCGACGTTGGCCATGTCGCGCTGGGCATTGAAGCCGCGATTGCCGGACAGGCCGTTGCGCAGCAGCGACATGCCGTTGTTCATGTCGCCGGCCAGTCCGCGGATGGCGATGTTGTCCCAGAGGCCGCCAAAACTGTTCTGGCGCGACACGCCGCCGACATAATCCAGCGCGTCGTCCAGGCGCGTCGCGCCCAGATCGTCTAGCGTCTGCCGTGACAACACGCGCACCGCCTGCGGCACTTCGAGCAGCGGCAGGTCGGTCTTGGTACCGCTGGCTTCGTCGGCATGGTAGGTGCCGCCCTGCTGGCGGCCGACAACCTCGACCGCGGGCAGGGTGATGACACCGGCATCGCCGGCCGGCGATTTCTGGGCAAGCGCCTGCGTCGAAGCCAGCGCGGCCAGAACGGCCAGAACGGGCGACATTTGCTTGTACTGTTGTTTCATCCTGTTCCCCGGAAAATCAGTGCGCACGGCTGAAGCCCGCGGCAACGTTTAATGCGATTTGTGTTTGATCACAAAAGTCAGCGAAGCGAACAGTCCCCTCTTGGCGGCCTTGGCCGGATCGTCCGGCGGCGCGTCATAGGCTGCGCTGATCACGTTCAGGCCGTCATTGCGCACACGCAGCGTGACGCTGCCGTCCTTCCCGGTGACCAGCGGTTTGGCTTCGGGATCGCCGACATAATCGCGGGTGACCTTGGCGCCGGCGACCGGCTTGCCGTTGAACAGCACGCGCACGGTCATCGACTCGTCCCTGTGGTGCGGCAGTGCCGCCTTCAGCGGCACGATCTGCAGCACCTGGCCCGGCAACGGCTTCAGCGGCGCCTTCAGCGACTCGCCCAGGAACACCGCGTACTTGACGTAGCGCCCGCTCTCCTCGGCGCCCGGCACCTCGTCGCGGCCCTTGTTGACCCACTTGCCGTCCGGCCCCTTGCTCCAGTAGCCGTTGTCGAGCATGCCAGTGATCACCGCCGGCAGCGGCTTGGCATCGACCAGCAACAAGTGGTCGGTCTTGCGCAGCGATACCGGCACCGGCGCGCCACTCGCGTCGTAACCGGCCACTTCCTTCACCTTGTCATGGCGGCGGATCATGTCGAGGTCCTCCGCACCGTGGCCGTAGATCATCGCCAGCTGCCCCGAGCGCTCGGCGAACCAGATGCCGTGCGCCTGCGCGCCCAATCCCAGGACGCACAGCAGCGCGCCTGCCCACCACTTCGCTTGTGTCACGATTACCTCTCCCTGTTATTGCAACAAGGTTGCGATGATAGCCGCGCCTGGACATTTACGCAACCCAGTTGCAATTAAAGGCGCGGCAAGCAAGCTTATACTTCCGGCATGAAACGCCTGCTGATCCTGCTGATCGACGCCTACCGCCTGCTGCTGTCACCCTTCTTCGGCACGCAGTGCCGGTTCTGGCCGACCTGCTCGGCCTATGCGCGGGAGGCCATCGACACCCACGGCGCGATCAAGGGGACTTGGTTGACGATCAAGCGGTTGGGGAAATGCCATCCGTGGCACGAGGGCGGCATCGACAATGTGCCACCACGGCCTCCGTCAGGGTGATAGGCGGGCGCAGCGGGCAAGTTGCGCCCGCGGCCTGCAGACCGCCGGTTTTATCAGGTGCTGACGCGCAACAGCAGGCCTTTCAGATACTCCCCTTCGGGAAAATTCAGCGCCACCGGATGATCCGCTGACGCATGCAGCCAGCGTTCGATCCGCGCATCCACCCCGGCATCCAGCGCCGCGCCGGCGACGATCTTCTGGAACAGGTCCGCGCTGACGCCGCCGGAACAGGAATAGGTCATCAGCGCGCCGCCGGGCCTGAGCAGCTTGAAGCCGAGCAGGTTGATGTCCTTGTAGGCGCGCGCGGCTTTTTCGGCATGGGCCGCGGTCGGCGCGAATTTCGGCGGGTCGAGGACGATCAGGTTGAAGCTGCGGCCAGCGTCGCGGAATCTGCGCAGGGTCTGGAACACGTCGGCCTCCAGCCATTCGGCTTCCGGCAAACCGTTGCGCGCGGCATTTGCCCGTGCCGCAGCCAGCGCCGGGCCGGAGCTGTCGATCGCAGTGACCGACTTCGCGCTGCCGGCCAGCGCGTTCAGCGCGAAGCCGCCGCAGTAGCAGAAGCAGTCGAGCACGGTTTTGTCTTTGGATAAACCGCGCAACAGCAGGCGGTTGTCGCGCTGGTCAAGGTAGAAGCCGGTCTTGTGGCCCTGCTCTGCATCCACAACGAATTCGAGGCCGTGTTCACGCACGGTGAGCGGCACGCCCGCGGCCTCGCCGCGCAGCAGTCCGTTCTGCGGCGGCAGGCCTTCAAGCGCGCGCACGTCGGCATCCGAACGCTCGATCACCCGCACGACGCCGGGCAGCACCGCCAGCGCGTCGGCGATCGCGCCGCGCCAGCGCTCGGCGCCGGCGCTGAGCAGTTGCACGACCACCGTGTCGCCGTAACGGTCGGCGACGACGCCGGGCAGGCCGTCGGATTCGCCGTGCACGAGGCGCAGGCTTTCGCCGGCGATGCCCTGACGCGCGGCGGCGGCCGTCGCGACGCGCCGCATGAAGAATGCGGCGTCGATGTCGCCGGCGTTCCAGGCCCAGACGCGGGCGCGGATCTGCGATTCCGGACTGTACGCGGCGACGGCAAGGAAAGCGCCGTCGGCCGAACGCACTTCGACGGTGTCGCCGAGCTGCGGTTCGCTTTCGACTTTCGCGATGCCGCCGGAAAACACCCAGGGGTGCCGACGCTTCAGCGATTTCTCGCGGCCGGGCTTGAGGATCAATTTATGCATGGAGAAATTCATCCGGTAATTGGTCAATGGCGCGGCATCGCGGGCTTTTTGGCCCTTCATGCAGGGTGGGCAAAGCGCCCCCCAAGGGGACTTCCTTCGGGGCGCACCGTGCCCGCCATCTGGCGTTCGGTGTATCCGCGTGGGCACGCTACGCTTTGCCCGCCCTGCGCACTTTACCCATCCCAGGTGTTACTTTTTCTTTGCCCGGGGATGTGCGGCGTCGTAAATCTTCGCAAGGTGCTGGAAATCCAGCTGCGTATACACCTGTGTCGTCGAAATGCTGGCATGCCCCAGCATTTCCTGCACCGCGCGCAGGTCGCTGCTCGACTGCAGCACGTGCGAAGCGAAGGAATGGCGCAGCATGTGCGGATGGACGCGGGCGGCGACGCCCTGCTGCTGCGCGCGCTGGCGCACGCAGAGCTGCACGGCGCGCGGCCCGAGGCGCCGTCCTTTCGGGTTGACGAACAGCGCTTGCGCATCCGCCTCCGGCATCGCCGCGCGCTGCGCGAGCCAAGCCTGCAGCGCCCGCACGGCGTGGCTGCCCACCGGCACGATGCGCGTCTTGTTGCCCTTGCCGGTGACCCGCACCGTGGCGTCGGAAAAGTTGACGTCGCCGGGTGCGAGCCCGGTCAGTTCCGACAGCCGCAGCCCGGAGGAATAGAACAGCTCGAGGATCGCGCGGTCGCGCACCGCCAGCGGGGCGCTGTCCTCCAGTTCGACCAGTTGCCGCGCCTCGTCCGGCGACAGCGCCTGCGGCAGGCGTTTTGCGCTTTTCGGCGCGCGGATGCCGAGGCAGGGATTCTGCGCGCAGCCGTGGTCGCGGGCGAGATAGTGGTAGAAGCCGCGCCAGGCCGACAGCATGCGTGCAAGGCTCCTGCCGTCGAGGCCACGCCCGTGCAGTTGCGCGATGCCGCGCCGGATGTCGTGTGCGGTCAGTTGCGCCGGCGCGCGATCGGCGGCAAGGCGCAGCAAGGCCTCGATGTCGCGCCGGTAGTTCTTCGCGGTGTGCGCCGACAGCCGGCGCTCGTGGGTCAGGTGGCGGATGTAGCCGTCGAGCTGTGCGGCGGAAGCCGGGAGGATCGCCGCTGCGGGCGCTGCGGGATGTTTTCGCCCGCGGGCGGTCACGCCGGTTCCAAGTGGCGCCGCAGGCAGGCGGCGACGATTTCGCCGATGCGCGTCAGGTACAGCGTGCCCATCTCGGGATAGAAGCGCTGGGCGTCCTCGCTCGCCAGCGCGAGCAGGCCGAAGCAGTCGGCGCCGCGCAGCGCGACGTAGGCATAGGACTTCAGCAGCGGCGCGGACTCGCCGAAAAACGCCGCGGTGTCGGCCATCGCCAGCGGCCCGCAGTGCGGATGCACCAGCCCGGCGGCGAAAACCTTCGTCGCCTCCGACACGCCGGCGTCGGCGGTGGCCGGGTGCCACAGCCTGAGCGCGACGTGCGGCACCGAGAAATCCTCGCGCAGGTTGAAATCCACGGCATGGCGCAGCGCCGCCAGGTCGCGCGCGCCGATCAGCGCCAGCGCGAGGCGGTGCACCTTTTCGCTGATCACGTCGTTCTCCTCGCCGAACTGGATCATCTCGGTGAGCTTGCCCTCGAGCTGCTTGCCGCGCTCGCGCAGCGTCAGGATCTGGCGCTCGCTGATCGATATCGCCCGCCCGCCGTGCGGATGGGGAATGAACACGTCGGCGACGACGTCCGCGTAATGCTCGAAAAATTCCGGGTGTTCCTTCAGGTACGCGGCTACGTCATCGGGCTTCATCATGATCCTTGCTGGATTCGTTAAGGCTGTTCAGTCGGGCAGTTCGATTGCGCCGTCGAACACGGTTTCCGCCGGGCCGGTCATCAGCACCGGCCGGCCGGCGCCGGACCATACTATAACGAGGTCGCCGCCGCGCGTCGAAACCGTGACCCGCGCGTCGAGCAGGCCGCGCTCGATGCCGGCGACCGCCGCAGCGCAGGCCCCCGTGCCGCAGGCCAGCGTTTCGCCGGCGCCGCGCTCGTACACGCGCAGGCGGATGCGCTCGCGATCGACGACCTGCATGAAGCCGGCATTGACCCGCTGCGGAAACAGCGGATGGGCTTCGATCAACGGGCCCTGCGCCGCCACCGGCGCCGCGTCGACGTCGGCCACGACCTGCATCGCATGCGGATTGCCCATCGATAAGACATTGATTTTAATGATATTTTTTTCAATCGCCAGATCGTACAGCGACTGCCGCGCCGGCACCGCGAAGGGGATTTTCGCCGGTTCGAACTCGGGCACGCCCATGTCGACCGTGACCTGGCCGTCGGCTTCGAGCCGCGGTTCGATGACGCCGGCCAGCGTGCCGACGCGGATCGCGGTTTTTTTCGTCAGCCCGCGCCCGTGCACGTAGCGCACGAAACAGCGCGCGCCGTTGCCGCATTGCTCGACCTCGCCGCCGTCGGCGTTGAAAATGCGGTAATAAAAATCGGTGTCCGCGGAGCGCGCCGGTTCGACCATCAGCAACTGGTCGCAGCCGACGCCGAAATGGCGGTCGGCGATGAAACGCAACTGCGCCGGCGTCAGCACGACCGGCGACTTCGTGGCGTCGACGACGACGAAGTCGTTGCCGAGGCCCTGCATTTTGGTGAATTCGAGGCGCATGTCAGGACAGTTTCCTGTTTGACACGCAAAAGAGGAGGATCGGCCCATCCCTCACCCCCGCCCCCTCCCCCACAGGGGGAGGGGAGGTATCTGCGGCCAATGATCTGCAGATCATTGGCCGGAATCCGGGGACCGGCATTGGTCCCGGTAGTCGCGATAAATGCAGCGGTCCATCACGACCGTCATGCCGCCGGCGCGCGCACGTAGCGCCGCCGGCTCGTTGACGATGCCTTCCTGGATCCAGATCGCCTTGATGCCGAGCGCCAGGCACTCGTCGACCACG
>JAHCLD010000050.1 GCA_026125585.1 Burkholderiales bacterium
ATGCTTTTCCAGGACATCCTTGTAGTAGATCGTTACTGCGTGGCCGAAGATGATGGGATCGGAGATCTTCATCATCGTGGTCTTGACGTGGAGCGAGAAGAGCAGGCCCTGCTTTCCCGCGTCCTCGATTTCATGCTCGAAGAACGCGCGCAGCTTGCGGCAGCTCATCACGCCGGCGTCGATGACCTCCCCGGCCTTGAGCGGAAAATTGTCCCTGAGGGTTACCGTCTTTTTGTCGGCACCCTGAAATTCGATCCGGATGTTGCAGGGCTCGCTGACCGTGACGGCTTTTTCGCTGCCGAAAAAATCACCCTCGCTCATGTGCGCGACGTGCGTTTTGGAATCCTTGCTGAATGCGCCCATGCGATGCGGATGATTTCTCGCATACTGTTTGACCGAAGCAGCTGCGCGACGATCCGAATTGCCTTCGCGAAGCACCGGATTGACTGCGCTGCCCAACACTTTCCCGTAGCGGGCCTTGATCTCCTTCTCGGCGTCGTTCTTCGGGCTGTCGGGGTAATCGGGAACCTTGTAGCCTTTGGACTGGAGTTCCTTGATCGCGCCTTTGAGCTGGGGCACCGAGGCGCTGATGTTGGGAAGCTTGATGATGATCGCGTCGGGGCTTTGGGTCAGTTTGCCGAGCGCGGTCAATTCATCGGGGATACGCTGGCCCTGCTCAAGATTTTCGGGAAAATTCGCGATGATCCTTCCTGACAGGGAGATGTCGCGCAGCTCCACGGCAATTCCGGCGGTCGCGGTGAACGCCTTCACGATGGGAACAAGCGAGAACGCTGCCAACGCCGGTGCTTCGTCGACAACGGTGAACATGATCTTGGGGCTGGTCATACCTTCTCTCCATTCAACTAGGATTGAGCCGACTTTTTTACCGCTTCCCGTTCATCGGGCAAGAACAGCGGGATCGGCTATTGGCGGCGGCCATTATAAACAACGCGGCGGCAAATCTCACGCTTTTCACCATGGGCCCGAGTGGCAGACAGCAGATGCGCTGACACCGGACACGACCGTCGGACACAGGCCGGGGAGCCCGGTACCGGAATGAAAAAGCCCGCAGCACGCGTGCTCTTTTATTGCATGGAAAAACCGGTCAGGCCGTCGCCGTCACCGCCCCGATGGCCGCGAACAGGTTGGCCACGGTTTCCCGCGGGATGTTGCGGGTGATGAACACGATGCGGGTCGAGTGGTCGTCGGTAGGCCAGGCCGCGAGTTCCACGGGAGGATGGAACAGATGCTGGACGCCCTGCACCACCATCGGGCCCTTGTGTTCCGCGACGTTGACCAGGCCCTTGACCCGCAGCATGTCGGAGCCGCGCAGCGCGCCCAGCACCTCCATCGTCTGCGAGAACGAGGCCCAGCTCATCGGTTCACTGTAGCGCAGGCAGAATGATTTCACGGTTTCGTCGTGGCGGTGATGCTCGCCGTGTTCGTCGGGCTCGCCCATCCAGCGCTCGATGTCTGCGAGTTTGGCCTTGGTATTGCGCAGGCCGACGTCGATCAGGAAGGCGAGATCGATTTCGCCGTTGATGGCGCGGCGGATCGGCGCCTGCGGGTTGAGCGTCCGCAGCCTCGCCTCCAGTTTCGCCGTGGCTTCCTCGCCGGCAAGATCGGACTTGGTGATGACGATGCGGTCGGCCAGCGCGGCCTGCTTCACCGGCTCTTGCATGGTATCGAGCTGTTCGATGCCGTTGACGGCATCGGCCAAGGCTACCACGCAGTCGAGGCGGTAGTTCGCCAGCAGCATGTCGTCGGTCATCAGCGTCTGCATGACCGGCGCGGGATCGGCAAGGCCGGTGGTCTCGATGATGACGCGGGTGAAGTCGATGATGTCGCCGTTGCGGCGCTTCACGAACAGGTCGCGCAGCGTTTCCTGCAGGTCGCCCCGCAGCACGCAGCACAGGCAACCGTTGTTCAGCAGCATCATCTGCTCGGACGAGACTTCGACGAGGTCGTTGTCGATCGCCTGCTCGCCGAACTCGTTGACGATGACGGCCACACGGTTCATGTCCGGCCGCTTCAGCAGCCGGTTGATCAGCGTGGTCTTGCCGCTGCCGAGGAACCCGGTGACGACGCTGACCGGGAATTTCCCCGAAAGTGCGTCCAGCATGGCCGCCCTGCTCCGCTCAGACTTCCATTTCGATGATGTAGAGGCCGCCGGCAAAACGGTCGACCGTGTAGATCAGCCCCTTTTCGTCGACCCACACGTCGTTGATCTGGATCGAGCCCTTCGGCGACAGCCTGTGCGCACCCGGCACGTAGTAGCCGACTTCCTGCGGCTGGTACGGATTCGAGGTGTCGAACGCGCGCACGCCGCCGTTGAAGAAGGTGCCGACGATCAGGCTGCTCGAGCGGAACGACGCGGGTCCCGGCAGGTTCTCGTGGATGTTGTGCGCGCCGTAGCGGCCGCCGCGCTTGGCGAAGTTTTCCACCGGCGGCAGCGGCAGCGTCGACATCGGCACCAGGTTGGTTTCGACGCTGGCGTTGACGACCCAGCCGAGCTTCGGCCAGTCGAGGCCGTCGTCCTTGGTGCATTCGTCGGTGACCAGCAGCATGTCGCGGCCGAGCAGCGGCATCACCGTGTGGCAGAAGCCGTTGTACGGCGGCGAATAGCGCCAGTTGGTGACCACCTTCGGGTTGGCCTTGTCGGAGATGTCGAGGATCACCGCGCCGCCGTCGAGATAGGCCACGTAGGCGCGGTCCGGCCGTTCCGGGAACACGTTGATGTTGTGCGGGCGGTAGCCGCCGTCGAATTTCGGATGGCGCGGCGGCGGCGCCTCCTTGTCGCCCTTGTGCGTGCCGGGGTAATGCCAGCGGCCCACCTCGACCGGCTTCGACGGATTGCGCACGTCGATGATGCGGTAGAACTGGAAGTCGTTCGGATGCGTCGGCTCGAAATCCGCCGAGCCCGAGGTCAGATGCACGTACTCGCCGTCGACGAACCACACGCAGTGCGCGCCGCGCGAATGCGGGCCGGAAGCGTCGAAGTGCGAGATCAGCTTCGGCTTCTCCGGCGTGCTGATGTCGAAAATATCCATGCCGGCGGGTTTGTCGCCGACCTTCTTGGTCTGGTAGGCCACCACCATGATGTCGCCGACGACATCCAGCGAATTCGAGCGCACGCGCTCGTGCGGCAGGTCGGTCTGGCAGACGACCTTCGGGTTCTTGACGTCGGACACGTCGACCGCGGTGAAGTTTTTCGGCGCCGACTCGTGCGCCAGCCACAGGATGCGGCGACCGTCCTTGGTCACCTGCATGTTGATGCCCTCGCCGATGCCGCCGAAACCGGCGAGCTCGTTGTGGGAGATCAGCTTCATGTTGCGGGAAATGGTCTGGGCGGCCTGGCCCTGCGGCGACATGGTCGGTTTCATCGGGGCTTTCTCTTTCCGGTTTTAGAAATGTTGGAAGTGTTGGAAATATTGCGTTTCTTGCGCTTGACGCCGGCCATCTGCTCCAGCACGGCACAGACGGCGGCGGTGTCCTCCAGCGCCCGGCCCTGCGCATGGGCCGCGGCGTAAAACGGCTTCGAGGCTTCGAACAGCGGCACCGGGCAATGCAGGTCGGCCGCGAACTGTTCAATGATATCAATATCCTTCTTGTAGACGTCGATCTTCATCGTCGCCCGGCTGTAGTCGCCGCGGATCATCATCGGGCCGCGCACCTCGAACATCCGCGAATTGCCGGCGCCGTCGCGGATCACCCGGTGGAGCAGTTCCAGATCGAGCCCGGACTTCATGCCCATCACCATCGCCTCGGCGGTCGACAGGTTGTGGATGGTCACCAGCAGGTTGGCGACGTATTTCAGCTTCGATCCGTTGCCGTATTCCCCGCAGTAGTAGACGCTGCGCGAGAACCCCTTCAGGACCGCCTCGGCGCGGTCGTAGGCGCGGCGGTCGCCGCTGGCATAGATCGCGATGTCGCGGTCGACCGCCTGGGCGCCGGTGCCGCTGACCGGACAGTCCAGCACGGCGATGCCGCGCGCGGCGCAGCGTTCGCGGATCTCGTGCTTCCTGGCCAGCGGCAGCGTGCTGGTCTCGATGACCACGGTGCCCCGCTGCGCCGTGTCCACGATGCCGCCCTTGCCGAAAAACGCGGCATCGACCGCGGCGATGCTGGGCAGCGAAGTCACCAGGATCGGGCACTTGCGGGAGACCGCGGCGGCCGTGGCCGCCGGCGTGCCGCCGAGTTTGCGCAGGGCGGCACGCCGTCCCGGGTCGATGTCGAAGCCGGTGACCGCAAAACCTTCGGAAAGCAGGTGGCGCGCAAAGGCGCCGCCCATGATGCCGAGACCGATGCCGCCGATATGCCGCTGCTTGATGGCTGCCGCTCCTTGCCTCTTCTATCTTCTATTTGCCCGCCAGACCGAGGAAATCCATGACTTCCTTGAGTTCCGCGTATTCCGCCTCGAAAAATCTGCGCGTTTCCGCCGAGTTCTTGTAATTGATGACCCACTGGTTCTTGTCGGCCATCGCCTTGAACTCGGCGCTGCCCGCGATCCTGCCGAACACGCCGTCCCAGTATGCGGTCTGTTCCGGCGTGATTTTGCCGGGGCTGATGACGCCGCGCCAGTTTTCGAAGACGCCTTTATACCCGAGTTCGGGCCAGGTGGGGCAGCTGGCCAGCGGTCCGGGCAGACGTTGCGCGGACGTGACCGCCAGGATGCGCATCCGGCCGCTTTCCACATGCGGCGCGATCTGCACGGTCCCGCCCGACAGCACGTCGACATGGCCGCCGAGCAGCGCCGTCACCGCTTCGCCGGTGGAATTGAAGGCGACCATTTTGGCTTTCTTGATGTCCACCTTGCCCGACATCAGCGGCAGGCCGAAGGATATATGGTGCGTGCCGCCCAGCGCGCTGCTGATCGCGAGGCTCAGGCTGCCGGGATCCTTGCGCAGGGCTTCGATCAGGTCCTTGCCGGTTTTCAGCGGCGATTCCGGACGCACGGCGAAGGCGATGTATTCGGTCAGCATGACCGCCTGCGGCGTGAAATCGCGGAAGGACAGCTTGATCCGGCCGTTGATGTGGCTGGTGTGCAGCGTCGACGACGTGATGCTCATGAAATGCGGGTTGCCGGACTGCTGGTTCAGGAAGTTGTAGGCCACCGCGTGGCCGCCGCCCGAACGGTTGACCACGGCACTGGACACCGGCACCAGCTTCATGTCGTCCCACAGTTTCTGGAACGTGCGGCCGACATGGTCCAGCGATCCGCCAGCGCTGGCCGGCACGATCAGTTCGACGTGACGGTCGGGTTTCCAGGCCTGGGCCTGCGCAGCACCGCAGGACAGTGCTGCGAAGGCAGCCAGTGATACACTTAAGTATTTGATTTTAAATAAGTTTTTCATCGTTCCTCTCCGGTGGTTGTTCAAACGCACGGCCGATGGTTCCTTGCTGCAACAGCCGATCCCTGCCCCCTGCGGTATCGCGCGGGGCGGGATCTTGTTCTTGCAGGGGAAGTTTGTTTTTTACTTCTCTTTGCCTCTTTTTACTTCTACAACTTCTACATACATAAAAAGTCAGTTCGGTTTCATGTTGACGCGCGCCTGTTCGGCTTCTTCCGGCGTCATGTTGTCGATGCGGTTTTCGAGCCAGGGCGTCGAGCATACGGTCGCATAGCGCGCGTGCTCGCGCACCTGCAGGCGGCAGCGTTCGCCGCGCGGCACGTAAACGATGTCTCCTGGGCCCACGGTCTTGCGCGCATCGCCGGCCTGCGCGTCGATTTTCCCGCTCAGCACGTAGACGAAAAGCTCGCGCTCCGACACCGTTTCCGGTTCGGCATGACCCGCCGGCACTTCGAACAGGCCGAAGGCCAGGCGCTCGCCCTCGATCCAGTTCACGCAGCGGCCGGAACGCGCAGGTGCCTCGAGGCTGTCGAGGATCGGATGGAAACAGACCGGCAGGCCTTCGATGATCGCCTGCGACTTGCCCTGGGTCTTCTGGTGCTTGTCCTTGTCGCCGACGTTGTACTTCCGGTTGACCTCGGCCACGGTCATCGCCTTGTCCGGCACCGCCTCGTCTTCGGCCAGCCCGACCACGGTCCAGGTCTTGTCCTTGATGTACAGGTACTGCAGGTTGCCGTCCTCGGTCGCCTTCATCGAATGCCGGGCATAGGCCGGCGCATGGACGAAGGTGCCGGGTTTCACGATCCGCCGGTCCTTGCCGACGATGGCGTTGATCTTGCCGCGGACCGGAAAGATCAGCAGCTCGTTCGGGTGGTAATGCAGTTCCGAACCCGTGCCCGCGACCTTGTGCAGCAGGCAGAAATACATGTAACGGCCCTCGATCACCGGCGCCTTGCCGGTGGACAGATGGGGTGTCAGGTAATTGCTTTCGAAATCCTCGAAACGATGGAAAGGCATGTCGGCGGGTCCGCTTGATGGTGTTGAATGACTGTCGGGCCGGCGTGGGCGCCGGTCACCTCCTCCTGCAAATATCCTAGCACGTGGCAACCGGTGGTCGACGATGTACGTTTTACGGTCAAGTCTCCCTCACCCTCGGTCCCTCTCCCAAAGGGAGAGGGATGAAAAGCCCTTCTCCCTTTGGGAGAAGGGTTGGGATGAGGGAAAAAGGGTCAAATTCATAACAGGCTCTAGACCCGACGCAGCCGGGCCAGCGTGTCGTCGATCAACTGGCGGGAAATGTGCACCTCTTCGGGCAGGTCGGGCAGCGCGTCGATCGGAAACCAGCGCGCGTCCTCGAGTTCGCCCGGATCAGGCGCCGCTTCGCCCCCCGCCCATTCCGCGCTGAAAGCCATCACCAGCGAATTGGGGAAAGGCCAGGGCTGGCTGCCGAAATAGCGCGGGTTGCGGATCTCGACGCCGACCTCCTCCTTCACTTCGCGCGCGATGCACTGCTCCAGGGATTCGCCGGCTTCGACGAAGCCGGCGACCACGGTGTAACGGCCCGGCGCATAGTTCGGCTTGCGCGTCAGCAGCAGTTCGCCCTCGCGGTGGACCAGTGCCATCATCACGGGCGCGATGCGCGGGTAATAGACGATGCGGCAGCCGGCGCATTCCACCGCGCGGTCGGCGGCATGGGGCGTGGTCGGCGCCCCGCAGGAGCCGCAGTGGCGGTGGGTACGTTCCCATTCCAGCAACTGGAACGCCTGCCCCGCCAGCGCGGATGCGAGGTCGTTGCCCTCGAGAATCAGCGCGCGCAGCCCCAGCGCTTCGAGTCCGGCGGGCGGCTCGCAACCGCGCGGCAGCTGCAGGCCGTAGCAGTGGCGGCCGTCGAGGCGGCCGAGGTAATGCGCGGACTTCAGCGGGAGCCCGCTTGCCCGGGCGTCGAGTTCCGGCAATTGCGGCGTTCCGCCGCCGTCGCGCGCAACCAGCACGCGGCTGCCCTGGAACAGGCAGCAGACGACCTCTTCATCGACGAAGGCCGGGCCGCGGTGGCCCGGCACGAACACGCCCGGCACGCCGCCTCAGATCCTGCCGTCGAACAGCGCGGTGGCGGCGTTGCAGAAAATGTCCTCGCGCTCCTTCTGCGTGAGGCCCGGCGTCATCTCGACTCGATCCACCGGCGCCATCTCGCCCATGTCGAAGGGCGCGTCGGTGCCGAGCACGATTTTTTCGGAGCCGATGACGTCGATCAGGTGGCGGATCGACTGCGGGCTGTGGGTCAGCGCATCGAACCAGAAACGCTTCAGCATCCGCATCGGGTCGGAGCGGGTGAATTCCGCCGTGTCCGGGCGCACCCTGTGGCCGTGCACGAAACGGCCGATCTGGTACGGCAGGAAGCCGCCGCCGTGGGCAAGCAGGATTTTCAGGTCCTTCAACTCGTCCAGCGCGCCGCTGAACATCAGCTTGCCGACCATGATCGTGGTGTCCAGCGGATTGCCGATCAGGTTCATCAGGTAGTAGCAGTCGAGCCGGCCCGCCGCCCCCTGGGTGTTCGGGTGCGCGAAAATGATCACCTTCAGTTCCTCGATGCGTTTCAGCACCGGCCGGAATTTCGGATCGGCCAGTTCCTCCTCGCCGATGGCCGTGCCGAGTTCGACGCCCCGGAAGCCGTATTCCTTCACCACGCGCTCCAGCTCGGCGATGGCCGCCTCCGGGTGCTGCATCGGCAGCGTCGCCATGCCGCGCAGGCGGTCCGGTTTCGCCGCGGCCATCTGCGCGACGCCGTCGTTGACGATGCGCGCGGTCTGGATCGCCAGATCGTTCTTCAGGTTGTAGAAAAACGTCTGCGGCCCCGGGGAGATGAAGGCAATGTCGATTTTCTTGCGGTCCATCGACTCCAGCTTGGCATCGGCGTCGTAAAACTCCGGCTCGAACGGGAAACGCACCTTGCCGCGGATGAACACCCGGTTGTGGCCCTCCCCCTCGATTTTGGTGTTGTAGACGGGATTCGCCTGCATCGCCTTGACGATGGTCTCCGGAATCACGTGGTTGTGCACGTCGATGCGTTTCATGCCTGCTCCTGGTTGCGTGTTTTTCTGGGCCGCGGTGCCCGCGTCGCCGTTTTTTCCGCCGCGCCTCCCGGCAGGCTGAATACGCCATCCTCCGCCAGCGCGCGCACTTCCGCCGTCATGATCTGCACCACTTCGTCGACGGCGGCCGAAGCGCGGCGCTCCGCCTGCCGGCCGAGCGTGAGTATACGATGGATGTTCGCGTCGGCAACGGGGGTCGCGGTGATGTCGCCCGCGGCAACGTCCTCGTGGAACGTCGATACCGGCATCAGCGCGATGCTGGTGCCGCGCAGCACCAGGCGGCGGATGGCCTCGACCGCGTCGATCTCCGCCTCCACGCTGACGCGCGCGCGGTGGCGCTGCAGCTGCTCGTCGGCGATGATGCGGATCGCCTCGGTGCTGACCACCGGCGTGCGCGCCAGCTCGGCGACGGTGAAGAAGCGCCTCGATGCGCGCGCCTGCGCCTTCGCGTACACCACGATGGGCTCGGAGATCAGCGGCGTCACCGCCACCGAGCGCGAATTCACCGGGTTGGTCAGCACCGCGATGTCCGCGCGCCCGGCCTGCAGCCAGTCGTAGAGCTGGTTGCTGAAGCCGTCGACGACCTTCAGGCTGATCTGCGGGCACTGCCGGCGCATGCGCTCGACGACGCCCGGCAGCAGCAGCGGCCCGGTGGTGGGCGACACGCCGAGGATCACCCGTCCCTGCGCCGCCCCGCCGCCGCTGCGCAGCCCGTCCTGTGCGCGGTCCAGCTCGCGCAGGATGCGCTGGCAGTGATCCAGAAACTGCCGCCCCGCGGTCGTCAGGCGCACGCCGCGCGGCAGCCTCAGCAGCAGCGGCGCGCCCAGTTCCTCCTCCAAAGCGCGGATGTGCCGCGACAGCGCCGGCTGCGCCACGCGCAGGTGCTGGGCGGCGCGGGTGATGCTGCCGAGTTCGGCGATCTGGACGAAATAACGGATGCCGCGCAGATCCATGAACCGGTTCGCTTCCTTCGTGAGATAACAAAGCGGCATGTTTTCAGGGCTGTCGCCGCCGGAACAGCCTGCCGCGGATGCGGAATTTCCTCATGAGCGATGCTGCGCTGCGCCATCCGCAGCCATGCCCGCTGCGCAGTGTAGCCATGCCGAATCGTTATGTCACGGGGGCCGATTCGGCATTTGTCGGCGTTGCCGCCCGTCGTTAAGATTGCAGCCGCATCAAACACCGGATACGCCCGGCCATGACCGCGCGCCGGCGCCACCCCAAGGAGAATCCTGCAGTGAAGCAGATCAACGTAGGCATCATCGGCACCGGCTGGTGCGGCGGCATCCGCGCCGACACCTGCGCGATCAACCCGGCGGTCAAGGACTTGCACATCGTCGAAACCCGGCCCGAGCGTCTTGCCGAGGTGGCCAAGTCCTGCAACGCGAAAACCGCGACCGACGACTACCGCAGGCTGCTGGAAGTGAAAGACCTCGATGCCGTGATGATTTCGGCGACGCCGGAGAAGCTGCACTACCCGATGGCCCGCGACTGCCTCGAAGCCGGCCTGCACGTGTTCATGGAAAAACCGATCGCCGTCGAACTGCACGAGGCCGATGAACTGATTGCGATCGCCCGCCGCAAGGGCGTCAAGTTCACGATCGGCTACTCGCAGCGCTACAACCCGAAATACGCCTACGTCAAGAAATGCATCGACACCGGGCTGATCGGAAAACCGGTCAGCGCCCTCGTCTCGCGCCACATCCAGCGCAGCCTCGGCGCCAAGATCACCGGCCGCAGCAAGCTCTCCCCCGCGGCGATGGAAGCCACCCACGACCTCGACTTCATCCTGTGGTGCCTGGCGCCGGCGAAGCCGGTCCGCGTCTATTCGCAGTTGAACTACGGCGCGATGAAGGCCAACAGCGGCGCCGACGTGCCCGACACGCAGTGGATCACCGTGACCATGGACAGCGGCATGTCCTTCGTCATCGGCGCCGGCTGGAGCCTGCCGCCCGGCTATCCCAACGCCTGCTCGACCTGGATCGAGATGATCGGCACCGACGGCGCGGTGATCTGCGACGACACGCACCGCGACGTGATGCTCAACACCATGAAAAACGGCATCCAGTTGCCGATGTCGTCGATGCCCGGCGAGCGCGTGGACCACGCCTTCGCCGGCCCGATGCACGCCGAAACCGTGCATTTCATCGAGGCCGTGTGCTGCGACCGTCCGGTGCTGGTCACCGCCGAGGAGGCGCGCAGCGTGATGGAGGTCTACATCGCCGCCGACATTTCCGCCGAGCGCAACGAGCCGGCGCTGCTGCCGCTGCCCGAATCGCGGCCTTTGGCTGCGGCGGCGGGACGCTGAGAACACTTGAAATCTTTTAGCCACAGAGGTCACAGAGAACACAGAGAAAAACCTCGTTTTGGCCGTCATTCCGGCAAAAGCCGGAATCCAGTGCGCATGCAAAAAACCACTGGATTCCGGATCACGCGCCGCGTGTCCGGAATGACGTTTCATCTCTGTGTTCTCTGTGACCTCTGTGGCTCGATGCCTTTGACTTTGACCTGGATTTCGAAATGAAGAAAACCCCCAAGAAAATCGGTCTTGCCATCATCGGCGCCGGCCGCGTCGGCCTGATCCGTGCCGAGCTTGCCGCCCGTCACCCCGAGGTGGGCTGGATCGGCATTGCCGAGATCAATCCCGAGCGCGGCGAGATCGTCCGCGAGAAATGCGGCGGCGATTTCGTCACCACCGATTTCCGCGAGCTGCTGGCGCGTCCCGAAGTCAACGCGGTCGCGGTCTGCACCGACGAACACCTGCACGTCGACCCGGTAATCATGGCCGCCGAACGCAAGCTGCCGATGCTGATCGAGAAGCCGCTGGCCACCGACCTCGGCGAATCAGCGCAGACCCTGGCCGCCATCGAGAAACACGGCGTCGACGCGGTGATCGGCTACACGCAGCGTTTCCGCCGCCGCTGGCTGGTGGCCAAGGAGAAGGTGCGCACCGGCTCGCTCGGCGAGGTGACGATGGTCACTTCCCGCGCCTTCATGAACCGCCTGGTGGCCATCGACAACTACAAGCGCAGCGACAACCGCGCCGAAGTCACGCCGATGGTGATTTCCGGCACGCACGCGCTCGACGTGGTGATGTGGCTGATGGAGGCGAAGAAGCCGGTCGAGGTCTATGCGCGGTCGGTGAACAAGGCGCTGGGCCCCACCTGGCAAGGCGTCGACGGCACCGGCTACACGATCACCTTCGACGACGGCGCGATCTATCACGGCGTGATTTCCTGGGCGCTGCCCGAAATCTGGCCGGGCGCGGTCTACAGCCTCGAAGTGGGCGCGGTCGGCACCGAGGGCGTGCTGACCATCGACGACACCCACCGCGACATCGTGCTTGCCACCAACCTGATTCAGAGCGAAGGGTACGCCCCGGACAAGCGCCGCCACGTCGACTTCCTGACCAGCTATCCGGTGGGCGACATGGCGCTCGGCGAACTGCGCGGCCCCATGCGCGAGGAAACCAATTCGTGGTTGAATCGGGTATCGCTGGGCGTTCCGACACAGCATGCCACCGCGGCGGAAGGCCACAACCGGCTGATGCTGACCAAGGCCATCGACCTGTCAGCGAGGCTCAAACGGCCGGTATCGCTGCCCATCGCGCCTGGTGACGAAAAAATTAAATAAAAACATATAGTTACATAGTCAAATACCAAAGGAGAGAACCGCCATGACCTTCAACCTCAAGCGCATTGCCCTCGCCACCGCGCTGTCGACCATGATCGCCGGCCCCGCGCTCGGCGCGGACGGCTACCCCAACCGCCCGGTGCGCATGATCGTGCCCTTCGCCCCCGGCGGCGCTTCCGATTTCGTCGGCCGCATCATCCAGCCGGCCATGGCCGAGCTGCTGAAGCAGCCGCTGATCGTCGAGAACCGTTCCGGCGCCGCCGGCAACATCGGTGTCGAGAATGCCGCGAGCGCGACCGCCGACGGCTACACCCTCCTGCTCGGCAACGTCGGCACGATGGCCATCAATCCGGTGTTCTACACCAAGTTCAAGTACAAGCCGCTGAACGACCTGATTCCGATCACGCAGGTGGTCGACGTGCCCGGCAGCCTGGTGTCGCATCCTTCGGTCCCGGCGAAAACCGTCAAGGAACTGGTCGCCTACATGAAAAGCAACCCCGGAAAGCTGAACTACGGCGCGGCGGCCCCCAGCAGCGCGAACACCCTGGAAGCGCTGATGTTCCTGAACATGTCGGGCACCAGCGCGACCATGGTCCCCTACAAGGGCGGCGCCGGCCCCGCCACCGTCGGCGTCCTCGGCAACGAAGTGCAGTGGCTGATGGCCACCTTCAGCTCGACGGTCAATTTTGCAAAACAGGGGCGCCTGCGCATGCTCGGCATCATCGCGCCGGAGCGCAGTTCGGCGATGCCGGAGGCGCCGACGATGCGCGAACAGGGTTTCAACATGGTCGTGGGATCGTGGCAGGGCCTGTTCGTGCCCAAGGGCACCCCGGCCAATGTCGTCAACGCCCTGTACAAGATCGGCCAGGCCTCGATGAAGGACGCCGGGGTCGCCAAGAAGCTCGGCGACAGCGGCGTGGTCGTGGTGACCAGCAAGGATCCCGCCGATTTCCGCGCCTTCGTGAAAAATGAGACCGACCGCTTCGGCAAGGCCATCCGCGACAACAACATCCAGACGGAATGACGTCCGGTTCCGCATTCCTCTGACAGACCAACCAGCCAGGACAGCCAGGATGAAACTCGCCACCTTCATGATGCCGCTCCACCCTCCCGGGAAGAGCTATCCGCAATCGCTGCGCGAAGACCGCGAAGCCATCATCCTGGCCGACAAACTGGGTTTTGAGGAAGCCTATGTCGGCGAGCACGTCACCGACGTGGCGGAAACGGTCACGCACTGCATGACCTTCCTCGCCTCGCTGATTTCCGAGACGAAGCGCATCAAGCTCGGCACCGGCACCATCAACATTCCGAATTCGCACCCGGCGGCAATCGCGGCCCAGGTGGCGATGCTCGACAACATGCTCGAAGGCCGCTTCATGATGGGCATCAGCCCCGGCGGCCTGATGTCGGATGCGGAAGTCTTCGGCAATCTCGGCAATGACCGCACGGCGATGTTCATCGAAGGCATCAACATGGTGCTCAAGATCTGGGAGTCCGAGCCGCCGTACAACCTGGAAGGCAAGTTCTGGAAAGTCAGTACGGAAAAAACGATGATCCCCGAGATTGGCCAGGGCATCATCCTGAAGCCCTTCCAGAAGCCGCATCCGCCCATCGTCGGCACCGTCGTCGCGCCCTATTCCAAGGGCGTCACCGCGATGGCGGAACGCGGCTGGCTGCCGATCTCGGCGAACTTCCTGATGCCGGAATGGGTGAAGACGCACTGGCCCAACTACGTCGAAGGCAAGAAGAACATCGGCCAGGTCGCCGATCCCGCCGACTGGCGCATCGCCAAGAGCATTTTCGTCGCCGACGACGAGGCGACCGCGCAGCGTTACGGCAAGTCGGCCGAAGGCCCCTATCATTTCTATTTCAAGCAGCTGGTGCGCAAGCTGGTCGGCTTCGGCAACCGCGGCAACCTGTTCAAGGTCGACCAGAACATGCCGGACTCGGCGATCACGCCGGAATACGTCACCGACCAGCTGGTCATCGCCGGCACCGTCAACAGCGTCGTCGACCAGATTCTCGCCTTCCGCGAGAAGGTCGGCGATTTCGGCACACTGGTCTACGCCTGCCATGACTGGATCGACCCGAAACTGGGCAAACGCTCGATGGAGCTGCTTGCCGAGAAAGTGATGCCGGCGGTCAACGCGGCCATCGCAAAAGGCGGCAAAGCCGCCTGAACCCGTTCACCGGAACACAAGGCAAGGAGAAACGCGTTGTTCAACGTCGCCGTGGTCGGCATGGGCTGGTGGGGCAAGATCATCGTCCCGCTGCTCAAGACCAGCAGGAAAATAAGCGTCAGCACCGTCGTCGAAATCGACGCCGCGGGCATCGCGGACTTCGCGCGGCAGCACGGCGTGAAGGTCGTCACCGGCTTCGACGAGGTGCTGAAGGATCCCGCGATCCAGGGCGTCGTGCTGTGCACGCCGCACACCCAGCACACCGGGCAGATCGTCGCCGCGGCCAATGCCGGCAAACACGTGTTCTGCGAGAAGCCGCTGTCGATGACCCGCGCCGACGTGCTGCGCGCGATCAAGGCCGTCAACGACAACAAGGTCGCCCTCGCCGTCGGCCACGAACGCCGCTTCGAGCCGCCGATCATCGATCTGATGGAGGTCGTGAAATCGGGCG
This sequence comes from Burkholderiales bacterium, assembly GCA_026125585.1. Lineage (GTDB taxonomy): Bacteria > Pseudomonadota > Gammaproteobacteria > Burkholderiales > SG8-41. Next base: position 14,705 of record JAHCLD010000050.1, read on the forward strand.
AGATCGGCGTGCCGCTGCAGATCGAGGCCAATTTCAGCCAGGACAAGTTCCTGACCCTTGCCGCCGACAACTGGCGGCTTTCCGGCAAGGAAGCGCCCGCCGGCCCGATGACCGCCACCGGCATTCACCTGCTGGACCTCTCG
>JAHCLD010000051.1 GCA_026125585.1 Burkholderiales bacterium
CGCCACGCCGTCGATGCGGTTGGCCCAGTCGAGCACGGCCTGCATCACCGACTGCGCGTTCGCGGGATATTCCTCCTGGCCCTGCAAGCAGCCCACCATCTGTTCGAGACAGCCGGCGACATCGAGCAGCGCATCGGCCAATTCCGGGGACAGGGACCCCGGATGCTCCTGCAGGTGCTCCAGTATGTCCTCGGTGTAATGCCCGAGCTTCGCGATGCCGCGGATGCCGACGATGTTGGCCGAGCCCTTGAACGTGTGCGCGATCCGCTTCGCCTCCCCGAGCACCCCGGCATCCGCCCTGCCTGCGGCGATGCGCCCGACCAGCGCCGAGAATTCGGTGGCGTGCCCCGGCGCTTCCTGCATGAATCCATCGAACATACCGGGATCGAGGTCTGCCGGAAGTTCGAGGGAAACGTCCTCCGCGGCGGCGACGGACGGGCGGGACGGCTTCGCGGCGTCCTGCATTTCCTCGGCGAGGCGCGGCGGCTCGGACAGGCGCGCGGCGAGATCGGCAGCCTCCCGGTCCCCGCCGGGTCCAGCCGAGAAATGCCCGGCGAGGGCGGCGCACGCCGCCTTGTCGCCGGTGTCCGCCAGGTAGGCCACCACCAGTTCCGGCCAGCGGCCGAGGAATTCCCGCTCCTCCCCGGAGAGCGGCGCGTCCGCCGAGGGCGCGGCGCAAAGCGCCGCGTTCACCCGCCCGCAGCAGATTTCCAGTCCGCCCATTCCGAGCAGCGACGCCGTGGCGGCCAGGCGCTCGATCTGGCTCCTGTAGCCGTCCCGCGCGCCGCACGCGCGCGCGCCGCCGCCGGCCATTTCCTCGATGAAGGCGGACAGATCCCCGGTGATGCTCTCCACCTCGGACCGCAGGGCCAGGATCAGGTCGCTGGTATTCACGGTGCTCCGCCTCCGCTGCGCCCGCGGGTCAGGCTGCCGCCGGCAGGAGCTCGCCCGGCACGGCGGCATGAGCCGCGGTGTCCGACTCCAGCACCTGGCGGGGCAGCTTGAACACCGAAATCGCCGAGTTGAGCTGGCGCGCGGCTTCCGCCAGGGCCGCCGTTTCGGCCGCTTGCTCCTCGATCTGCCGCGACGTCTGCTCGGAACTGCGGCCGATGTCGCTGATCCGGTCCTTCAGGGCGATCGCGGCCTGGTTCTGCGTGCCGGTCCCGGCGGCGATGCGCTGGACCAGGTCCGCGAGTTCGGTCGCGATGCGCTGCGTCTCCTTCATCTGATCGCCCGCGCGCTTCGCAAGCTCGGAGCCGTCGACCACCTGCGATATCGTGCGGTTGACGGTCCCGATCGTCTCGTTGGTCTCGATCTGGATATTATTGATCAGGGTCGCGATCTGCGAAGTGGCGTTGCGCGAGGACTCGGCCAGGCGCTGCACCTCTTCCGCCACCACGGCGAAACCCCGGCCCGCGTCGCCCGCGATCGCCGCCTGCATCGCGGCGTTCAGCGCCAGCACGTGGGTGCGTTCCGCGATGGTGTTGATCAGGCTGACGATCCCCGAAATCTCCTGCGAGCGCTCGCCCAGCCGCTTGATCCTCTTCTCGGTTTCCGCGATGGTCTCGCGGATGCCTTCCATGCCGGCGACCGTCTCGCGCACCCTTTCCAGCGCGGTGTTCGTCGCCTTGCTGGCGTTCTCCGCGGCCTCGTTGGTGTTGCCGGCGAGCGCGGCGATGAGATTCATCTGCGTGACCGCCTCGGAAAGGTCGTCGACCATGCTGGAAACCTCCATCCGCTCGTTCTCCGCGGTCTTCTGCACGCGCTCGGCCTGCGCCTTGACCTGCGCCGAGGCGCGGTCCACGTTGCCCGCGATCCGCGAGACCTGTCCGAGCACCTTGCCGGTTTCCCCGGCAAGCTGGTTGATCGAGCTGGCGACGGTGCCGATCAGCGATTCGTCGACGTTCGCGTGCGCGGTCAGATCCCTGTTGCTCAGTTGGTAAACCGTCTGCATCAGCTCGATGACCGACTTGTTGAGCTGCGCGTTCTCCTCCTCCGCCTTCTTCTGCGCGGAAATCCTGTCCTGCAGCAGCGTGTTGACCGTACGCCCCAGCGCGGCGATTTCGTCCCTGCCGCGGATGTTCGCGAGACCGGTCTCGTCGCCGCCGCGCACCCTGTCGACTGCGGTCTGCAGCGCGCGCACGGTCAGGGTCACGTTCCGGACGATGAAGAAGCCGAGGATGCCGCCCAGCAGGAACAGGCCGGCGATCTCGATCAGCGTGTAGGTCGCCCGCTGCGTCAGCGCGTCGGCCTTCTTCGCAAGCTCGGCGCCGAGCATCTTTTCGGCCTCGCCGATCAGTGCGTAGTAGCCGTCGATGCCCCCGGTGACGGCTGCCGCGAATTCGTCCGCGCTGGCGGAGGGTTCGGCGGGATCCAGCACCTCGGCCCTGGCTTTCTCGATCAGCCGGTTGCCGGCGCGTATCTGGTCGCGGGCGTTCTGCTCGAGCGCCTCCTTCAGCGCCGGAGAGGTCACGATGACCTTGGACACGCTGCGGCCGGCCTCCTCGACCCGGGTCGTCGCGTCCTCGAGGTGCGTCGCGAGGGCCAGGCGCTCGGCGGCCGAGGGTTCACCGCCGGATTTCGGATCAGCACGCCGCATCTCGGCGCGGATCAGCCGCGCCGTGCCGAGGCTGCGCACCTTGGCGAAAGGTTCCGTGACGGCCGGAAAATCGACGTACACGTTGCGGACCATCAGCGAAGTGTGCTCGTCGGAATCGAGGCTCAGCTTGTAGTAATCGAGCAGAAGCTCCTTGAGGTAGAACACCTTCCTGCTCATTTCCGCGTGGTCCGAGAACGCCGAGTCGGCGTCCAGCGACTTCGCCTTGACCAGTTGGGACAGCGTTCCCCATTGCGCCTTGACGTCGAGCAGCGCGCCCTGCACCCGGCCGTCCTCGGCGCCCGCCAGGTCGGTCTCGATCCGGCCGACGGCCTCCTGGATTTCCCCCTGCAGGCGGTCCAGCGCCTGGGAATCGGCATCGGGTCGGATCAGGAACGCCATCGCCAGCGCGCCGTGCCGCTGCACCTGGTCCAGCAGCCTGACGGTCGAGGACACCACCGGAAGCCCGCTAATCTCCCTCTTGGCCAGTCCGACCTCGGCCAGGGTTTTCTCGATGTAGAAATAGGTGGGCAGGCCGACCATGGGCAGGACGAGCAAGCCCAGGAGCATGAATTTCATCCATAGCCTGAGATTCCCGAGCAGGACGAAATTGAATTTCAGTTTCATCGGCTTCATCGCATTTCTCCAGTCAAAATAATCCGTATCTGAAAATGCCGGCGGGACTTCCGCCGTCAGGAAATCATCTTCTCGACCGCCTCCGCGAACTGCCGGCTCCGCAGCTCGAGCCAGACCTCGTCGCGATGCAGGCGCGCGCCGGACACGCATCCCCGGAGCACGGGCGGAAGGTCCGGGACGTCAACGGCGGCCGTCGAATCCACGGGAATCCTCTCCGGGATCCCGTCGATCATCACGCCGATCGCGCCGCCGCCGCGCCCGACGACCAGCAGTTTCCCGGACTTGCCCTGACCGGCTGTCAGTCCCGCCATGCCGGACAGGTCGACGACCGGCACCAGGTTGCCGTGCAGGTTCGCCAGCCCGCGGAACCAGGCGGGAACGTTGGGAATGCGGTACACCGGCATCATTTCGGACAGTTCGCTGGCTTCGTCGAAAGGCATGAACAGCCTCAGGTTTCCGATCTTGAATCCGAGCCGGCTGGCCGCCACGGCGGTCACGCCGCCGAGATAGGTTTCCACGACGCCGGGAGCGCCGTCGCGCCGCCGGTCAAGCGCGAGCGACGGCGGCAGCAGGCTGTCGCTGGCACCGCCCGGCGCGCCGGCGTCCTCGCCGAGCAGATAGGCCGTCAGGTCCGGAACCGCGGCGCCGTCGTCGCCGGACGGCCCGCCGGCGGCCGGCAGATCCTCCAGCAACGGCATGTCCGCGAGGAAGCTTGCGGCGTCCGGCACGATGTCGTTCATTGGCCGCTCCGGAGCCTCAGATGGCGCCCAGCTGGGCGAGGATCTGGTCCGCGCTGTAGGGTTTGGTCACGAACCCCTTCGCGCCGAGCATCTGCGCCCACACCCGGTCCGCCTGCTGGTTCTTCGCGGTCACGAAAACCACCGGGATCCCCTTGGTTTCGGGTGCGCTCTGCAGGGTCCTGGTCGCCTGGAATCCGTCGACCTCCTTCATGTTGACGTCCATGAAGATCAGGTCGGGCTTCTCGGACTTCGCCTTGTCCACCGCCTGTTCCCCGGAGACCGCGGTCACCACCTGGTAACCGGCGCCGGTGACGATCTTCTCGAGATTCATCAGATCCACCTTTGCATCGTCAACCACCAGAATTTTTCCTTTTGACATTTGGGCCTCCTGGACAATCGTTAGGGTTGGTCGTTACAGCGCCACTGCTTCCGGCGTTGATGCGGGAATGAACTTCGATATGACTTCGAGCAGCCTGTCCTCGTCCACCGGCTTCGTGAGATAGGCGTCGCACCCGGCCATGGTTCCCCGGATCTTGTCGAACGGCGAGGATTTGCTGGTCAGCATCACCACCGCGGTCGCCTTGCCGGAAGACTTCTTGCCCTTGATCAGCTTGCACACCTGATAGCCGTCCACGCCCGGCAGGATCACGTCGAGGAACACGCAGGTGTAGCTCCGCTCCCCGGTGAATCCGATGGCCTGTTCCCCGCTTTCGGCGAAGTCGACCTGGAACGCGTAGGGGGACAGCTTCGCCTCCATGAACTTGCGGACCGCGAGGCTGTCGTCGACCACCAGCACGCGGTCGGCGTTGGGATCGGCCGCCGGCCGCGGAGCCTCCGGTTTCGCCGGCGGACGCGCGGTCGCCGGAGAAGCCGGGGCGGCGGGTTTCGCCGCGGGCCCGGGCAGCGGCCCGGCTACCGGCGGCCGGAATTTCTCGCGGATGGCCTGCGCGAACATGGCCAGGGCGGCGCCGTGCCGCAGCGGCCGCGGCAGCACGAAATGGCGCGTGCCGTGGTCGGAGCCGCCAACCAGGATGATCGGCGCCTTGCTCTTGGCGGTCACGGCGCGGATGTAATCCGGGCACCGCGGATCGTCCGCATCGATCAGGAAGAGATCCGGAACTCTGTCCGGCTTCGGCGTGTAGGCGACGAAACTCGGATTCCTGCGGGCCGAAAGCCCGAATATGCTGCCCAGGACTATCCGCTCCGTCTGGCTGAAGCCGACGACTGCGACGGCATGGGTTTCGGTCGCTCCTGTCCGGAATGCGGCCATGTTGATGGTGGTTGCCATGTCCAGCGGCTCGGATCTGTTCATTCGCTCACCTGTCAAAAGCAGCGTTGTTCAATGCGCGGCGCCCCGGCGGCTGCGCCCTCCTGCCGTGCACATTGGCGATGTACAGCGGCAGGACCCTGAGCAGTTCGCGCGCGCTCTCAAAGCGGTGTTCCGGATTCTTCGCCATCAATCCGTCCAGCAGCGGCTGGTACTTGGCCAGCGCCTCCTCGAAACGCGGGATCTCGCCGTTCACGTGCATCCCGAGCAGTTGCGCCGAATCCTGGGCCTGGTACGGCAGGGATCCCGTCGTCAGTTCGTAGAACATGACCCCGAGGCTGTACAGGTCGCTGCGGTGATCCACGGCCCTGCCCATCGCCTGCTCCGGGCTGACATAGTGCGGCGTCCCGAAGACCTGCCCGACCCGGGTGTAGGTCATGTTCAGCGCGAGATGCTTGGCGATGCCGAAATCGGCGAGCACCGCGGTGCCGTCGCTGCGCAGCATGACGTTCGCCGGCTTGAGATCGCGGTGCACGATGTCGACGCGGTGAATGGCGTCCAGCGCCGCGGCAATGTCGCGGATGCAGCACAGCACCTGGCGCATCGAAAGCCCCTGCTGGGCGGCGCTGTAGAGGTCTCCGTTATGGAAGTACTCCATCACGATGTAGGCATGGGTCGCGGTGAAGCCCTGCGCATGGATCATCGCCACGTTGGGATGCCTGATCTGCGAGACCAGCGCGTATTCCTGGATGAACCGGTCGATCGCCTCCGCCTGCGCCTCGTTCACGCCGATCTCGACGAGCTTGATCACGCACGGGGGGCCGCCGCCGGAAGGTTCGGCGAGATAGACGACGGACATTCCGCCCCTGCCGAGCTTGCGCAGCAGCCGGTATCCCTCGATCTCGGGCACGAACATCCCGCTCTGCTCGGCGGGCTCGGACAGCAGCGCGGAATTCTCGAGCACGCTCTTCCGGAGCGCGTGGTAGAAGCTGCTGTTGGTCGCCGCATCGCCGCCCGGCGGGCGCAACCCGACGACCTCGACCACCTCGATCGGCGCGTCCCTGCCCCTCAGGGCCACCGTGGAGCTGCGCCCCAGCTCGATCCGTTCGCCGGCCAGCCGCGCGACATCGCGGCTGACCACGATGCTCCAGCCGAGCCTGCGGCTGAGTTCCTCGATCCGCGCGGCGACGTTCACCGTGTCCCCGATCAGTGTCGTGGCGCCGTCCCGGTCTCCCGCAAGCCCGCAGACCACGGCATCGCCGACATGGATGCCGATGCCCACCGCGAAATCCGGCAGTGCCCTGCTCCCGAAACGCGCCGACATCCATTCGCGGAACCTGGACGCGGCCATCACGATCAGCAGGGCGGCGCGGACCGCGCGCAGCACGCACTCGAATCCGTGCTTGTTGACGTCGAACATCGCGAGAACCGCGTCGCCCATCATCTTCACGATCCAGCCCTCCTGCTGGAGGATCGGATCGCAGGCCCTGGAAAAAAAGGTATCCAGCATCTCGGCCACTTCCTCGGCCGCCAGGTACTCGGCGTACGTGGTGAAATTGCGGATGTCGAAATAGAGGATTGCCCCGAACCGCGTTTCCCGCGAGGTCACGCCGGCGGGCTCGATCGTTTCCATCAGCCTTTCGAAACGCACGGTCGGAACGGGCGCCACCGGATCCGGCCGCCCGCGGGAAGGTTTTTCCCCCCGCACGGTGGCGCTCCGGTCCAGGCAGCGGTCGATGGCCGGCATCAGCTCCACCAGCCGGATGGGCTTGACCAGGTAATCGTCGGCGCGGCTGTTCAGCGCCTTCCTGATGCTGGCATGGTCGCCGCTGCCCGTCAGGAATATGAACGGCACGCCGGAGGTCTCCGGATCGGCCCTGAGCGCATCCAGCACGTCGAATCCGTCGAACCCTTCCATGCCGATGTCGCAAAGCATCACGTCCGGCGGCTGCAGCCGCGCGGCGTCGAGCGCGGTGCGGCCGTCCGCGAATATCCGCACCCTGTACCCCGCCTTGTCCAGCATCAGGGCCAGCACGCTTCTCGTCTCCTCGCTGTCATCGACGGCGTAGATTCTTGCCGTGACGATGCTGGGCGCGACCGGTTTCGGTTTCGAATGGATCATGGCCGCGACGATAGACGGCCGGCGCGCCCGGGAACATCAGGAAAATGCCAAAAATTGCCCCGGCGGATTGCGAATTCCGGCTATGGAAATATGCTGATTCCCGGCTAGGCATCCGGGCCGTGGCCAGTACGGATGCATAGGTGGATTACCTAGGTAAAAAGAGGGGATGGAACAGGCGAATTACCTAGGTAACCGGCGCGGCGGCGGCAATCGGCTTATTCCCATCCGCCGACAATGGTTTGAAAATGCCGGTGTCGGAATCGGGCTGGAAAATTGCACTGGAAAAACGGGCGCGCGTGGCGCGCCGCGTCAGCCGCCGGCGCGGGTCCGGAACGAAGGAGGTCCCGGGAAAAAGGATGTCTATTCCAGCGGCTGGACCGAGCCGGCTTCTTCCATCTGGCGCTGCACCCAGCGCGCCGCAAATATGGTCAGGCTCGCGGTCGAGGCCAGCCGGAGTTTTTGCTTCAGGTTCTGCCGATGCACATCAATGGTCTTCACGCTGCGATGCAAACGTGCCGCAATCTCGGAACCGCTGTATCCCATGCCGATCAGCCGCAGGATTTCGTGCTCGCGGTCGGTCAGTATGCCGGTGTCGCTTTCGACGACGTCGGACGGCCCGGACAACAGCGCTTTCAGCGAAAGTTTCTGCATCTGGGGCGTCATGTACACCTCGCCGGCCGCCACCTTGCGGATCGCGTCGACGACCTGCGCCGACCCCTCGTGCTTGCACACGTAGCCGAGGGCGCCGGCGCGGAACGCGCGGGCGCCGTGCGTGGCCTCGTCGTGCATCGAGACGACGAGCACGCGGCAGTCGGGCTGATGCGCGTGAATCTGCTTGATCAGCGCGGTGCCGGACAACCCGGGCAGGGACAGGTCAACGGTGCAGACGTCGGGATTCGAGTTGCGCAGCACGTCGACGGCGTCATCGGCGCTCGCCGCTTCCGCAATCACCTCCATGTCGGGCTGCCGGGCGATCAGCGCCTTGAGGCCGGCGCGGACCAGCGTATGATCGTCGATCATCATGATCCTGATGGACCTGCATACGGCGACGCCTTCGACTTTTTCCATAATCTTCCCCTGAGAACCGCCCGGTTCCGTTTTTTTTGTTCGCGATTTCACCGGTTGCGCGAGTCTTGCATTGTCCCGTTGCGCCTTCGAAGGTGTCAACCGGCATTTGCCGTTGCCTCCGCGGTTCCGCGCGCGCATTGCCCTCCACATTTTGATTATGTGCATTAGTTCACGGTATGTCATGGCCACATTGGTTAAGAAACTGCGCAACATACTGTCCGGGCTCGCGATATCCCCGAAAAAGGCCGCGACGCTCGCGTTTCTCGCGGTGTTCGTCATCGGCGGCACGATCATCTGGACGGGCCGCGCCGAGGAACAGCGGCAGCGGAGAATGCTGGCCGAGGAAATCGCCTCGCATTACGCGCAGAACATCGGACATCACGTCAATCACGCCATCGCCTCGCTTCATCATCTCGGCACGCTGACGCGCTCGATTCCCCTGGACGAGCACCGTTTCCAGGCCATTGCCGCGCAGCTCGGTTCGCTCTATCCCGGCATCGCCGAAATGCGCCTGATTCCGGAAACGCGGTCCAGGTCGCCGGACGGGCTGCTGGTCTACAGGCGGCCGGGCGTCATGCACCGGTTTCCGGCGCCCGACGGCCTGCCGGAAAATCCGTTCCCCGGCAACGGGTCCCCGTCGCTGGAATCCGATGTCGTCGTAGGCGACGACGGGCTGGTGATCGTGGTGGGCCGTCTTCCGGTGTCCGGACGCGATGGCGGCCGTTCCGGGAAGGACGCGGCAACCGGACTGGCCGTCGCCGTGCTGCTGATGCCCGACATCGCCGACACCGCCGGCCTTCCCTATCTCGAAAAGCTCGGATACAGCTATGAATTCCTGCATCTGAGCAGCGACGGCAGCCGGCATCCAGTCGCATCGAGCCGGAAAAAGCCGGAATGGCCCCTCGCCCACCGGTTCGGGATTTCCGGCCACTCCTGGGAACTCGGGATTTCGCCCGGCCGGGGCTGGATTTCCTGGGGTACCGTCTGGACCGACGTCGCGCTGCTGACCGCGATCAGCCTGGTATTCGCGATGCTCGCGAACATGATCGCGAGGCTGGCGCTCGCGCAGAACACCCTGCGCACGAGCGAACAGCGGTTCCGCGATCTCGCCGAACTGTCGTCAGACTGGTGGTGGGAGCAGGACGAAAATCTGAGATACACGGCGCTGTCCCCGGCGAAGTCGTACGCCGGACTCGACGCGGAAAGCCATCTCGGCAAGATGCTCTGGCAGCTCGACAACACCCACCTGCCCCGCAATGCGTCATGGACGCCGCACATCGAGACGCTGGTCGCGCGGCGCCCGTTCAACCTGATCATCGAGCGGCGCCTCCCCGGCCAGACCCGCAGGATCAAGGTGTCGGGCAAACCGCTGTTCGGCCCCGACGGCCGTTTCACCGGATACCGCGGCGCAGCCACCGACATCACCGAGGAGTACGCCGCGCAGCAGTCCCTCAAGGAGAGCGAAGCGAATTTCCGCGGGATATTCAATGTCGTGCCGGATCCGCTCATCGTGCGCGACAGCAGTGACGTCATCCGCCAGGTCAATCCCGGCGCCTGCCGCTTCTTTGGCGCCTCCGCACCCTCCGACCTGATCGGCAGGAACTGGTTCGATCTCTTCCCGCCCGACGAAAGGGAAATCGCGATGAAGCGCAGCAAACTTCTCGTGCGCCCCCAGGTTCCCACGCCGCCGGCGCGGCGCCGCTTTCTCAGGCTCGACGGAAAGACCACCACCGGGGAAATCACCGGCCTGCTGCTGACCAAGCGCGAAGGGCGGATGATACTGTCGGTCATCCACGATTCCTCCGAGCGCGACGCGGCGACGCAGCGCTACGAGAAGCTCCAGCGCGAACTGGTGCGGCAGGTCATCGCGACGCGGGAAGAGGAGCGTCGCGCGCTCAGCATCGAGCTGCACGACCGCATCGGCCAGACGCTGACCGCGGTGCGCTTCAACCTGGAGCTTCTGCGCGAGCAATTGCCCGCGGATGCCCGGGCCATCGTCGACGACGGCCTGATCAACCTGCACGGCCTGCTGCAGACGGTAACCACCGACGTCCGCGACCTGATGGCGGAACTGCATCCGCCGGCCCTCGACGATCACGGACTGCGCACTGCGCTCGCCTTCCATCTCGACAAGATTTCCCAGAACTCGGGCATCTTCACGGAACTGCACGGACTCGACTTCAAGCCGCGCCTGCCGCAGAACATCGAACTGACGCTGTTCCGCATCGCGCAGGAGGCCCTCCACAACATCCTCAAGCACGCGCGATGCACCAAGATGCTGGTGTCACTGCACAGCGACGAGAAATCGCTGGGCATGACGGTTGCCGACAACGGCGTCGGCTTCGATCCGGCGCTGGTCACCGGCGACAAGTTCGGACTCCGCATCATGCGCGAGCGCGCGGAATCCATCGGCGCGAAACTCGACATCCACCAGGAAAGCGGAATCGGAACCCAGATCACCGTAACCCTGAACAGGAAAAACCTGCGGGGCGGCTGACCGCCCGGCGTCCCGGCGGCAGCCTAGCGGTCGTCCGGATTTTTTTCCCGGCTGCCGGCGATGTCCTCCCAGAAACCGCCGAGGAACCCGGCCAGAACGCCGCCGCCGGCCTCCGCCGCCCCGAGCGGAAATTCCCGATCGAAAACGCTCTCGGCCGTCTGGCCGAAGGCGAGTCTCGCCGGCGACACCAGCGGCGGCGCCCCGTACGCGGGTGCACCCGACACATCGGGCTGCAGAACCGAGCGCGTGCGCGCGACATCGGGATCGGCAGCCACTGCCGCCTCGCCGTTCACCGCGATGACGCCGGCGCCGGCGCCGATCGTCAGGGCACCGATGTTTCCGGAAACCGTCCCCGACTGCGCACTCAGGACCAGGCTGCCCACGTCGGCATGAACCGCAACCCCCTGCGCGGCATGGATCGTTGCCGAAGGCGCCTGCACGCTGCCCTGGACGTTAGTGCCGGATACGGCGGCGTGATGCGTCGCGACCACCGTCGCGTTCACGGTGTGCAGGGCCGCGACGTCGACGTTGGCGCCGCGGATCACGCCCGACACGTTGCCGCCGGATATCGACGCCGTGCTGGCGGCCGCGATGCTGCCGGACACGTTGCCGCTGGCGACCACGTTCACGTTCGACGCCGTGATCGAACCGCTGAGGTTCACCGCCGCGATGTCGACCAGGCCCGACGCATGCAGCGTGCTGCTGCCCACGGCCACCTCGCCGGCATGCGCGGCGAACGACCTGACGTACGACGTGCCTGCCGCGCCCGCGTATTCCCCCGCCCGCACCGTCACGTCGCCCAGCGCAGCCGCCGCGGTGCCGATGTCGTGAACGGTGACGGTGCCCGAGCCGGCATCCAGCGCCAGCCCCTGTCCCCCGCTTCCGCTGCCGAGCAGCGCGCCGCGGAACGTGATCGCGCCATCGGCGGCGCTGGTGTCGAGACTCAGGTCTCCGTGCAGAACGACGGTGCCGGCGAAGTCCGCGCTGCCGCCGACGCTCCAGTTCCCGGACAGCCCGAGGGTATGGCCATGCGCGGCTTCGAAACCGTGCACGGCCACGCCGTCTCCGCTCAGCCGCAGGCTTTTGCCGACCTGCAGGTTTTCGCCGTAGGTGCCGGCGGACACGTGCACGACGTCGGCGACGGAAGCCGCATCGACGGCGCGCTGGATGCTGCCGCTGTTCTGGGTGACATAAAGATGGCCCGGATTCCAGGTCACCAGTCCGCGCGCCGCATGGTCCAGCGCATGGGTCACCCTGTCCTCGATGGCGAAACCGTCGATGGCGCCGGCAAATACCGCGCCCGAGGCATCGACATTCGTGCGGCCGGTCAGGATGTCCTGGCCGTTGTCGGCCAGTTCGATGCCGCCGCCGATGCGCACCGACGGCTGGCCGCCGCTGCCGTCGGCCAAGTTCTCGATCCGGATGCCGACCCCGCCGGACCCCGTGATGCGCCCGCCCGAAAACGTCACGCTCTGCAGGCCCGCCGGCGCCGCGGTGTACGCGGCGCTGTCCCCGGGCACCCCGCGGGTCTTGATCACGACCGCGGCGCGCGTCGGATCCCCGGCGCTGAATCCGGAGGTCTCGACGACGAGGTTCTCGAACGTCACCGAGCCGAAGGCGTCGTATTTGAGATTGATGTCCACCGCGTGCCCGTACTGCTGAAACTGGGAGCCGGGCGGACCGCCAGCATTGCCGGTATCGCTGATCGTCACGTTGCGCATCACCAGATCGTTGGCCGTCTCCAGGTAGAACCCCTTGTACGAGGCGCCGGACACGGTCACATTCTCGAACAGCGCATCGGAGAATGAAGCCGTCGCCACCGGCGCTCCGCCGGCCAGCGTGTATCCGTTGTAGGTCTGGACGCCGATCAGGCCGCCGGTGATCGTGCTGTCGATCATGCGGAACCGGTCGGCGCGCGTGGTGTTGCCGTTGCGAATGGCATACGTATTGTCTTCGAAGACCATGCCCCGCAGCGTCAGGTCATGCGCAATGCCGTTGACCCGCAAGCCGTGGGCGTATTCCGCCACCGTCAGGTCGCGCAGGACCACGTCGGAGGCCCCGTTGATCGTGATGGCGTCGCCGCGGCCCGCGATGGCCGACCGCAGCACCGTCTGCCCGGCGCCGGCGCCGCTCAGGGTCAGGGATTTCCCGATGACGACATGCCCGGCGTACTCGCCGGAGCGGACGGTCACGTATCCGCCGTGCACCACCGCGTCCACGCCGCCCTGTATCGAACTCAGCGGCTGGCGCAGGTTGCCGATGCCGTTGCCCAGGTTGAAATCGAAAGACGGCACCGCACCGGCATCGACCAGCACATGCGAACGGTTGCCGATGTGCGGGGAATCCAGCACGAATCCGTTGACGCCGTAGCGGCGGTCCAGCACCGTCATCCCGTCGTTGGCGGCGGAAAGCGCCATGACCGCCTCGCCGTAGGCTTTCTGGTCCGCCAGCGGATCGCCGAAATAGGCCGCGCCGCCGACGTGGTTCAGGATCACCACGTCCCACTCGCTGCCGGTCGCGCCGGCGCGGTTTCCCGACACCGTCACGTCGTCCGACCGGATCAGCACGGACCCCTTGGTATTGTCGATGGTGTTTCCGGTCACCGATCCCGAGCTGCCCTGCAGGAACGACACCCCGGTCCTGATGTCGCGGATGGTGTTGCCGCGGATCGCGGCGCCGGTCACGCCGGGATTGACCGAAATCCCGAACGTCGTCGGCCGGCTGTCCCAGTCGACCAGCGTGTAGGCGGCGGTTTCGGGTCCCGCGATGGTCATGCCCTCGACGGTCACGTTGCCGGCCGCGACGGTGATCCCGGTCTGCCCCGCGGCGACATTCATCCGCGCCCCGTCCGTCCCTGCGATCGTCACGCCCGCCTTGTCCACGATCACGCCGCCGTCGTAACTGCCGGCCTGCACGCTGATGCGGGCGCCGGTCCCCGGCGCGGTGCCGGCCGCGGCCACGTCCACCGCGTTCTGGATGCGGCCGCCGTCCGCCACGCTGACGCCACTGGCCTCCCCGGTCAGCCGCTGGTTCACACCCAGCACGATCGGCGCCGAGAAGTTGACCGTCAGCCCCCCGCCGTCGGCATCCTCGAAATGCAGCGTGTTGGCGTTGCCCTGCGCAGACGCATCGACCGCCGCGGTCACCGATATCGACTCGTCCGCGCTGACCACGACATTCGACGTCGCCAGCGCCGCGACCAGCGATGCCGCGTTGATCGTCTGCGTGTCGCCGGAAGTGCCGTCGCTGCCGGCGCCGATGACGGCATGAACCGGATCGAGCAGCAGCACGCCGGTTCTGCCGGAGGCCGCCCCGGTATCGACGCGCCCGGCGAAGCCCAGCGACCGTTTGCCCGACACCTCCACCAGCCCGCCGTCCCCGGACAGCGCGCCGCCGCGCGCCGACACGGTGCCGCCAAACGCGGTGTCGCCATCCGACCAGATCACCACCGTGCCGCCATCGCCCGCGCCCGTCGCGTCCGATCTGAGCAGAACGCCGTCCCCGACGCGGGTCGACTGCGCGCGCAGCAGGTCCCCCTGCCCGCGGTAATCCCCGCCCACCAGGATCGTGCCCCCGCCCGCGTCGCCCGAGGCGTCGATGCGCGCCCCGCCCGCCAACTCGACGATATCCGCGGTGACGGCAACCGTGCCGCCCCGCGCGCCGTCTTCCCCGGTGACGTCCACCGTGCCGGCAACCCGGACGCTGCCGCCCGCACCGGCGTCCAGCGTGACCGAGCCGGACCGCCCGGTCAAAGACCGCGCCCGGATGATGCCGTCCATATTGATCGCCTGGTCGAGCACGCCGCCGGCTT
>JAHCLD010000052.1 GCA_026125585.1 Burkholderiales bacterium
GTCGTCGAGTGCACCATGATCGTGTAGCCGTCCGGCGCCGCCTTGGCGACGATGTCGGCGCCGATGGAACCCGAGGCGCCGCCGCGGTTGTCGACGACGAACTGCTGGCCCAGCGCTTCCGACACCTTCTGCATGACCACGCGGCCGACCACGTCGTTGGAACCGCCGGCCGGCCACGGAATGACCACGCGTACCACTTTGGACGGATAATTCTGCGCCTGCGCCGCAAACGATGCGCCAAGCATGGCGGCCAGCGCGATGCCGGCGGTGCCGAGTACTTTTTTCATGAACGTTCTCCTCCGGTATGAACCCGCCACATCACGCGGGATGCCGGCGATTATCCGAAAAACGCTCCTTCTCCACAATGTTCAGGGCAAAAAAAACCGGCGACAGGCGCCGGTTTTGCACGATATGGGCGCGGATTTCGCTCAGCCCGCCTTCGCGCCGGTTTCCTTGATCAGCTTGCCGTACTTGTCGTAGTCGGCCTTCAGGCGCGCGGCAAACTGCTCGGGCGTCATGAACATCGGGTCCAGCGTCTGCGCCCCCAGCTTCTCGGCCACCACCTTGTCCTTCATCGCCTTCTGGATCTCCGCATTCAGGCGATCGACGATGGCCTTCGGCGTGTTGGCGGGTGCAAAGCTGCCCACCCAGGCGGTGAACTCGTAGCCCTTGATGGTTTCGGCGATCGCCGGCACGTCGGGATACTGCGAAATCCGCTCCTCCGAAGTCACCGCCACCGGACGCAGGCGCTTCGAGCTGACGTGCGGAATGACGGAACCGACCGTGGCCGTCATCGCCTGCACCTCGCCCGAGGAAATCGCCACCGCGGCCGGGCCGCCGCCCTTGTACGGCACGTGTACCATCCTGGTGCCGGTCATCGAGTTGATCAGCGCCATCGCCAGGTGCACGAAGCTGCCGTTGCCCGACGACGCATAGGTGATGTCATTCGGGCGCTTGCGCCCGAGCTCGACGAACTCCTTGACCGTTTTCACCGGCAGCGAGGGGTGCACCACCAGCATGCCGACCTGCCGCCCCAGCGGCGAGATGCCGGCAAAATCCTTCAGCGTGTCGTACGGCACCTTGCTGTAGAGATGCGGATTCGAGATGTGGGTCGCCGAATGCACCAGGATGGTGTACCCGTCGGCCGGGCTTTTCGCCACCACGTCGGAACCGACGATGCCGGAAGCGCCGCCGCGGTTGTCGATGATGAACTGCTGTCCGGTGTTCTCGGTGAGTTTCTGCGCGACGATGCGGCCGGCGATGTCATTGGCGCCGCCCGGCGGCCAGGCGATGATGACCCTGACCGGTTTCGCGGGATAGTTCTGCGCCTGCAACGCGGGTGCGGCCATCCACGCTGCGGCAGCAAGCACTGCGAACAGCGGCATTTTGTCTGCGACCTTCTCCACTTTGTCCATCGTGTGTTCCCTCCTCCATTGTGGGAATTGCGCCGGTTCGGGGACCGGCTGCGCGCATTATGGACAAAACACCATCAGACCACAAACTGGACGCAAAAAAGCCGGCGCAGGCGCCGGCTTTTCCGGTCACCAACCCCGGTCAGTCGACCTTGGCTCCGGTTTCCTTGATCACCTTCGCATACTTGTCGTAATCCGACTTCAGCCGCACGGCGAACTGCTCCGGGCTCATGAACATCGGATCCAGCGTCTGCCCGCTCAGCTTCTCCGCGACGCTCTTGTCCTTCAGCGCCTTGTGGATCTCGGCGTTGAGGCGGTCGATGATCGGTTTCGGCACGCCGGCCGGCGCCAGCGCGCCGATCCAGGCCGTGAATTCATATCCCTTGACGACCGACGAGATCGGCGGCACCTGCGGAAACTGGGAGATCGGTTCCTCCGAAGTCACCGCGACCGGGCGCAGCCGTTTCGAATTGATGTGCGGAATCACCGAGCCGACGGTCGCCATCATCGCCTGCACCTCCCCCGAGGCAATCGCCACCGCGGCCGGGCCGCCGCCCTTGTAGGGCACGTGGACCATCCTGGTATTGCTCATCGAGTTCAGCAACGCCATGCCGAGGTGGACGAAGCTGCCGTTGCCCGACGACGAATAGGTGATGGCATTGGGCTGCCGGCGGCCGAGATCGAGGAATTCCTTGACCGTCTTCACCGGCAGCGAGGGATGCACGACCAGCATGCCGACCTGGCGCGCCAGCGGCGCGATGCCGACGAAATCCTTCATCGTGTCGTACGGCACCTTGCTGTACAGATGCGGATTGGACACGTGCGTGGTCGAATGCACCATGATCACGTAACCGTCCGCCGGGCTCTTCGCCACGATGTCGGAGCCGACGATGCCGGATGCGCCGCCGCGGTTGTCGATGACGAACTGCTGGCCGGTGTTCTCGGTCATTTTCTGCATGACCATGCGGCCCGCGATGTCGTTCGAACCGCCGGGCGGCCAGGGAATGATCACCCGCACCGGCTTGACCGGGTAATTCTGGGCGAGCGCGGCCATCGGCAACGCCACGGCGCCCGCCAGCGCGAGCAGCGTCAGTCGCATGGTGTTGTTCATGATTCTTCTCCTTCTCCTGATTGCGTTGGCAGTTCCGGATCGATGCGGGAATCCTGCGGGGTCCCGATTATCGGCGACTTGCCGTTCCCCCGGCAACCTCGGTTTCCCCCGAAGTGCCCGCCAAGATAAAATATGCCGCTGCATCGTCATCCCCGCGCAATCCGCGCACCGTTCCGGAGCATCCCGCATGGCACTCCCGCTCGAAGGCGTCACCGTCCTGGACCTCACCACCGTAATGGCCGGCCCCTACTGCACCATGGTGCTGGGCGACATGGGCGCCGACATCATCAAGGTCGAAAACTTCCCCGAGGGCGACGGCTCGCGGCGCTTCGAGCCCAAGGTCAACGGCGAGTCGTACTGCTTCGCGGTGCTCAACCGCAACAAGAAGAGCATCGGCATCAACATGAAGGATCCGCGCGGCAAGGAAATCTTCATGAAGCTCGCCGCGAAGGCGGACATCATCACCGAGAATTTCCGGCCCGGCGTGGTAAAGAAGCTGGGCATCGACTACGACGCCGTCAGCCGATTCAATCCCGGCGTGATCTACGCCTCGATGTCGGGCTTCGGCCAGACCGGCCCCTACGGCCACAAGGGCGGCTTCGACATCGTCGCCCAGGGCATGTCCGGCATCATGATGATGACCGGGCACCCCGGCGGCCGCCCGGCCAAGGTCGGCATCGCGATGAACGACATCTCCAGCGGCGTCACCGCGCTCTACGCGATCCTCGGCGCCTACATCGGCAGGCTGCGCCACGGCAAGGGCCAGTACGTCGAAACCTCCCTGCTCGAAGCCGGGCTGGCCTGGACGCACTGGGAATCCGGCGCCTTCTTCGGCGGCGGCGAGGAACCGCTCGCCACCGGCACGCGCCACCGCCGCTCGACGCCGTACCAGGCCTACAAGACGCAGGACGGCTATGTCACCGTCGGCGCCAACAACAACAAGCTGTGGGCCAATTTCTGCAACATCACCTGCAACAAGCCGGAATGGCTGACCGATCCACGCTTCAAGGATCTGCCCTCGCGCCTGAAGAACATCGACGAACTGGAAACCGAAATCGAGAAGGTGTTCGCCACCGCTCCGACCGCGCACTGGGTTGAGAAGCTCGATGCTGCGCAGGTGCCCGGCGGTCCGGTCTACACCTATGCGCAGATCCTCTCCGATCCGCACATCAAGGCGCGCAACATGGTCGTCGAATACGACCATCCGAAGATCGGCCGCATGAAATCGCTGGGCATCCCGGTCAAGTCGAGCGGCGAACTGACGTCCATCCGCAGGTCCGCGCCCTGGCTCGGCCAGCACACCGAGGAAACCGTGCGCGGGCTCGACTACAAGGACGCCGACATCGCGGCGCTGTTCGCCGAAGGCGTGCTCTACGACAAGTACCGCGCGGAACAGGCCGCCTAGGCGCCGCCATGTCGACCCCGTGGCTGCTGCTGCTGATCGCCGGCCTGCTCGAAGTGGTATGGGCGATCGGCCTCAAATACACCGTCGGCTTCACCCGGCTGGTGCCGAGCGTGATTACCGTCGTCGCGATGATCGCCAGCGTCTGGCTGCTCGCGCTGGCGCTGAAAGGCATTCCGGTGGGCACCGGCTACGCGGTGTGGACCGGCATCGGCGCGGTGGGCACCGCGATCCTCGGCATCGTGCTGTTCAACGAGGCCGCCACGCTGGCGCGGCTGGCCTGCATCGGCCTGATTGTGGCCGGCATCTTCGGACTCAAGCTGGTTTCGAACGGCGGCTGAACGCCGCCGCATCAGGATGCCGGCACGGCCTGCAGTTCGGCGGGCTGTTTGTTCAGCACACCGTCCTCCCCCTCGTCCATCACGCCCTCGAGCTCGCAGCGGTCGCGGCCGCGCGTCACCGTCAGGCTGCCGGTGATCTTGCCTTCCATGCCGCAGAAGCGCTCGCGGTCGATGTCGCGAAACAGGAATTTGACGGCACGGCGGCTGTGGTCGATCAGGAAGGATCCCTTTTCCTCGTTCAGGGTCACCACCGTGACATGCCCGGTGTCTTCCCATTTGCTGAAGGCATCGTCGCGCACGATGTGCACGGAGCAGGTGCGCGGCTTCCACTTGGAGTAGTAGGCGATGCTTTCGACGCGGCCGCTGATCAGTTCGACGGCAATGCGCGCATGGCGGTCTTCGCTCCCCAGCCTGCAGGCCAGTTTTTCGGGTCGGCCGCGGCGCGGTGCCGGCTGGCGTTTGTGCTGTGCCGCTTTCGGTGCGCCCTGAGCAGCTTTTTTCGGTGCCGCATTCTTCGGTACCGCACTCGCCGCCTTGCCGCCCGCGGGCGCAGCCGGCTGTTGCGCTGCGAGGGGTGCAGCCAGCAATAATGAAATAATATAAGTTATTGATTTTATTGATTTTTTTATCAAAACACCTCCTTGCACTACCGCCGGCAATCACACGGCAGCAGCAATCGCATCGCCCATCTGGGTGGTGCCGGCCTTGCCACCGAGGTCGCCGGTCAGATTTTTCTCCTCGGCAACCACTCGGTCGACCGCCGCGTCGATCAATGCCGCGGCGGCCGTCGCCTTCGCATCATTGCGGGTGCGGCCCAGCCATTCGAACAGCATCTTGCCCGACATGATCATCGCGTACGGATTCGCGATGTTTTTCCCGGCGATGTCCGGCGCCGAGCCGTGCGTAGCCTGCGCCATCGCCTGCTTCTCGCCGACCACCAGTCCCGGCGCGAGGCCGAGTCCGCCGACGAGGCCGGCGCCGAGGTCGGTCATGATGTCGCCGAACTGGTTGGTCGTGACCACGACGTCGTACTGCTGCGGCCGCATCACCGCCTTCATCGCGAAGCCGTCGATCAGCACCTCCTCGAACTCGACATCCGGGTAGTTCTTCGCCATCGCGCGGCACTCGCGCGCGAACATGCCGCAAACCAGCCGGTACACCGGCTCCTTGTGCAACGCGGTGACCTTTTTGCGCCTGCGCGTGCGGGCGATCTCGAAGGCCTCCTTCGCCACGCGGCTGGCACCCTTGCGCGTGACCACGCGCATGCCGACGGCGATCTCGTCGTTGGGCTGGAACTCGCCGGTGCCGGCGTAAACCACGCTGCCCGACTGCATGCCCTCGGTGGTCTCGCGCAGGAACACGATGTCCACGTCCTTGTGCAGCGACGGCAGGTTGGGATAGGACTTCACCGGCTTGACGTTGGCGAACAGCTCGAACTTCTTGCGCAGCGGCGGATTGATCCAGGTGTTGTCGTTGCGCGGATAGGCGTTGTGGCCGATGGGCCCCTGCACCCAGCCGTCCACGCCTTTCAGCGCATCGACGGTGACCTGGGGCATCGTGTGGCCGTGGGATTCATGCCCTTTGCGGCCGATGGGCAGCGGCAGCCACTCGATCCGCACGCCCGCCTTCGCCGCGGCAGCCTTCATCACCTTGACGCACTCCGGCACCACTTCCAGCCCGATGTCGTCGCCTTCGAGTATCCCCAGTTTGTACACTCACCGCTCCTTGCTCGTTGTTGATTCCGGCGGCACCGGCCGGTCTGACCGGATCGCGCCTGCTTCGTTCCCGATTCCGTGGATGCGCCGCCGCGGGTGGCAACCAGCGGCGCCGCTCAGCGCGACCGGCGGCGCACCGCCTCCTCGAGCAGCGGGTAGGCGCCGACCGGGCTTGATGTGCCAAGAACCGGCACCGCGCGCAGCCACTGCGGCCCGAGCTGTTTGATCGAGGTCACGCCCATCAGGCCCAGCGCATGGCGGATCTCGACTTCCATCAGTTCCAGCATGCGCGCGACGCCAGCTTCGCCGCCGGCCGACAGCGCGAGGCCCAGCAGCTTGCCCACGCCCACCGCGCGCGCCCCCAGGCACAGCATCTTGACCACGTCGGTGCCGCGTTGCACGCCGCCGTCGGCAAGCACCTCGGCACGCCCGGCCACGGCCCTGACCACCTCCTCCAGCACCTCGATGCTGCCCTGGGCATGGTCGAGCTGGCGGCCACCGTGGTTGGACACGTAGACCACGTCGGCACCGTGTTCAACGGCCAGTTCCGCGTCTTCGGCTGTGGCCACGCCCTTGGCGATCAGCGGCAGCCCGACGCGCGCCTTCATCCACAGCAGGTCCTTCCAGTTCAGGCTCGCCTGGTACGACTGGTCGCCGAAACCCTCCTTCACCGGCAGGCCGCTGACGATGTCGCGCTCGCGGCGGCCGTAATAATTGCGGTCGACGGTCACGCACAGCGCGGCGTAACCGGCGGCCTTGACGCGATCGAGCACGCCTTCGATCCAGGTCCGGTCACCGCGCACGTAGAGTTGGAACACCAGCTTGCGTTCCACGGCCGCCTGCGCCGCTTCGAGGCTCGGCTTGGCCGCGGTGGCGATGAATGCGGTGGTGCCGCGCGACGACGCCGCGCGCGCCACGGCCGGACCGCCCTCGTGATGTACCTTGCTCAGGAATCCGCCGACCGGCGCCGGGAACACGGGGATGTCCAGCTTCTGCCCCAGCAGCGAGGTGCCCATGTCGATGTTGCGCACGTCGACCAGCACGCGCTGGCGCAATGCCAGCGCATCGAGGCCAGCGCGGTTGCGGCGCAGCGTCGTCTCCGAATCCGAGCCGCCCATCAGGTGATCCCACACCGGGGGCGGCATTTTGCGGTACGCCTCGAGCGCGATTTCCTGCAGCGTGTCGAACTGGCCCGCCGGCTTTTTCTCCAGGCCCAGGGGATTCGACGATTTTTTCGCCGGCTTCGCGGCGGGCTTGCCTGCAGCGGCAGGTTTGCCTGCAATGGCGGTTTTGCGTGCCGCCGCGGTTTTCGTGGCAGCGCGCGGTGAACGGGCTGCGGTTTTTTTCTTCACGATGCTCTTTTTCCTGCTGTTGGCTGCGGCCATGTCCTCAAACTCCGGCGGTTGGTGAATGCCAACCTGAGAAATTAAAAAAATATGTTTAAAAACAAATACTTATAAAATATGTCGATTACTGCCGGTTCTGCATGTAACGCTTTTCCCAATCCTCGACGGCACCGAGGCCGAGAATTTCGTTGTATTCCTTCATCGTCAGCATGCGTTCGCGCACCGCTTTGGTATTGCCGTCGCGCTTCAGCGTGCCCAGCGCTTCCTGGATCGCGAAACCGGCGGCATTGCGCGCCAGTCCCGGGAAGATCGCGATGCGGAAACCCAGCGCCTCGATTTCCGGCACCGTCAGTTCGCCGAGCTTGCCACCGCCGTCGATGTTGACCAGGCAGGGCGCGCCGGATTCGGTGGTGACCCGTTTCAGATCTTCGAGGATGGTCGGGCTGTTCTTCAGTTCGACGAACACCACGTCGGCCCCCGCCTTGCGGTAGGCCTGGCCGCGGCGGATCGCCTCGTCCAGCCCGAGCCCGGTCGCCGCGTCGGTGCGCGCGATGATGATGAAATCCGGATCGCGGCGCGCAGCGACCGCGGCCTCGATCTTGCCGGCGTGCTCGGCCAGCGGCACCACCGGGC
Organism: Burkholderiales bacterium; assembly: GCA_026125585.1. Classification (GTDB taxonomy): domain Bacteria; phylum Pseudomonadota; class Gammaproteobacteria; order Burkholderiales; family SG8-41. The sequence goes on from JAHCLD010000052.1 coordinate 7,961, forward strand.
GCGAACCCGGCAGGTGGCCGCAGCGCTTGGGCGCGACTTGGTCTTCCAAGTGGATCGCCGCCACGCCGGCGGCCTCGAATTCGCGCACCGTGTGTTTCACGTTCACCGCGTTGCCGTAGCCGGTGTCGGCATCGCAGATCAGCGGAATGTCGACGCAGGCCGCGGCGCGGTGCGCATGCGCCGCGAACAGCGTCAGGTCGACCATGCCGACGTCGGGCTGCCCGAGCAGGCAGGCCTACACGCCGTTGCCGGTCATGTAGACCGCTTCATAACCCGCCTGCTGCACCATGCGCGCGCCGTAGGCGTCGTAAATGCCCGGCGCCACGATCATGCCACCCTCAGTCAGCCGCCTGCGCAGCCGCTGCCGCGCGGATGTTTTCTCACTCATCGTTCATTGCTCATCATTCATCGTTGTTTTCAAAGCCCCAGCTTCTTCTTGACGGCTTCCGTTTCCTGGATGTCCTGCATCAGTTGCGTGCGGAACGCGTCCGGTCCCTGGAAGCCGTCAAGCTGGGTGACCCGCTTCAGGTAGCTTTTCCATTCCTGGGTCTGCTGTGCCTTCTGGATGGCCGCGGCCAGCCGATCCACCACCGGCTTCGGCGTGCCCGCCTTCGCCATGATGCCGCGCCACTGGTAGCGCACCACGTCCCAGCCCTTTTCCTTGTAGGTCGGCACGTCCGGGAAGTCGTCGAGCCGCTTGTCCGAGGACACCGCCAGCACGCGCACCTTGCCAGCATCGATCATTGGCTTCACGTTGCCGGGATTGGTCGCCGCTGCATCGACATGGCCGCCGGCCACCGCGGTCAGGGCCGGACCGCCGCCGGGATAAGGCACCCAGGTGGTCTTGAATTTCGCCACCTCGGAGAACACTTCCCAGGCCACGCGGTGAGAACTCATCGCGAAAGGGCCGCTGACGTTGATGAACTCCGGCTTTTTGCGGGCAAAGGCCACCAGCTGCTCGATGGTCTTGAACGGCGTGGAAGTATGCACGATCAGGCCGTAGGGATCGATCTGCGAACGTGCGATCATCTGTAAGTCATCGGGCTTGAACTGCGCGTTGGCCTCGCTGAACAGCGTCGCCAGCGTCAGCGTGTTGGCCGCGATCGTGTAGCCGTCAGCCGCGCCTCGCACCAGCGCGTTGGTCATGATGATGCCAGAGCCACCGGTGCGGTTCTCCACCACCACGTTCTGGCCCAGTTCGGGAACCAGCAGCTTGGCCATTGTGCGCGCGTAGATGTCGACCGGCGACCCCGCGGCCGACCAGCACAGGATGGTCACCGGGCGCGCGGGCCAGGTCTGCGCCGCGGCCTGCACCGAAAATCCGGCCAGCGCGGCCGTCACTGCAAATTGCATCAATTTCATCATTGTCCTCCTCGAATTCAGGGCGGAAGCCCGTGGGTTGAAGCGGATCAGGCCGCCTTGTTGACTTCGAATTTGTACCGGGCGAGCTTTGCATCGTCCAGTGTCACGCCCAGGCCCGGCCCGCCCGGCAGCGGAATGCTGCCCCTGCCGAGGTCGAGCTTCTGCGTGACGATGTCATCCTTCGTTTTCAGCGGTCCGACGCATTCCAGACCGTCGATCACGTTGTCGGACGTCGCCGCCAGCATGATTTCCGCCATCGTGTTCACGCCGAGGCCGAAACCGTGGCCGACCACGCAACGGATACCCGCCGCTTCGGCCGTGGCGATCATGCGCCGGGTGTTCAGAAAACCGCCCTGCTTCATGACCTTCACCTTGACGATGTCGGCGGCGTCGGCACGGATGATGTCGATCAGGCTGGCATGGTCGGTCACCGACTCGTCGGCCATGATCGGCACGCCCACCGCGTTGGCAGCCTTGCGCACCCGCGCCATGCCAGCGACGTCGTTGGCGGGCACCGGCTGCTCGAAAAGCTGCAGCCCGTAGGGTGCCACCATCTCCGCGAGCCTGATCGAGGTGTCGGCGTCGTAGCCGGCATTGGCATCGATGCGGATGTTGAATTCCGGACCGCAGGCCTCGCGCACCGCCTTGATGCGGTCGCGGTCCGCCACGATGTCGCCGCCGACCTTGATCTTGCAGGAACGGAAACCCTTCTTCTGCCACTCCAGCGTCTCCTTCGCCGCGTTCTCCGGCGACTGGATGCTGATCCAGGCGTTGAACAGCAGCGTGTCCTTCACCGCGCCGCCAAGATAGGTATGCACCGGCACGCCGGCCACCCGCGCCGCGAGATCGGTGCAGGCCATGTCGATGGTGGCCTTGGCATCGAGGAAATCGGGCACCACTGATTCCAGTTTCGCGGCGATGCGGTGGAGATTGGTCGGGTCCATGCCCATCACCGCCGGCGCCAGCCGCGACTGGATCATCGCCAGGCTGTCCTCGATGCTTTCCTTGGAATATCCCGGCGTCGGATCGATGTTGCCGTAGCCCACCGCGCCGCCCGTCGCGGTGATGCGCACGATCGCGCTCTTGACCACCGACTTCGACAGATAGGCGTTCTTGAATTCCATGACCAGCGGCATGGCCACGCCGAAGACTTCCACGCGTTCGATCTTGAGGTTCATGCTGCGCTTCCTTTCAGATTCCAGTCCGGATGTTTCTGCAAAAACGGGATCAGCCCGCCCGCCGAAAGCAGGGCCTGCACCGCCGCGGGCAGCGGCGGCGCGGCACGGGTGATGTTGCGCGCGGCGACGGTCACGCGGCCCGAAGACGGATCGATTTCAATCATGTCGCCGTCGGCGATGCCGCCGGTGTCACACTCGATGACCGCCAGCCCGTTGTTGATCGCGTTGCGGAAAAACTGGCGGCCGAAACTGGGGGCCACGATCGCCGCGACGCCCATCCGGTGCATGATGTGCACCGCCTGCTCGCGCGAGGAATTGATGCCGAAATTCTTGCCGGCGACCAGCACATCGCCCTTGCCGAATGCCTTCGCGAAACCCGGCGACACCTGGTCGAATGCCACCGTCGCGATGTAGGCCGTGTCCCTGCCCGGCAGGTATTTGCTCGAGCAATGGATGTCGGTGCTGACGTCGTCGCCCAGCACGCGGGCGCAGCCCTTGATGGCTTTCATCATGAATCACCTCCAAACGACTTCAGGATCAAAATCAAGATCAAATTCAAAGCAGCCACAGAGGACACAGAGAACACAGAGAACACAGAGAACACAGAGAACTTCAAACCCGGAAACAGTGGACTGCATCGATTTGGTTTTTCTCTGTGCTCTCTGTGTCCTCTGTGGCTAAAGGTTTTTTCAATAAACTCAGGCCGCGGCGCGCCAGTCACCGCCGGCGACCGTGCGCGCATCGGTGATGACGCCGGTCAGTGCCGATGCCGCGACCGTCGCCGCCGAGCCGATCCAGATTTCCGACTTCGGATTGCCGAGCCGGCCCTTGAAATTGCGGTTGGCGCTGGAAATCACCACTTGGTCGTCGCCGGCGATGTAATGGCCGGTGATGTTGACGCAGGTGCCGCAGCCCGCCGCCTCGACCGAAGCGCCGGCGGCGGTCAGGATTTCGAACAACCCTTCGCGCATGGCCGCAAGCCAGATCGCCCGCGAGGCCGGCGTGACGATCATGCGCACGCCCTTCGCCAGTTTCCTGCCCTTGAGGATTGCCGCCGCCTGGCGGATGTCGTCGAGCCGGCCGTTGGTGCAGGTGCCGATCAGCGCGACCTGGATTTTCTGGCCGGCCACCTCCGGCACCGCCGCGATGTCGTCGATATGGTGCTGGCGCGCCACCTGCGGCGCAAGCGCCGCGGTGTCGATGACGATGCGCTGCGCGTAAACCGCGTCGGCGTCAGCCTTCACCGGTTTCGGCGCGGCGGCGCCGTGCGCCTTCAGCCAGGCCAGGGTCTTTTCGTCGGCCTCGAGGATCGCGGCCTTGGCGCCGAGTTCGGCGGCATGGTTCGACAGCGTCATGCGGTCATCGATGCCCATCGCCGCCACGCCGCTGCCGGCATACTCCAGCGCCTGGTAGTTGGCACCCTCGGCACCGAGCTTCCCGAGCATGGCCAGCGTGACGTCCTTGGCCCACACGCCCGGCTGCAGCGCGCCCCGGAGATCGACGTGGATGGTTTCCGGCACGCGGAACCACAGCTTGCCGGTCATCATCACGGCCGACACGTCGGTGCCCTCGACGCCGGTGCCGAAGGCATTAAAGGCGCCGTAGGTCGTCGAATGGGTGTCGGTGCCGACGACCAGATCGCCGCAGGTCAGGTGGCCGCCCTCGGGCAGCACCTGGTGGCAGATGCCGTCGCCGACGTCGTAAATCGGCGAGCCGTGTTTTTCAGCGAAGGCGCGCATCTCGACGTGGGTATTGGCCGCTTCCATGTTCGGCGGCGGCGAATAATGATCCAGCACCAGCGCGGTGCGCTTGACGTGCGGCAGGGACTTCGCGCCGAGCTTCTCGATCATCTTCAGCGCGTTGCCCGCACGCGCGTCGTGGATCATCGCGAAATCGACGTCCGCGATGACGATTTCGCCGGCCCTGGCCGGCTGGCCGCCCGCGTGATTGCCGAGAATCTTCTCGGCGATGGTGTGACCCATCGATTGTCCTCCTGTTGGATTCCGCCGCAGGACGGATCTCGGCGGCGAAGCCTTGGATTCTAACCCAGCGCCGGACGGGTCACGCCACGATGTTCACCACATGGGCAACTTCCGGCCGGCACTGGCACATCTCCGTGACCGCGGAACGTCCGCATGCTGCAGGCGGAGAAGCTAATTGCGGGAGATGCCGAGCATCGCCCGCGCCTCGTCCGTGGTCGCCGGCTCACGGCCCACGGCACGACCCAGTTCGGCAAAACGCCGCACCAGCTCCGCATTGGTCGGACAGCCGATTTCCGGATAGGGATAGTCGCCGATACCCGGCGCGAGGTGCCCCATGCGTTCGAGCGCGGTGCTCGCGACGTTGAACAGGTTGCCTTCCTTGCACGCCACCGTCCATTCGATGCGGCGCTGCGGCGGCAGGAAGTCGATCAGCGCCTCCAGCCCGCGCGTGGTGCAGGGATGTGCGCCGACGATGCCGCCCTCGGCCAGCACGCACTGCACGTAGGCCGGCTCGCGCACGGCCCCCATGTCGAGAAAGGCCTCCACCATGCGCACGAAGGGTACCGCCCATACCGACAGATGCGGCTTGACGCCAGCGTCGGTCATGCCCCTGGCTAGGAACAGGCAGGTTTCGGTGCTGTTCCTGTAGATCTTGTCGGTGGTCAGGAATTTTTTCTCCACCGGATCGTAGGCGTCGATGTTGCTGCTGCCGGTGTCCACGGCGGCGAAATCCGGACGGGTTTTGCTTTTCTGCCCCATCAATTTGATATGGGCCAGCCGGTTCTCGTCCTCGTCGACGGTGATCTGGCCCAGCGTCGAATCGATCAGGATGTCGGTTTTCTCGCGGATCTTCGCGACGATCTCGGCATAGACCTCGGGCTCATGACACTTGCCGCCGTCGGGCGTACGGGCATGGAAATGGATGATCGAGGCGCCGGCCGCGCGGCATTCGGCCGCGGTTTCGGCGATCTCATCCGGCGTGAACGGCACATTTTTGTTGATGTCGCGCGACATGTATTCGTTGACGCGCACGGTGATGATCAGCTTCCTGGGCATGCAAACCTCAAAGTCAAAAACGTTTAGCCACAGAGGGCGCAGAGAACACAGAGAAAAACAAACCGGGCCCCGTCAGAAGAGCGGCAACCATTCCTGAAATTCCCGCTTTGCCACGGCACACTCTGTGAACTCTGTGTCCTCTGTGGCTGATGTTCAGGTTTTCAATCCTTGACCGCATTCACCCGCCGGCACACATCCAGAAACAGGTGGCCGTCGGTGCCGAGCACGATGGCCTGCACGCCGCGGTCGCGCACCGATCTGCCGTACGCCGGATCGGGCTTGTTGCCGATGGTGGTCATCACGTATTTGCCGTGCTTGCGCGCCGCCGCCACCACCTTTTCCAGGGCAGCCGCCATTTTCGGCTCGTCGAAGGTCGCATGCGGCACGCCCAGCGCGATCGACAGGTCGGTGGGGCCGATGAAAAACACCTCCAGCCCCGGCATCGCCGCCATCGCCTCGAAATCCTGCAGGGTCGCCTGATCCTCGATCAGCGGAATCACCATCAGTTCCCCGTTGGCGCGGCGCACATGCGCGTCCCAGTCGCCGGGCGCGTACCCCGCCGAGCGCACGATGGCGCAGGCGCCGCGTTCCCCCGCCGGGGCGTAACGCGCATAGTCCAGCGCCAGCGCGCAGTTCTCGCGGCTGGCATGAGAAACCGCGATGCCGGCCGCCCCCATGTTCATCAGCTTCAGGATCAGCGTGCGCTGGACGTCGGCGATGCGCACGAAGGGCGTGATGCCGGCGGCATCGGCGGCGCGGATCACGTGGGCACAGGTGTCAAGATCGAGCGCGCTGTGCTCCATGTCGATGATCACGAAGTCGAGCCCGGCGGCGGCGGCCAGTTCCGTGATCATGGGACTGCCGCTGAACAGGATGAGGCCGGTGACGGTCTCGCCGCGCGCCAGCGCGGCACGGACCGGATTCTTCATGGAGTTCATGGACAAAGGCGATCGCTGCGCATCGAAGGAGGCGTCGAGGTTACTCCGCGGCCCTGCACCCGGCAAGGCCGCGCCCGCGCGACGACCAGCATCCGGAACCCGGCGCATCACGAGGCCCGGGCTGTGCAAAAATCCTGCACCGGAACGATGAATGCCGTTCCGCGGCCCCGAAAAGCGAGGACGATGCGATGGCGGATGCACACGAAGCGCAACTGAGCCCGGTGACCGT